>JAILBT010000030.1 GCA_024680755.1 Prevotella sp. | reverse complement strand
GCTTTTCTAATGAATGTATAATGTATAATGTATAATGTATAATGTTTAATGTATAATGTTTAATGTATAATGTATAAT
This sequence comes from Prevotella sp., assembly GCA_024680755.1. Classification (GTDB taxonomy): domain Bacteria; phylum Bacteroidota; class Bacteroidia; order Bacteroidales; family Bacteroidaceae; genus Prevotella. Next base: position 43,960 of record JAILBT010000030.1, on the reverse strand, counting down.
GTTTAATGTATAATGTTTAATGTATAATGTTTAATGTTTTCTCACGCAGAACCACAGGTGCATGGCCAGCGTTGTGGGCAGTCCGTAGTGGTGGCGCATGACGCGGAAGCGCTCGGCGAGCGACTCGCGGTGGTGGCGTGTGGTCTGCCCCTCTTGGGTGTAGTGTGCGGTGGTGATGCCCACGGCCACTATGGGCAGGCTCTGCGCCTCGGCCTCGCGCATGAGGCGTATGCACCAATCGACATCGGCCGAGTAGCGATACTGCAGGTCGAAGGGTGTGACGCGTGCCAGGTCGGCCCGGGCGAAGAAGGCCTGGTGGCACACCAGCATGCCGTGGCGGAAAGAGCGCCACGACAGTGGCTCGTCTAATGCCTCGAGCCGGGCGTTGAAGCGTCGTGGCCCTGTGACGCGTCCCTCGTCGTCGGTCAGGTCGGTCAGTCCGTAGAGCACGGCCGGCAGCTCTTCCGACGGCAACTCTTGCAGTCGGCAGCGGTGCACCACCTGCTCGAGCGTGTCGTCGGCGGCCAGTGTGTCGCCCGCGTTGAGGAAGAGCACATAGTCGCCCGCGGCCTGCTTCAGCCCCTTGTTCATGGCATCGTAGAGGCCGCGGTCGGGCTCGCTCTTCACCACCACGGCGTGGTGGCTCAGCCCGTCATCGTCGTTGGCAGACTTATACCGCAGGGCCAGCTCCAGCGTGCTGTCGGCAGAGGCTCCGTCGATTATCACATGCTGCACGCCGGGCCATGTCTGCCGCTGCACGCTGTCCAGCGTGCGCTGCAGGCAGTGGGCCGCGTTGTATGTAATGGTTATGATGGAGAAGCGTATCATTGGTTTGGTGCTACATGCGGCGTGTCAGAGATAGTGTTTCATGGCCAGGGCCTCGTTGTACAGCTCGATGTAGCGCAGTGCCACCTGCCGTTCGCCCCATGTGTGCTGCACCTTCGCCACGCAGGCGCGGCTCATGGCCTGTCGGTCTGCCTCGTAGAGCACATGGTGCAGTCCGGCAGCCAGATCGGCGGCCGAGCGCAGCTGTGCCAGATAGCCTGTGCGCCGGTGTTCGACCATCTCCGGTATGCCGCCCACGCGGAACGCTACGGCGGGCGTGCCGCAGGCCATGGCCTCCATGATGGTGTTGGGCAGGTTCTCTGACAGCGACGGCAGCACGAAGGCATCGGCCGCACGGTAGATGTCCACCTTGCGGCGCTCGTCGTTGACATAGCCCAGGGGTATGACCTCGTAGGGCAGCCGGCCGGTGGCCGCCACCTGCTCGGCGTGTCCGCCCATGATGAGCAGGGCCGTCGTCTGGCGCGTGTCGGGGTGGCTGTCGGCCATCAGGCGGCAGGCCTCGGCCAGCTGGTCCATGCCTTTGTAGATGTCATCGACGCGCTGCGAGACGAACAGTAGCAGCCGCTTGCCCCCGGGCAGCCCCAGCCGCTGACGCTCGCTGCCGTCGCCGGGGCTGTAGAGGCGTGTGTCGATGGGGTTGGGTATGCTGGTCAGGTGCTGATGGGCCAGCAGCGCGCTCTGTCGTGCCTCGCCCTCGAGCCATCGGCTGCAGGCCACGAAGTGTATGCCGCTGTCGGCATACAGCGCCTGCTTGCGCCGCCAGGTGCGGGCAGAGAGGTCTGTGGCCGAGCCTCCGCCTGGCAGCAGCGGACAGTGGCCGCAGCGACTCTTGAAGTGCTGACAGCCCATCGTCAGGTGGCAGATGCCGGTGGCAGGCCACGCGTCGTGCATGGTCCACACCACGGGCTTGCCCGAGCGCACTATGCGGGCAATGTCGCCGAGCGACAGCATGCCCTGGTTGACCCAGTGCAGGTGGACGATGTCGGCCTGTCGGAACTCGTCGAGGCGCGTGATGTCGGTGCCGCCCGTGGCGGTATCGACCTTGAACAGATGGGTGCGGTCCAGGTGCAGGGCCAGGCAGATACGCAGCCGCTCCCAAAGGAAATGCCACTGCTGCCACTGCTGATGGGGCAGCGCCAACACCGCGGGAGAAGAGCTCTGCTTGTCGCGCACAAGCATACTGGCCTTGACACCGTGGTGCTGAAGGGCAGCCAGCAAGCGGCGGGCTGCCACGGCTGCGCCGCCAGCTGTCTCGGACGTGTTCACTATCAGTACGCGCATGTTTGATGAATGTTGAGAATGAAGTATCGTCAGGGCAAGCCCGAATTGGCTGCAAAAGTAACATAAACGGAGCACACCGCCAAATTTTTTGTGGCCGTTGCCGCAAAAAACTCTCTCTCGTCAAGGCTGAATTTGTTTTGGTATTATGATTCGGAGGCGCTGCATGGCAGTGATAAATAATTTGTACGAGTTGATGCAGAATGTAGGAGAAAAGTTGTAACTTTGCACCGATTAACCACCCACGGACAAAGAAAACAGACGGACAATGCAAGCACAACGAATCATACAGTTTCTGAAAGACGTGACGGCCAACAACAACCGCCCCTGGTTCCAGGCCCACCGCGACGAATACGAGGCAGTGAAGGCTGACTTCGAGCAGGGTGCCGTGCGGGCCATAGCGCGCCTGTCGGCAATGGACCCCTCGCTCTCGCATCTGGGCGTGAAAGACGTGACCTACCGCTTCTACCGCGACACGCGCTTCTCGCCCGACAAGTCGCCATACAAGAACCATATCGGCATGTACATTGCCGCCCACGGCAAGAAAGCCATGCACGGCGGCTACTACCTGCACCTCGAGCCCGGCCACTGCCTGCTGTCGGCCGGCAACTACTGGCTGCCAAACAACGTGCTCAACGCCTGCAGGACGGAAATGGCCGGGCAGGCCGAGCTGTGGCTAAGTACGGTCGAGGCACCAGACTTCGTCAGGCTCTTCGGACGGCCGGGCGAGGGCAACTGGGACTCACCCCGCGGCTTCGGACTCAACATGCTGAAGAAAACGCCGCAGGGCTACGACGCACCCGATGCACTCGCTCCATACCTGCGGATGAAGGACTTCTGCGCATGGCATCATGTGGCGGACAGCTTCTTCGAGGGCGACAAGTGGCTGGAACGAATGATGCCCATCTTCGAGACGGCACGACCGATGGTCGATTTCGTCAATGCCGTCATCGACGACTACGAATAAGCTTAGGTACTGTTTTTTTTGACAACGAATTGAAACGAATTACACGAATTTTTTAAGGCAACGAATTGAAACGAATAATCACGATTTTTCTCCACACACAGACAATAACCATACATCTATGAAGCGACTACTCTTGGCCAGCCTGCTGGCCGCACTGACCGCTGCGGCCCGGGCGCAGGATACCACGGCCGACTGGGCCTCGCTCGGACGCTATGCACGGCAGAACGACAGCGTGGCCGCCCTGCCTGCCGAGCGCCGACGCGTGGTGTTCATGGGCAACAGCATCACCGACAGCTGGGCAACGATGCGGCCACGCTTTTTCGCTGACAACGGCTTCGTGGGACGCGGCATCTCCGGGCAGACCACCATGCAGATGGTGCTGCGCTTCGCACAGGACGTGATAGCGCTCAGACCGCAGGCGGTGGTCATCAACGCCGGCATCAACGACATTGCCGAGAACACCGGCCCGTATGACGAGCAGGCCACCTTCAGCAACATCAGGCTTATGGCTGAACAGGCCCGACACTATAATATTAATGTGGTGCTGACATCGGTGCTGCCGGCTGCCGGCTTCCGCTGGAACCGCGCCGTGACCGACGCGCCGGAGAAAATCGAAAGCCTGAACCGGCGCATCCGGGCCTATGCCGACAAGGAGGGACTGGCATACATCGACTACCACGCCGCCATGCTTGCGCCAGACCGACGCTCGCTCAACCCGGCATACACACGCGACGGTGTGCACCCCACCGCCGCGGGCTATGCCGTGATGGAAGAATTCTATAAACAAACCAGCCACTAAGCCACTAAGCCACTAAACAACCAAACCACTAAACCCCCAAACCCCCAAACATATACAGCTATGAAACGAACAACCCTACTGACGCTGATGATGGTGCTGGCCGTGTGTGCCGGTGCCCGCAGCAAGAAGAAAGCCGCGCCGCAACCCACATGGCCCGACGGCACCGTGATGGCATCATTCTTCAGCGACACGGCGCGCGTCAGCACCGACACGCTCGGCCGGCGCTATGTGGTGACCGACTACGGCGTGAGCCGCGACAGCAACATCGTGCAGACACAGCAGCTGCAGGCCGTCATCGACCGCGCGGCCGGCGAGGGCGGAGGCGTGGTGGTCATACCGCAAGGCACCTTCCTCAGCGGAGCGCTCTTCTTCCGTCCCGGCACACATCTGTATATAGACAGGGGAGGTGTGCTGAAAGGCTCGGACCGCATAAAACACTTCCCCGTGGTGAAGACCCGCATGGAGGGACAGACGCTACAGTATTTTGCCGCTCTGGTAAACGCCGACGGCTGCAACGGCTTCACCATTGCCGGGCCGGGAACCATCAACGGCAACGGACGTGCCTACTGGGAGGAGTTCTGGATCAGACGACAGTATAACCGCCAGTGCACCAACCTTGAGGCAATGCGCCCGCGACTGGTGTATATCAGCAACTCGAGCAACGTGACCGTGCAGGACGTGAGCCTCATCAACTCGCCCTTCTGGACCAACCACCTCTACCGCTGCGACCATGTGCGCTACCTCTATGCCACCATCTACGCGCCCCACGAGCCGCAGGACGCCAAAGCACCGTCGAGCGACGCCATCGACCTGGACGTGTGCCACGACGTGCTGATATACGGCTGCGACATCTCGGTCAACGACGATGCCGTGGTGCTCAAGGGGGGAAAGGGCACATGGGCCGACAAGAACCCCGACAACGGGCCGTGTCGCAACATTCTGGTGGAACGCTGCCACTATGGCTTCGTGCACGGTTGTCTGACGCTGGGCTCGGAGAGCCTCGACGACCGCAACGTGGTGCTCAGGCACTGCCAGGTGGACGATGCCTCGCGCGTGCTCTGGCTGAAGATGCGACCCGACACGCCGCAACACTATGAGTATGTCAGCGTCGAGGACATGCGCGGCACATGTGGCTCGTTCCTCGTGGTGAGGCCCTGGACACAGTTCTTCAAACCCGAACAGCGCGACGACATGCCGCTCTCACTCTGCAACAACATCACCATCGCGAACATACGGATGGACTGCAAGAATTTCTTCGACGTGGGAGGCTCGGACAAGTACCGGCTGACGGACTTCACCTTCCGCAACATAGACGTGACGGACCGCGCCAAACGGCCCGCCTTCAGCGAGAGACCCATAGAGGCGCTCGTGCTGGACAGAGTTGTTGTCAATGGGCAGAAGGTGGAATAAGGAACTGGTACTATATAAAGTTTACAATCTTTTTTTAGGACAAAGAATTAAAACGAATTACACGAATTACACCTAATACCTAAAAAATGAAAGACATCACCGAGCTTTATGACCTCTACCGGCAGCACCAGCCGCTGACCACCGACAGCCGCGACTGTCCTGAGGGCAGCACCTTCCTGGCGCTGCGCGGCCAGCACTTCGACGGCAACCAGTATGCCGTCAAGTCCCTTGAGCAGGGCTGCGCCATAGCCATCGTCAGCGACGAGAGCGTCAGGCAGACAGCGCCCGACGAGCTGCGCGAACGTATCATCGTGGTTGACGACACCCTGCAAACGCTGAAGCAGCTGGCACGCCACCACCGCCGACAGTTCGACATACCCGTGCTGGCCATAACGGGCACCAACGGCAAGACCACCACCAAGGAGCTGGTGGCTGCCGTGCTGAGCAAGAAATATCGTGTGCTGTACACCGAAGGCAACCTGAACAACGACATCGGCGTGCCGAAGACGCTGCTGCGCCTCACGCCCGAACACCAGATAGCCGTGGTGGAGATGGGAGCCTCACACCCGGGCGACATCAAGACACTGGTGGAGACGGCCGAACCCACATGCGGTCTCATCACCAACGTGGGACGCGCACATCTGGAGGGCTTCGGCTCGTTTGAGGGCGTGTGCCGCACCAAGGGCGAGCTCTACGACTACCTGGCCGCACACGACGGGATGGTCTTCCTCAACGATGCCGATGAACAGCTACGCTCGATGGCCGACGAGCGCAATATACCGCAAAGCAAGGAGAAACGCTTCACCTACGGCGTACCGCCGACATACGAAGAGTGGCTCAAGGGCAAACGTGCCAAACTGAGGGTATATACCAACGAATATTTCTGTGGGCCACGTCTCGGTCTGATCTGGTTCTACGTCAAGGAACCTTGGATGACCATAGGCGAAGGCGTGCAGACGCAGCTGGTGGGCGACTACAACGTCAACAACGTGCTGGCGGCAGTGGCCGTGGGCTGCTATTTCGACGTGTGGATGAGCGACATCAGCGACGCGCTGAGAAGCTACCAGCCCACCAACAGCCGCTCGCAGCTGGTAAAGACAGACACTAACACGCTCGTGGTCGATGCATACAATGCCAACCCGTCGTCGATGGAAAAGGCCATTGAAACGCTGAAAAACATGAAGTCTGACCTGCCCAAGATGGCCATACTGGGACAGATGAACGAGCTGGGCAGCGAGAGCCGCAGCGAGCACCGACGTGTCATAAGCCTGCTGGCGCAGACCGACATCACACATATAATATTAATAGGGCACGAGTTTGCCGAGGCGTTGGCCGAACTGCCCGCTGGCCCGACCGACAGTGGGAAACAGGCCGACGGACGGCAGCTGCCGCAAGACGTGACAGTCTGTCGCGACACCGACGAGGCACGCCGCTGGCTGACTGACCACAAGCCCGAGGGACGGCTGATACTAATCAAGGGCAGCAACTCGCTGCACCTGTATGAGCTGCCGCAGCTGCTGTGACTGGAGAACTGCCCGTGCTGTGCGCTTGGATTGACACAAGCTTGTTCTTTTCAATATACACAACAGCCTAATGAAAAAACACCAGCGAGACAGACAAATCAGGAACTGGTACTATAAAAAGTTTACAATCATTCTTTTTAGACAACGAATTAAGACGAATTACACGAATTACGCGAATTAAAGTTAATTACGCGAATTAAAGCTCAAATGCAAACTTTATTTAATGTCAGTTCCTTATCTTTATTCAAGTTTCGCAAACTCCGAAAGGCACGCCCTTTCAGGGCGTTTGTGCACGGTACATTCATGTTTGCGAAACTTGAATTATCTTTGTTTATCTCGCTGGTGTGCAATTGCTGAAACCTGATGACAGGCTCTAATACTCATTCACTGTCAGCCGAAGAAGTCGCCCTCGTCGTTGGCCTGGTCGTAAGAGCTGCCGTCGAAGCAGTGGGTGCACAGCTGGCGCTTCTCCAGCCCTATGCTCTCCACCAGGTCTTCTATGCGCGCAAACTTGAGCGACGAGAGGCCCAGACGCCTGGCCATCTCCTTCACCAGACGCTGATACTCGGGCGAGTCGGTCTCTGAGTAGCGCTCCAGGTTCTTTTGGTCGTCGCCCTCGAAATCCTTTATTATCTGCCGCGCCAGCAGCTCCATGTCGCTCTTCGACGAGGTGAAGCCTATGAAGGGGCAGCCATAGACCAGCGGCGGACACGATATGCGCACATGCACCTCGGCGGCGCCGTTGTCGAAAAACTCTTTCACGTTGTCGCGCAGCTGCGTGCCGCGCACAATGCTGTCGTCGCAGAACACGACACGCTTGCCCTCGAGTATGGCCTTGTTGGGTATGAGCTTCATCTTGGCCACCAGGCGGCGGCGCTCCTGATTGGTGGGCGTGAACGAGCGTGGCCATGTGGGCGTGTATTTCAGCACCGCACGCTTGTAGGGCACGCCGCGGCCCTCGGCATAGCCCAGCGCCATGCCCACGCCGCTGTCGGGTATGCCGCATACCAGGTCGGAGTCGGTCTCCATGTCCTTCTCGCCCATCAGACGACCGTTCTTCTCGCGCACGGCCTCGGCGTTGATGCCATCGTAGCAGCTGGCCGGGAAACCGTAATAGACCCACAGGAAGGAACATATCTGCTCGCGCTTGAACGGCGGCTGAACCACCTCGGTGCCTTGGGCTGTGATGCGCACTATCTCGCCCGGTCCCAGGTCGCGCACCTGCTGGAAGCCCAGGTTGGGGAAGCTGGTTGTCTCCGAGCTGGCGGCCCAGCCCTCGTCCTTGCGGCCCAGCACTATCGGCGTGCGGCCCAGGGCGTCGCGTGCGGCTAAGAGGCCGTGCTCGGTCAGCACAAGCATGGAGCACGAGCCGCGCACCTTGCGAAACACCAGGTTGATGCCCTCGCGGAAGCTGCTGCCCATATTGATGATCAGCGCAACCACCTCGGTGGGATTGATGTTGTTGGCCGACAGCTCGCTCAGGTGCATCTTCTCGGCCAGAAGCTCGTCGGCTATCTGGCGCAGGTTGTTGATATGAGCCACGGTCACGACGGCGTAACGGCCCAGATGTGAGTTAACGATAATGGGCTGCGGGTCTGTGTCGCTGATGACACCCAAACCCTGACAGCCCACAAACTCGTCTAACTCGTTTTCAAACCTGCTGCGGAAATAGTCATGCTCCAGCGCATGAATCTTGCGCGAAAAACCTTTCTGCTCGTCGAAGGTAACGAGGCCCGCGCGGCGCGTGCCTAAGTGTGAGTTGTAGTCAGTACCGTAGAACAGGTCGTTCACGCAGTCGCGCGTCTGAATAGTGCCAAAAAAACCACCCATTGGAGTTCTCTTTGTGTTTGCGTTGAGAAAATAGCTTTTTTCTGCCTGCAAAGTTACAACTTTGTCGCGAAACGGCCAAATGTTTGACAGAAAAACAGTATGCCGCGCACTGACATTTTTCGGCTTCCGGCTCTCTTGTCTCACCATCTGCCGGTCAGCCCCAGTGTGAGCACGCTGACGCTGCTGCAGCCGCTCTTGGCCAGCTCGCGGCCGCAGGCGATGAGCGTGGCGCCGGTGGTCATCACGTCGTCTGTCAGCAGCAGGTGGCGGCCGCTGAGCCTGGCGGCGGGCTGCAGGCAGAAGACTGTATCGACGGCTTCCATGCGCTCAGAGTGTCGCCGCTGGGTCTGGCTGCCGTCGAAGCTGTTGCGCCGGAGCAGGCCGTCGGCCACGGGCAGCCCCGTCTGCTGCCCTATGCCGCGGGCCAGCAGGCGGCACTGGTTGTAGCCGCGCCAGCGCTCGCGTGCCGGCGTGAGCGGCACATACGCTATGGCATCGATGCCGCTGAAGAAGTCGGAACCGCAGGCTGCCGCCATCCACCGGCCTAACCACACGGCCAGCTCGCGACCGTCGCCATACTTGATGGCATAGATCAGCCGCGCCGGAGGGGTGTGGGGCACAAAGCGCAGCAGCGCGGCGGCGCGCTCCACAGGAAACTGGCCGAAGAAGTGTCGCACCATGATGTTGTCCGTGGCATGACGGTGCAGACCGGTGTAGGGCAACACCATCTGACACGACAGGCAGACATGCTCTTCCGTGGCCGACAGGCGACAGCCACACACCACGCACTCGCGTGGCGACATCAGGTCTATCAGGCGGTGGAAGAACAAGGGGGCGTGGGGGCTATGCGTCGGGGAGTGTGTAGGCCTGGCGGGCGCTAAGCACGCCGGGCGTGTGGATGTCTGCGGCGCTAAGCGTCGAGCACATAGATGTCTTTCAGCCCGCGGCCCTGCTGGTCGTAGTCCAGGCCATAGCCCACGATGAAATCGTTGGGTATGGAGAAGCAGGGGTAGCGCACCTGAACGGTATCCTGCAGGCGGTCGGGCTTGACCAGCAGCGAGCAGATGCTGACGCTGGCGGGGTGGCGCGTGCCTATCTGCTCCACCATGCGCTGCATGGTGCGGCCACTCTCGACGATGTCCTCCACGATGACGATGTGGCGGTCTGTCAGATCCTCGTTGATACCTATCACCTCTTTCACCTTGCCCGTGCTGGCTGTGCCCTGATATGAGGCCAGCTTCACAAAGGAGATCTCGCACGGTATGGTCATCTCGCGCATTAGGTCGGCCGCAAAGATGAAGGCACCGTTCAGCACGGCCAGCAACAGCGGGTTGCGTCCGGCCATGTCGCTGCTTATCTGACGGGCAACCTCGGCCACGCGCGACTTGATCTGGGCCTCGGGCATGAAGGGCACAAACGTCTTGTCAAGAAGGGTTACAGACTCTTTCATAGTGCTTGGGGAGAATTTAATAAGTATGTAAACGCGGCAAAAGTAGTTAAAAAAAACAACATCGCAAAATGTTTTGCGCCGTTTGTTTCCATGTTTCAAGATTATTCACTACTTTTGCAGCGAACTACCGGTACGCAGGTGTCTCACCTGCGGCAGCCGCGGGTGAGACACCCGCGTACCAGTGCAAAGCGATGAAATAACCATTAGTTATATAGAAGCGAACAAGCAGGAGGCGACGTGAGGCGCGTCGCATCCCAAAGGACAGTAAGCCCCGAACATCGACATATTCAGCACAGCATGAAACAAAGCGACAGCATCGTTATCATACCCACATACAACGAGAAGGAAAACATCGAGAACATCATACGGGCCGTGTTCGCGCTTGAGAAGGCTTTCCACATACTCGTCATCGACGACGGCTCGCCCGACGGCACGGCGCAGATAGTGAAGCGGCTGCAGCAGACTGAGTTTGCCGACCGCCTCTTCCTGGTAGAGCGTCAGGGCAAGCTGGGGCTTGGAACGGCATACATACGTGGCTTCCGCTGGGCGCTGGAGCGCGACTATCAGTATGTGTTCGAGATGGATGCCGACTTCAGCCACGACCCGCATGACCTGCCGCGCCTCTACAGCGCCTGTGCCGACGAGGGCTACGACGTGGCCATCGGCTCGCGCTACGTCAGCGGCGTCAACGTGGTCAACTGGCCTATGGGCAGGGTGCTGATGTCCTATTTCGCCTCAAAGTATGTGCGCTTCATCACGGGCTTCCCCGTCAACGACACCACGGCGGGCTTCAAGTGCTACCGTCGTCGTGTGCTGCAGACCATTGAGCTGGACAAGATTCGCTTCAAGGGCTATGCCTTCCAGATAGAGATGAAGTTCACGGCCTACAAGATTGGGTTCAGGATCAAGGAGGTGCCCGTCATCTTCGTCAACCGTCGCGAGGGCACGAGCAAGATGAGCGGCGGCATCTTCAGCGAGGCCTTCTTTGGTGTCATGCGCCTCCGGTGGGACGGCTGGACAAGAAAGTATCCGGCGCTGCCCGAGAAGGGCTGAGCGATCTGATTGTTCTGATTATTCTGAATACTCAGATTACTCTGAATACTCAGATTATTCTGAATACTCTGAATACTCAGATTACTCCGATAAAAAAAGCTACCGCAGAACGCTGTGCGGTAGCTTTTCTCGTTAAAGTGCAGGCTTCCATGTGTCGCCCAGGGTGAAGACCGCCTGCATGGTTATGGCGGCAGCCTCCTTCTTGCCGAGCTGTCGGCTCCAGCCTACGCGCTGGCTGGTGTCGGCTCCGGGGCCGGTGTTGCCATACTCCATGTAGCGGGCTGTGCGCTCGCGCTGTGGCTGCCAGTGGTGCCAGCCCTCGGGACGAATGTGTGCGCCCAGCTCACACTCGGTGAAGAGCGTCGAGCCATAGTCGCGCCACGGCCGGCCGAGATAGACGCGCGTGACACCCTCGGCAGCCGTCAGACGGCACCGGTGGAACACATAGCCGTGGCGCATCGCGGCCGGCGTACTGGCGGCTGTGATGTACGAGTCGGCCTTGCTGTGGATCTCGCAGCCCTCGAACCACGCCGTGCTGGGACCGAAGATGAAGTCGGTGGTGCCTTCGATATAGCAGTCGGTGAACAGCTGGCGCGTGTTCTCCTGACCGGTATAGACGGTGTCCTGATTGCCCAGGAAGCGGCAGCCGACGAACATCAGCCTGTCGCCCGTGGTGAACAGGGCCACCGCCTGACCCAGACGGGCCGCGTTGTTCTCAACGGTCAGGTTCTTCAGCGTCACGTCGTTGGCATCGATGCGCAGCGTGTAGGTGCGGAATGTGCCCATGCCCTTACCCGTGGCGGGCAGGACGATGGCGGCGTGGTCGTCCCAGGTGATGACGGTCTCGTCGCGGCTCTCGCCCACCAGTTCTATGTTGCGCAGATGCTGCGGTATGACGAGCTTCTCCTTGTAGATGCCGCGCTTGATGAAGATGACCTTATGGTAGTCCATGAAGGCGCGACACACCTCGATGGCTTCGGCCACGTTGCGAAACTGGCCGGTGCCGTCGCGTGCCACGACGATGGTGTCAGGATTGTCGAACGCGTCGGCGGCCCACGACGTCAGGCTGCAGGCCGCGAGCGTGAGCGTGAAAAGAAAACGTTTCATTCGTACCACTGATGTTATTATATGGTATAACATGTTGTTGAGAGATGGGGTGGGAGAGTCACGGCGGCTCATTGCACGGAGATGTTGACGTTGTTTCGCTCCACGCCCTTGCAGTTGGTGAACTCGGCCCCCTTCTTCGCCCTGATCCAGATGTTGTTCAGGTGAATGCCGTCGATGGGCTTCTCGGGCAGTCCGTTGAACAGCATGGCGCGTCCGGCGTTTGAGCAGCGCACGTTGCTGATGTGTATGTCGCGGAACTCGGGTGTCGTCTCATCGACGGGATAGGCTTTATCGGTGTCGGGCTTGTCGCCGTCGGCCACCTGCTCGGCCACCGACTTGCCGCCGTAGTAGAGGTTGAAGATGATGGCGTCGTTAACAATGTCGGCCATCGTGACGTTGTCTATCCAGATGCCCTCGACCACGCCGCCGCGTCCGCGTGTGCTCTTGAAGCGCAGGCCCACGTCGGTGCCCACAAACTGGCAGTTGCTCACCTTGATGTTCTTCACGCCGCCGCTCATCTCCGAGCCCACGACGAAGCCACCGTGGCCGGCAAAGACGGTGCAGCCAGACACCACCACGTTCTCGCAGGGCATGGCGCGCCGGCGGCCGTCGGCATCCTTGCCGCTCTTGATGCAGATGCCGTCGTCGCCGGCGTCGAAGCGGCTGTTGACCACCAGCGCGTTCTTACACGACTCGAGGTCCAGGGCGTCGCCGTTCTGCGCATAGTCGGGATTGCGCACCAGCACGTCGTCGATGATGATGTTCTCGCACATCAGCGGGTGAAGGTTCCAGGCTGGCGAGTTCTGGAAGATGACACCCTGCAGCAGCACGTTCTTGCAGCCGACCAGGCTGACCATCACCGGTCGCAGGAAGCGTTTGATGCTGTTCCAGTCGTCGTCGGTGGTCAGTCCCTCGGGCACGTTCATGTTAGCCAGGCGCTCGCCCTTGGCATAGCCGGCGCTGGGCACCCAGTAGCCTTTCTTCATCTCCTGACTGCCGGGTATGTCGAGCAGACGTTTCCAGTGGCCCTCGGTCACCTTCTGCCGCTTCACGGGGCGCCAGTATTGTCCGTTGCCGTCGATGACACCTTGGCCGCTGATGCTGATGTTCTCGGCCTTGTATGCCGACAGCGGCGACTGGCAGCGGCGGGTGTCGAGGCCCTCGAACGACACGTCGATGACGGGGTAGAGGCTCTCGTCGGCCGCAAACTGTATGACGGCGCCGGCCTCGAGGTGCAGGTCGATGTTCGACTTGAGCACGATGGGCCCCGTCAGCCATACGCCCTGCGGCACCACCAGGTGGCCGCCGCCCTGCGTGGCCAGCTGGTCGATGGCTTTGGCGAAGGCGTCGGTAGAGAGCTGCTGGCCGGTGGGGTCAGCACCGAAGTCGGTCAGCACGACGCGCCTCTGCGGTATCTGCGGTGCCTTGAGCGCGGGCATGGCGAAGGGCAGCTGGGCCGTGTAGCGCTCGTAGGCGGCCGGGCGCTCGCCACGGGCGCGCCCCCCGCGCTGCTGAGAGTTGAGACCCTGACGGTCGCGGCCCTGGCGAGCTTGTGCGTCGCGGCCCTGGCGGGGCGCACGCTGCTGGCGTGTGTCCTGACGGGGCGAAGCGCCCGTTGCGGCATCGTAGGCCTGGGCGTTAACGAATACTGGCATGGTTGCCCATGCCAGTATTGTGGATAGAAGGATGTGTTTCATAAAGAGAAAGAGCTCCGTTTAGTTGAAAGGCAGATACCAGTTCTGCTTGTTTGTCAGGTCTTTTGTCGGCTGCTTGTAGTCGAGCTTGCGGGCCATCCAGATGCTGCCGAAGTTGGCTCCGTAGAGCGTGTCGGCGTTCTTGTGGTTGGCCAGCCGCATCAGGTCGTAGTAGCGGCGGCCCTCCCAGGCCAGCTCCAGTGCATACTCGTCGCAGAGCAGGTCCTCCATGGCGTTGATGCTGTCGGCAAGTGTGTTGCCCACCGCTACGGTGTAGCTTGCGGCCACCTCCTTCATCTTCAGTCCGATGATGGTGTCTGGCATGTATGGGCTGTTCAGAATGTCGTTGCTGCCGTTGAAGCTACGCGTCTCGCCGGCTCCGTGGGTGTGTATGCCGCAGAAGCCCGTCTGCTCGAAGGCCGCCAGGCTGGCCGGTGCCAGCAGCTGCTGGCGCAGCATGTCCTTGTCGGCCTGGGTCAGATAGGTGCAGCGGTCGCTGATGAGATAGGCGCTGATGCCCTCCTTCAGTATGGCGAAGGCCAGTCGCGGATAGCCCATGCGGTTGTAAGCCTCGGCCAGCATGAGCAGCACGGTGCTGTTGCGGTAGAGCAGAATGTTGGCATTGCGGTTGTACTTGTAGATCCACAACAGTGTGCTGTCGCCGTCGGTATATGTCTGCACAGAGTTCAGCACGCGCATGTCGCCCCACTTGACGCTGTTGACCGTGGTCTTGGGTATGCCGCCGCTCACGACGGAGTAGTAGTGGTAGCTCTGTGCGTCGCTCACATCGTAGAACGACTGGCTGGGCGCGATCTGCACCTCGTCCAGATAGCGGCGGTTGCGGGCCGTGGTGCTGGTTTCAGTCAGTTCGGCGCTCGTAGAGTAGTAGTCGTAGCCGAAAGCCCGCGGCACGCTGGTGGTCACGCCGTTGACATAGTTGACGGCCATGGGTATGTAGGTCACGATGTCTTGCGTGCTGCTGTTGCCAAAGATCTGGTTCCACTTGTTTGCAATCTTGAACTCGTTGCCCTGGTCATAGTCAGACGGGCGCGTAGAGACGTTGTAGAAGCCCTGTTGCATTGAGGCTCGTCCGCCTATCACGACATCTTCGGCATAGTATGACTTGTTCGACTGTCCCAGCGTCTCCTTGCGTGTCAGGAAGGTGATGAAGTGGCGGGCAGCCGCCGCATAGTCGTTGGCCTCAAGATAGAGCTCGCCCAGGACCACATCGACCGGCACGAAGCACAGGTCAGGGAAAGCCGACTTGCTGCCGGCGCTGTTCGACGAGCCCATCTCTATGGAGCGCAGGCCGTAGTCGGGCACTACATATCCGCTGAAGGGCTCCAGGTCGTCGGCCAGCAGCGGCACCATCTGCTGCAGGGTGTAGCGGGGATAGGTGTTGTCGTCTATCTGCGAGATCTTTGTCAGAGGCTCGGTGAAGAAGGGCACCCGCTCGTAGTTGCGGCCCAGCTGCAGGTAGGCCCAGGCGCGTATGGCCTTGACTGCGGCATACTCCTTGAGCGTCACGTTGGTGGCGCCGGTGTAGAGCGTGGTGTCGCGGTGGGCTATATAGTAGTTGCAGTTGTTGATGACGCGGTAGAAGACGTAGGCCGAGTCGTACTTGTTGGTGGCCGAGGCCGAGAAGTCGGCCAGCTGCCGCAGGTTGTTGTCGGTGTATTGGGTGGTGGCCACCAGGTCGCCGCGCATCTCGCCGAGGAAGACATACTGGTCGGCCAGCTGCTGCATGGCCTGCATGATACCGAAGGCGTAGAACACGGAGTCGGTCTTGGCGTTCAGCTCCGGCTCGAAAGCCTGGCGTGTGCTGTCGCTCTCGAGCATGTCTTCGCAGCTGGTGGCTGTGAAGAGCCCCGTAGCGACAGCCAGTGCAAGAAATATCTTTTTCATAATGGTCATTTGTAACGGTCACACATTAGAGGTTAATCTTTAGTCCGGCCATGAAGGCTCGGCTCTGCGGCAGCAGTCCGGCGTCGATGCCCTGATAGAGCACGCTGTTGCCCACTGATGTCTCGGGGTCGCAGCCGGTGTACTTGGTGAGGGTGAGCAGGTTCTGGGCCTCGGCCCAGACAGAGATGCCCTGCAGCCAGCTGGTCCACGACTCGGGTATGGGTATCTGGTAGTCCAGACGCACGCTCTTCAGCCGCAGGTAGGAACCGTCTTCTATCCAGCGGTCGCTGAAGCGGTTGTTGCCCATCGGGTCGCCGAAGGCGGCACGCGGCAGCTCGGCCTGCTGGCCCTCGTAGCGCCAGCGTCCGGTGCTGGCCACCTGCTGGTTGAAGAAGTTGCTGCCGCTGTTGAGCACGGAGCGCTGGTAGTTGTAGATGTCGTTGCCCAGTGAGTAGTTCAGGCCGACATTCAGCGTCAGGCGCTTCCATCCGGCGTTGATGAAGATGTTGCCATAGATGTCTGGATTGGGATTGCCGATGATGATCTTGTCGCCGTCGTCAATCTTTCCGTCGCCGTTCAGGTCAGAGAAGTGGACGTCGCCGGCCTTGAAGCTGTAGCGCTGGCCGGCATTGTCCTCGACGTAGAGGTAGCCGCCGTTGCCGGCTGCCAGTGCCTCGGCATCGGAGGCGAACACGCCCTCGGTCTTGTAGCCATAGAACATGGCCACGGGGCTTCCCACGGCGGTGACGATGTTGTCCTGGCCGTAGATGCTGCTCACGGTGCCATACATGCCGCCGGCGAGGGTCTGTCCGTCGGGCAGCTCCTTGACCTTGTTGACATAGTGGCCCACGCTGGCACCCATCTCCACGAACCAGTGGCGTGTGGCCACGGGCTTGAAGCTGAAGGCCACCTCGAAGCCCTGGTTCTGCAGCTTGCCGCCGTTGCTCCAGTAGCGGTTGATGCCGCCGATGGGGTTGGAGAACGTCTTGAGCGTCAGCAGGTCGCGCGTGTTGTGGATAAAGTAATCGACCGTGAGGCTGAGGCGGTTGTTGATGAAGTTGCCCTCCATGCCTACGTTCCACTTGGTGGTTGTCTCCCACCTGACCTTGTCGTTGCCTATGTTGGTCAGTTGTATGCCTGTGGCCTTGGTGCCCAGCTTGACGGTGGTGAAGCTGGTGCGTGCGGCATAGTTAGAGATGCCGTCGTTGCCGCTCATGTCCCAGCCGGCGTTGAGGCGCAGGTAATCCACGCCGCGCATCTTCGGGAACCAGCTCTCGTTGGTCAGCACCCAGCCTGCCTGCACGCTGGGGAAGAGGGCCCACTTCACGCCGGCCACCTTCATGCCGTCGGCGTTCTCGCCGAAGCGCGAGTTGGCCTCGGCCAGCACTGACGCGGTCAGGAGGTAGCGGTTCTTGAAGTTGTAGTCGACGTTGGCATACCACTGTATGTTCTTCCACACGTCGTTGATGCCCTCCACGCCGGGATAGCCCGTGGTGCTCAGGGCCGGGTTCTTATCGCTCGTGCTGCTGGTATATTCGGTCGAGAGGTCGCTGTTGTCGTAGGAGAAGCGGTTGTAGCGTCCGCCTATGTATGCGTGCCATGTAGAGGCGCCGAACTGCCGGGCCCAGTCGAGCTGTATCTTGCCCATGAAGTTTTGCTCCTTGACGAACATCGAGCCCGTCATGCTGGTCACGCGGCCCTTCTGCGACACCTGGAACGGCGGCACACCCTCGTAGGGGCGGTAGTAGCGCTGCGCCATGCGGTTGAGCGAGTAGCTCAGGTCGGCCGAGAGCTTGAAATAGTTGCTCAGCTCGAGCGTCGGTGCCAGGCGCACGGTGAAGTATGTGTTCTCGGCCTTGTTCTTGTTGTCGCCGGTGCCATTCTCGAGTATGGCCACGGGGTTGGCCAGCGAGTACTGGTTGCCCAGCTGCGAGAAGATCTCGTCGTAGCCCGACAGCAGCGAGGTGAAGCCTCCCTGTCCGCCGTTGATGAGCTTGTTATACTGGTAGGGGCTGACGATGGGTGCCTTGATCAGGGCCAGGGCCGTGGGCGAGGTGACGGTTCCGGCGTTCAGGTCGGCCGGCAGGCCGTCGTCGAAGAGCTTGCTGTTGGTGCGCGACAGGGCGATGTCAAACTTGGTGCTCAGGAACCAGGTCAGCTTGATGTCGGTGTTGAAGCGCACGTTCAGACGGTCGAAGTCGCTCTCCTTGACCGTGTTCTGCGCCTTGACGTAGCCCACGGACAGGTTGTACATACCTATGTCGTCGCCGCCCTGCACGTTGATGCTGTAGTTCTGGGTCAGCGCCTTGCGATAGACCTCGTCCTTCCAGTTGGTGTCGTTGTGGTAGGTGTGGTAGTAGTAGCCGGCGGGGTCGTCGTTCAGGAAGTGGAAGTTGATGTCCTTGTCCTGTATGTTGCTGACGGTGCCGAGCATCTCAGAGGCATAGATGCGATACTGCTGTGCGTTCATCATGGTGGGCAGCTTCGGCAGCAGCTGGAAGCCCACGCCCACGTTGGCGTCGATGCGTGTGGCCATCGAGTGGCCGCGCTTGGTCTCGATGAGTATGACGCCGGCAGCGCCGCGTGCGCCGTAGAGGGCGGTTGCGTTCTTGAGCACGGTCACCTTCTCGATGTCGTCGGGCGATATGTTTGCCAGCAGGTTGTTGAACTGTCCGTCGTGCAGCGACTGCCGTGTGCGCTGCATGTCCTGCTCGATGCCGTCGATGACGACGAGGGGCTGTGCGTCGCATGTCAGGCTGCTCAGGCCGCGTATGAACATCGCTGCACCGCCCTCGGCCAGGGCCGAGCGGGTGACGGAGCGCATGTCGGCGCCCAGCTCGGCTGCCAGCTCGTTCTCGATGGTTATGCCGAAGCGGTCGATGGTGGTGCTGCGCTGTGCGGTGTAGGTGATGTCCTTGCCGTACATGGGGCGGAACTTGTCGGCCAGCATCTTGATGCAGATGGTCTGCGTGGCGTCGCCCGCCTTGACGGCCACCTGCTGCGGCGTGTACTGCGGGGCGTGCACATAGAGTGCGGTGGCGAAGGTGGGCACCTTGATGGTGAACGAGCCGTCATCTTCGGTCATGGCCGTGTAGCGCTCGTAGCCCAGGGCCTGCAGCTGCACGCCGGGCAGGGGCTTGCCCGTGTGCTGGTCTATCACGGTGCCTGTCAGCTCCACCGTGGCATACTTGGGTGCTGCCAGCTTGGCGCTCTCGGGGCGCTTCAGGGCTGCCAGCGGGTCTTCCTCCTCGTCGTCGGTCTGTGCGTAGCTCACACCGGCGCTGAGGCCCAGCAGCAGTGTGCAGGTGGCAAGCCGCAGGCTGCAGGCCTGCCACATCTCGGATATAGTGCTATTCATTTTCATCTTTGTAGAGGTTTTCATGTTCAACCAGTTCCTTCGGCTTCAGCACGAACGAGGCGATGCGGAAGCCGTGTGCGTAGTAGTCGCGCTTGCGTATGCCGGCCGCGCGGTCCCACCAGTCGGTGCGGCGGAAGCCGGTTGACACCAGTATGTTGGGGCAGATGTTGACACCGTTGTCCTGCAAGCCGTAATAGCATACGGGGAAGGTGACGGTGCCCAGGTACAGGCTGTCGATGTGGTGTGGGTCAACGTAGAACGAGTCGACACCTACGGTGGTCTCGAAGGGATAGTTCTTGCCGGCATAGCTGCGCTCGCTGACCTTGAACGAGTGGGTCTTCTTTGCGCCGTTCTCGTCGTAGTAGCTGAGGTCGAACTTCAGCAGGTTAGGCTTCGGCGTGTTTATGGTGTCGTCGAGGCATGTCGGCATGAAGACGCAGTAGATGTCATACGTGGTGCTGAGCACGTAGGGCAGGTAGAAGTTGGCCGACGGCAGGTTGGCCTCCACGTCGGGCTCTACATAGAGGTAGCTGAGCGAGGTGCGGTTCCTGGTGTCAATACCCTCCAGAATGGAGTCGGGCACGTTGGCCAGGTTGACGCTCTGCGGATTCTCCACGCCCTGCACGATGTTTGTCGCGTTCGCCAGGGCCGACGCTGTCCGCTCCGGCGCATAGCTTTCCCAGGGCAGGTAGGCCAGGCTGTCGACGATGTATGCCTGTCCGTTGCTCAGGGGCACGATGTCGCCGTTGGCGGCAGCCAGCAGCTGTCTGGGATTGCTGAACTTGTTGTACATGGTGCTGCGCAGGGTGTCGCTGCCCAGGCGCGACGCTTCGCCCGTGAGCCACTTGTTGTAGCCGTTGTTGTTGCTGAACACCAGGTCGTTGGTAATCCAGCGCTTGATGATAGAGTCGGTCAGATAGGCCACGTTGTCTGTCGTGTGAGATGCCTCTTGCTCCTGCATGCTGCCGTTGACCATTCGCCACACCGTGGCCTTGGTCGTGGGCAGGAAGTTGTAGTTGGGCTTAATCTTCTCGTATGCCTTCGTCCAAGCCGCGTCGGTGGGTATGAGCATGGTATAAGAGCTGTCCTCATTGTCGAAGCGCGTGTTGAGCAACTCTGTGAGCTGGTTTGTCACCACTATCACGGAGTCGATGTAAGTCTGCCGTCCATCGACGATGGGTCCGATGACGGAGGCGCTCTCGTCCAGCTTTCGCAGCTCGTAGCCCTTGACCAGTGTGGCCATCGAGTCGATGCCGAGCGGTGCATACTGTGTGCTGTCTGTCAGCAGCTCGTAGAGGCTGGGGTGGTAGGCCGCCTGTCCGTTCAGTATGTGCAGCACGCCGTTTGAGCTGGGCTGGTTGGCCTTAGCTATGCTGACGTCGTCGAAGGTGTAGCTGCCGGCGGAGCCAAGGAAGGAATAGACCTTGCCGTTGAGCATCTTGACCTTGGCGTTGGCCTCGTCTGCCTTGTCCAGTGTTCCGGTGGCGTTGTGCGAGTAGTCGGCAATGTGGTTGAGCACGAACTGCTTCTGCAGGTCGGCCGTTGAGAGTCGTGCCAGCGCTTCGTAGTCGTAGCTGCCGTCCTTGGGTGCCCACACGGTGCGGTAGTGGGCCGCTTTCAGCTCGTCGGCAAAGCCGGCCTGCTCCACCAGCGAACGGAACTGCGAGATGTCGGCGTTGGCGGCGATGTTCTCCCACAGGGTCTTGCCGCCCTGCGGTGTGGCATCGTCCACGGCCTCGTTATAGTCGTTGAAGTCGGTACATGCCGTGGCGGCGAGCAGTGCTGCCGCTACGGTCATGCGTCCTATATGTCTGTTGCTGTTCATGGTTGATGTGCGTATTTACATGTTTTTCGGTGTGTATTGCTGTTGTCGGCGCGTGGCTTAGTACCAGTCCTCGGTGTAGGTGTCGTTGTCGGTGACGATGGTCGGCACCAGCTCGATGAAGTCGAGCATCGAGAGCAGGCTCTCGTTCTCCTGCAGTGTCTTGATGCGCAGCCACACCTCGTTGCCCTGCTTTATCTCCACTCCGCGGTCCAGTATGCGGCGTATGAGCATGGTTCCGTCGCCGCCCTCGGCGCGGCAGTTGTTGCCTGTGATCAGCTCGCCGGCCTCGGTCTTTCCGCCCGATGTCCATCCGTTGTCGCCGTGGCCGCAGAAGCTGAACGGCGCGCGCATGTAGCCGCGGTTGCGCATGGCCACGTCGGTGGCGATGCCATAGTCGTCTTCCTCAAGGAAGTTTGTCCAGCCTATGCGCGGGTCTGTGCCCGAGATGGTCATGTCGAAAGGTATGCCCAGAGCGGTCATGCTCTGCACGTTGCGCGACGTTCCGATGTAGTACTGCGTCATGCCTCCGTAAGACAGTGGGGGCGACACGATGCGCACCTCATAGATGCCGCTCGGCACGGGGGGCAGCTTGATGGCAAAGTCGTACTTGCCCCAGATCTGTATCTGGTCTGTCTGGTAGCAGCGCCATGCTCCGTGGTTGCAGTAGTTGAAGATGGTTCCGGCGCTATATACCTCCATGTTGTCGAAGTAGTCGGTGGGTATGCCAAAGCGGCTGTCGTCATATTCTGTCTTGTTGGTCGTGACGATGTCGCGTATGCCGTTGTTGATCATCTCGGGCAGGAAGGTGCACGCGTCGAAGCGCATGCGCTCGTTGAGCACGCCCTTTGGCACCTGCTCGTCATAGACCAGAGCCTTGCCGCTGCCCTGCACCACCTTTACGGGCAGCACATATCCGTTGAAGGCCGTCAGGCCCGTGTTCTTGTCCACCTCCATGCCCTGATAGACCAGCTGGTGCATCGCGGGGTCGCCCATCGAGGCCAGCTTGTTGGTCAGCGTGTTGTTGGCCACATAGCGGTTGATATACACGGGGTTGTTGGCCGACTTGTATGTGCGCATGGGCATCCATATCTTCATCAGCGTGTGCGGCAGCATGGTCTCATAGTAGTCATACGGGTCGGCGTTCTCGAAGGTCAGGTCTGTGCCCGTTATGGTTCCGCCCTTGGCATAGTTCCAGTAGGCATCGTTGGCGTGGGGCTCATAGACCAGGTGGTGTGCGTCCATAGCGGCATAGAGAATGTGGTATGCCACGAACATGTTCAGGGCGTTGGTGCGCGCGGTGAAGTCGCTGTTGTCGGCTATGGTCAGTCCCTTCTCCTTCATATAGTCGTACCACTCGGGTGTGGTGCCGGGCTCGCCATAGACGCGGTTGGCATAGCGCACCAGGTCGTCGAAGCTGTGCACGCCTATCTTGGCCAGTTCTTCGTCGCGCTCGGCAAAGACGGTATAGCCCACCTTGCAGTAGTCGTAGGCATAGATCTGCGTTCCGGCCGAGGGGTGCTTCTTGGTGGTGTAGGTGTATGTCTTGTCCTTCATGAAGCGCATGATGGAGTCGGCCAGGTGCGTGCGCTGTAGTGCTTCGGAGAAGATGGAGAAGGTGGAGTCGCGCATCAGTATGTCGCCGATGAAGCGTGTCGAGCGCGGTATGACCTGGTCGAGCACGTGTATCAGTCCGTTTGTCACCTCGTTGTCCGAGCTTGTTATGGTGGCCTTGTCGTTCAGCACGATGTGTCCCGACGAGGGGTCATACTGCACGTCGTAGCCCAGCATGGTTCCGAACTTGTCGGCTCCCTGGCTCATGGTCAGTCCGGTGACGAGTCCGTCGCACATGTGGTAGCGCACGATGCTGCGGCAGAGGCTGTCGGTCAGTCCCTGGAGCGAGTGCTCGGTCATGCCGTTGTGTGGCAACGTGGCTTCGGGGTCGTTCCACAGGCTGTCGATGTATGCCGCCACGCCCTCGTTGGTAGGTGCGAAGACGGTATAGCGTCCGTAGGCAGCCATCATGTTGTCGTAGCCAATGCGCGACATCATGTAGTTGAACGATGTGAGCGAGCTGTCCTGCTGTATCCACGACTCGATGGTCTCGCCGGTGAAGGTGTAGAGGTCGCTCTCGTCGGGCTCAGGGTTGCAGGCGCTCAGGGCTGCCGCCGCAGCGAGTCCCATGAACAGCAGCCTGTGTGCTGACTTGTGGATGTGGTGTGTCATATAGTGGTTCCTCTCTTTTTCGTTAAACGTTCTTTTCATATTCATCAGACTCGCTATAGACGGGGTTCTGTTTCAACAGTGGGCACACCACCAGCTCGCGGTGTGGTATGGGCAGGTAGAGGTGCGGTTCGCCCTGCATCTTGTTTGTCACGGCGCTGCCGCCGCCGTCAAACTTACGTCCCATGAGGTTCAGCATGGCCTGATAGTTGGCCACCCACTGTCGTCCCTCCTCGTCTTGCTGTGCCAGTGTGGTGTTGTAGTCGATGCCTTCCACATGTCGGAAGTTGTAGCGCAGCAGGTCGTACCATCGTTTGCCCTCGAAGCAGAGCTCGCGCAGCCGCTCTTCCATGACGAGCAGCTCGACGGTCTCCTTGCTCTCGCGGTAGGTGGCCCATTTGATTGAGTCGCCCTGTGCGTTGTCGTCCAGGGCGCGCAGGTTGACGGCCTGCACCAGGTTGAAGGCGCTGCGCAGTATGGGGTCGTCGTCGGCCGTGGCCAGCTGCACCATGGCTTCGGCCTTCATCAGAATGACGTCGGTCAGGCGGTAGAAGATATAGTTCTGTGCGTAGCCCGTCCAGGGGCGTGCGCCGTTGCGTGTGTATCCTGTCGTGGCGCTCGGCTGCAGGTCCACGTCGTCGCCCACCATCTTTCGCACGTCGTATGTGCCGTTCTCGGTGTTGTTGGCCTCGAAGACAAAGGCGTTCATGCGGTAGTCGTTGGCCTGGCGATATACCTTCGTGCCGTTCGAGGCTGTGCCTGCGAAGATGGAGGTGGCTTTCAGGAAGCCGAAGCCCGACGAGTTGCTGTCATACTTGTACAGCATCTGGCAGACGCCGTTGTTGCCCAGGCGCTGGTTCTTGCTGTTGACGTTGTTTGAGGCGTTGACCTGCAGCTCGAATATGCTCTCTTCGGCGTTCTGCTTGACGAACAGGTCGTAGAACATCTCCCGCTGTGTGGCCAGCGGGTATTCTTTCACCTGCGTCTCGTATGGCCTGACGATGTGCTGGTCTTTCTTTGCCTGTATGACCTGGTCGCACAGCTCTATCACCTTCTGATAGTCGGCCTGGCTGTGCATGACAGAGGCTCGCCAGAGGTAGATGTCGGCCAGCAGCGAGCGCATGCCGTCTCGCGTCATGTATCCCACGCGTCGCCAGTCGCTGTATGCGTTGCCGGCCACGGCGTTTGGTATGGCCTGCTCCAGGTCGTCAATGCATCGCTGCAGCACGTAGGCCGGTGCGCTCTGCGGCACGTTGTAGTCCTGCGAGCTGTTCATGAAGGCTCCGGGCGAGTAGGGCACGTCGCGGAAGTTGCGCACCAGGTAGAAATAGCACAGCGAGCGCAGGGCCAGCATCTGTGCGCGGTCAGAGAGGTAGTCGCCCTCGGAGTAGTTTGGGTCTTCGTTCATCACGCCCTGCGAGCGTTCGAGCACGATGTTGCAGTTGTTGATGACGTGGTAGAAGGCGTTCCACTGTGCAAAGGCGTTCGTGGTCTCCATGTTGGCGGTGCTGATCTGCTGCAGGGCCTCGCGGGTGCCGGTGCTTGTTCCGCTGGCGGTGGGCACCATCTCGTCCGAGCGCATGTCGCCCCAGACGATCAGTCGGGCAATGACGTCGGTATAGCCCATCGACTCGTAGGCACCGTTGACCATCAGGGCCACGTCTTTCTTGCTCTTCCAGAAGTCTTCATCGACCGTCTTGTCGTCGGGCAGGATGATGGTATCGACACACGACGCTGCCATCAGGCTTGCCAGTATAATATTAATGTATGTTTTCATCTTCTTGTCGGTTAAGTTAGAATCCTACACTGATGGTTGCTGTGAAGCGCTTGGGGCGCGGCGTCTTCGATGTGTCTTCGGCCACGCCGTAGCCTTTTGGCGACACCTCGGGGTCCACGCCCGAGTACTTGCTCCAGAGGTAGAGGTTGTCCATCGAGCCATAGACCTGCAGCTGGTTCAGTCCCCATTTCTTGATGAGCTTCTTGGGGAAGTTGTAGCTGACCTGCAGGTTCTGGAAGCGCACGAAGCCTCCGTCTTCCACATATCGGTCTGAGGCCTGGAAGTTGTAGCCCTGGTCGTAGAGTGCGCGCGGTATGGGTGTGACGTCGCCCTCCTTGCGCCAGCGGTAGTTGACGGTGGCACACTGGTTGTAGGTGTCAATCATCTTCTCCAAGTTCATGCGTGCGGTGTTGACCACCTTGTTGCCGAAGCGGTACATGAAGCGTGTCTTGACAGAGAAGTTGCCATAGCGGAAGGTCAGGTTGAAACCGCCGCTCACCTTTGGCAGCGAGTTGCCGAGATAGACGATGTCGAGGGCGTTGATCTGTCCGTCGTGGTTGATGTCCTCGTAGATGGCGTCGCCGCCCTGGAAGTTGTGCGTGATCGAGCCGTCGTTGTAGTTGTATGCCATGCGCTGCGGGTGTCCCTGCGAGTTCATCAGCACCTTGCCCTCTGATGTGAGGGCCACGGGGAAGGTCTCGCCTGCGGCCAGTCGCTGGTTGATGTATTCCTCATACTGCAGTGCGTCCCAGCCGTTTTCCTTCTGCAGGTTTTCCAGATAGTCGTAGGTGTACTGATAGACGCCCTTGAAGCGGAAACCGTAGATAGAGCCGAGCGGGTTGTTCAGCTGCACGCGGTTGACCCACTTGCCGCGGTCAGACGCCACCCACTCGGTGTTGATGGCGTCCAGCACCCGCTGGTCCATCTCCGTCAGCTCGTTGGCGTTCTGTGCGATGTTGAAGCCGGCGTCCATCGAGAACTTGCCCCACTTGACGAAGCGCTTGGCGTTGAAGTTCAGCTCCCAGCCGTCGTTGGTCATGGCACCCACGTTGCTGTAGCTCAGTGTGGTGTAGCCGGCCACAGACGGTATGTTGAGCGACTTCATCAGCAGGTCCTTGGTGTTCTTGTGATAGTAGTCGAAATCCACCTCGACGATGTCGTTGAACAGTCCCAGGTTGAAGCCCAGGTTGTACGACGTGGTCTTCTCCCAGCGCAGGTCGTCGAGTTTCAGTCCGTCGAGCTTGCCCGATGTCTGTGTCTGTCCGAGCTGTCCGTATGTTCCGCCCGACGTGTTGTAGGTGTTGAAGAAGAGGTAGTCGCTGTCTGGTGCCTTACCCACGATGCCCCACGATGCCCTGAGTCCGAGCATGGAGAGCCAGTTGCCCTTGATGGGCTTGAAGAAGGGCTCGTCGCTGATGTTGTATCGCAGCGACACGCCGGGGAACCATGCCCACTTGTTTTTCGGTCCGAACTTCGAGTTGCCGTCGGCACGCAGCGAAATGTTCATGCTGTATCGGCCGTCCTTGAAGGCCAGGTGTCCGTTGTAGAGCAGGTTCTGCGTGGCCGAGCGGCTGTTGCTGCTGCTCATGGCACGCAGGTCGGCGTTGACGGTGGGCGATGTCAGCTCGGCCGGCAGCTCGTTCATCGTTATCGACTGCGCGTTGCTCTTTGCCGTTGACATCTCGTAGCGCAGCAGCATGTTTGCGGTCCAGTCCTCGTTCTTGAAGTAGGGCGTATAGACCAGCTCGGCGCGTGCACCGATTTTTATGCGGTTGCTCTCGGTGTTGGCGCTCAGGTTATAGTTGTCGCTGTTCCATGCCTCGTTGCCCAGGGCTGCGGGGTAGAACGACGGAGTGCTGCGGGCATAGATGTCGAAATCGACGCGTCCGTTGAGCGTCAGCCGGTGCTGGTCGGCGGCGGTGCCCAGCAGCTCATACTTGATGCTGAAGTCGGGCGTCAGTCGGTAGGTGTTGTCCTGCTTCCATGCCATGTTGGCGATGGCCACGGGGTTGCCCAGCTTGCGTATCTCGTCCATCTTCTCGCTGGTGAAGTTGCCGTCGTATGGCGTCAAGCCCTTTATGTATGGGTTCATGATGTAGTATTCGCCGGTGTCGTTGCCATACTGGTCCTGCCGGTAGATACTCATGTTTGGTGCCATGCGCTGGGCTATGGAGAGCAGGTCGCTGTAGTTCTGGTCGTTGCCGGTGTATGTCAGCGCGAAGTTGGTCGAGAAGCGTATGCGGTCCGAGACGTTATAGTCGAGCACCAGTCGTGTGGTGAACTGCTGGAAGCGCTGCTTGATGATCGAGCCCGTCTGGTGTTTGTATCCGGCCGAGATGCGGAAGGTGGCTTTCTGTCCGCCGCCGCTCATGTTGAAGTTGACTTCGTGCTGCGGTCCGAAGCGCGAGACGGCTCCCACCCAGTCGGTGTTGTTGTTCCAGTTTTCGAAGTCGGCCCACGACTTGTCGTAGTTCAGCTCGCGTATGGTGGCCGTGACGTCGGCGTTCTGAGAGCGGTTGAAGAACTCTTCCTTCATCATCATCGTGTAGTCGTCGCCCGAGAGCAGGTTGTAGCCTTTTGGCTGCCATGTGCCGGTGAATTTGTACGAGGCGTTGATGCGTGTCTTGCCCCTGACGCCGTGCTTTGTCGTGATCTGTATCACGCCGTTGGCACCGTTCGAGCCCCAGATGGCCGTAGCGGCAGCGTCTTTGAGCACGGTTATGTTGGCAATGTCCTCCACGTTGACCGACAGCAGCGAGGCGTATTGCTCCTCGTTGGCGTTTGAGAAGTCGAAGTCCTCGTCGGGATTGTCAAAGATTTTGTCATCGACCACGATGAGCGGGTTGGCGTTGCCGTTGATGGTCGTCACGCCGCGCAGTCGCATGGTTGTGCCAGAGCCCAGGTTGCCCGAGTTGGCCACGATGTCCAGTCCGGCTATCTCGCCCTGCAGCGCCTCGTCGGCCGAGGTGAACGCCAGTCCCTCGACGTTCTCCATCGAGAAGGTCTGCTGCGAGACCGATATCTCCTTCTTCGGAATGGACAGTCCGCCCGAGTTGGTGCGTCGTCCGACGACCTTCACCTCCTTGATGGTGGTGTTGGCCGGTTCGAGATGAATCTTGAATGTGGTCTGTCCGCCTATGCTGACCACCTTCGTCTTGTCGCCCACGTATGAGAAGACCAGCTTGTTCTTTGTGCTCTTCACCTGCATGGAGAAATTGCCGTTGAAGTCGGTCTGTGTTGCCGACACGATACGGTTGTTGGCGTCTTGCTCTGTCACGTTACCCATCATCACGGGGCCGTCGGCATCGGTCACGGTGCCGGATATGCGCACTGCCTGTGCCAGTGCGACCTGGCAGGCGATGGCAAGCAGAGCCGTGAACAGTATTTTCTTTATAGTCATGTTTCTTGGCCTTTTAGAGGGTTGTTATTTGCGCTTGGCCTGCGTGGGCAGTGCCGGCAGCTCGATGGTGATGTTGTTGTCGAAGCGTCCGTTGGCCGAGAGGCACAGTGCCTGGTTGACCTGGTGTACGGCGCAGAACGACGACGTATATATAGATGTGGCTTGTGTGCGCGACTTGTAGAACCAGTAGTCGCGTGCCATTTTGTTCACCACGCCTTTTCCGGCGGTGATGGTCTGTGTGTGTCCGCCCTTGTCGGTGACGGTCAGTGTGCCGTTGCCTCCGCTGACGGCGATGGTCTCGGCCTGTCCCAGCTCGTTGTTGTACAGGCTGTTGTATGTGGCTGTTGCCACGGTGTTGTCGGCATAGACGGAGACGCTTTGGAAGTGGTAGCGCACGAACTGCCGCATGGCGTCAATCATCTGCCTGACGCGCTGCTTGGCCCGGCTGACCATTTCGTCGTCGTCAACGTTCTCGTATGTCTCGACGATGGTGTCTATCTCGTCCCATGTGGGCAGTCCGGCAGCCTCGGCTGCAGTCATGGCCGCGTTGGTCGGGGCATAGAGCGTGTAGTTGTATGTGTTGAACATCTTCACGTTCTGGTCCAGGCAGGCCTGCGTGATGGTGGTGGTGCCGCTCTTGCGGTTGGCGGTGAAGACGATGTAGCGGTCCTGGTCCGACGTGTGGAAGGTGGGGTCTTCCTTGGCGCTGATGCCGGCCCAGGTGAGCACGGCCGTCTCCTCGCTGAAACCGTTGCACAGCTCGCGGAACTTGTTGAAGCATGTGTCGTTCTGCAGGGTCTTATAGACGCTGTTGGTCGGTGCCTGTATGATGTGGTTCAGGCGGTAGGCGCGTCCGTTCTTCTCGTGATAGACCTCCTCTATGGTCGAGGCGGGCAGCCCGTTGTCTATCTGCTGTCCGCTGGCCACGGTTGCGTTCACGTCGTCGCCGCCGGGCAGGTAGATGGTGCCTCCGTGCTTGGTCTTGTAGTAGTGGTTGGTGCCGATGACCTCGCCCGGCTCGAGCACGACGGTGTGGTAGTTCAGTATGTCGGCCAGCTGAGTGTAAACGTTGTCGGCCGACGCGGTGTTCTTCACGTCGATGAGCTTCGTGGCCAGACGGTCGGTCACCTCACCCGTCTTCGGGTCGTAGCGGTAGCTCTCGCAGGCCAGCGTGGCCGGTGTGGTGTTGGTGTTCCAGTAGAAGCGCAGCACCTCGGGCTGCGCGTGGCCGAGCGATGTCGGGTTGACGTAGTATTCGCCATCTGCCTTGAATGAGCTCAGGTCGCTGCCGAAGGCTTTGTCGTCGGGTATGAAGAAGGCCAGGTTGGCGTTCATGGCCATGAGGTAGAACTTGAAGTCGAGACCCAGCTTTGAAGCGCTTCCGCCGTCCTGCACGGCCCAGTTCATGACCTGCATGTCGTCCCACGTCGATGACGGGGCGCAGACCGACTGGTATTCGTCGGGCACGATGAGCTGGTTCAGCTTGTAGATGACGCCGTTGTTGGCTATCTTGATGTCGTAGCGCGAGTCGTCGCGGCGCTGCAGCATGTCGAGCGTCAGGCCCATGTTGTCGTGGGCGTCGTTCTGCACGGTGCTGAATTTCGACGGCACGCTGTTGGCAAACGACTCCTTCATCAGGTTCATCACGAAGGCGGTGATAATCTCGGGCTTGGTTGCCCTGAGCGAGTCGAGGTTCTCCTCCAGGTTGGCCTCGGTGTTGGGCTTCTTGCCGTAGATGTCGATGAGGTATGCGCCGGCACCTCCCTCAAGGAAATAGTCCTTGACGGCCTTGTCTGTGGGTGCGAAGATGGCGCCTATGTCCGTCAGCGTCGGCTTTCCGCCGACAATCTGCTGCGAGTACTGGTTCCACCCCGGGTCCCATCTGAGCAACTCGTATCCCGACACGGGGTTGCGGTCGGGGTCCTGCATGTTGGTGTGGCCGGTCTGCTGGCTCAGGTAGCGCACCTGGTAGATGCTGTCGCCCTCCTTGGGTGCCCCGGGCTTGTAGCCGTAGGTGCGGGCGTATGCGTGATAGTCGTTGGTGGTCTGTCCGTCGTAGTATGGCGCGGCAAAATAGTCGAGCATGCGGCTGAACAGGCGGGTGTTGTCCTCGCTGCGCAGCACCTGTGCCATGTTGCCCGGCGGCACGATCACCTTCTCCATCTGGTGTATGTAGCCGTTCAGACAGGTCACGTCGGGCTTGATAATCTTGTCGTCGAAGATGTATGCCGTGCCGTTGGTGTATTCCGAGCCGGTCAGGATGGCAAAGTCGCTGGTCGGGCCCAGCGTGGTGATATTGTTGTTCAGCATGTATTCGCGCGTCAGGTGTATCATCATCGGCACGGTGGCATCGCTCACGGTCCATAGTCCGTCCTTGTAGTGTCGCTGCCAGTAGATGTTGTTTGCGGGCATGCCTGCGGGCCTGATGCTGGCGTTGTTGCTTCCGCCCACCCACTGTATGGTGTCGGTCACGCTCAGGTCGGTGGTGTGCTTCACGGCCTCGCTGCGCGACACGCCGTCGTCGGCCGAGTTAGGCACGTTTGGCAGCATGTTCACCAGCATGGCGTTGTTGAGCATCGAGCTGTAGAGCAAGAGCTTCTTCTGGGCGTCTGACAGGTCGGCATAGCCTGTCACACCCCAGTTGTTGTTCTGGAAAAAGCTCTCGAAGGCTTCGTCGTTGGCGGGGAACACGGTTTTCGAGCCTGTACGCGACAGGGTCTCGGCGTAACCGAGGTCGTCCACCAGGCGCAGGTAGTAGCTGAACCGTCCGGTCAGCTTCGACTGGTCGGGGTTCCGCAGCTCCTCGTAGATGCTCCCTCCAAGCCATTCGGGCTTAGATTCTTCGTCCACCAGCTCGTTCTTGTCAACACAGCCGGTCGCCAGTCCTGTCAGGGCAAGACTGGCACAGAAAAGGAGTTTCTTCATAAGTAGTTATTAGCTATAATGGTTTTTGTTTGTTGTTTCACAAAATGTGTGGTTAGTGGTTAGTGGTGTTGGTGTTCGGTGGGCCGGCGGGCGCCTTGGCATGGCGCGTTTTTGCGGCAGCTTGATTTTAGTCAAAATCCTATAAGCCGGCTGCAAAGGTAAGTAAAACTGCAAAATTGTGCAAATTTTAATTTATTTTTCTTATGACATTTTTATGTCAGTTTTCTGCCGGAAAAAGCCGAGAGCGGCGGAACCTGTCCTTGGTTCCGCCGCTCTCTGTCTGTTGTCGCTACTTGGTGTAGCTGTGTCTGTCTTACTTCACGATATACTTGCGTCCGTTGAAGATGTAGAGTCCCTTCTTCAGGTTCTGCAGTGCGTCGCGGTCGGCAGCCACCTGCACACCGTTCAGGTTATAGACACCCTTGTTCAGGCGCTTCATGTCGGCGGCCACACCCTCTATGCCGGCCAGCACGGGCTCTATGCGTGCCTCCACCGACTTGAGGTTGAGTATGGCGTTCTCCGTAGCGTGCAGCACGGTCTTGGCGTTGCCCTCGGTGGCCAGTGCGGCCTGTGCGTCGGCTATGCAGCGGTTCAGCTTCACCACGAGGTAGGCCACGGCCTCGATGCCTTCGGCGCTGGCGGCCATGGCTTGTGCGGCTGAGAGCTCTGTGGTGAGCGCAGCCTTCGAGGCGGCTATGTATGCATCGACGTCGGTGCCGCCGTAGGTCAGCTGGAAGTCGCCTGCGCCGCAGATGTTGAAGCCGGTGCCGTCGGCGCCGGTGTTCTCCAGGCCAAGCTCTATCTCAACGGGCTCTGTGCCGGTCTTGACGTAGATGGCGGCCACGCGCTCGGGCATGTAGTAGAGGTTGTCGGCCTCGAAGTGCTGGCTGTGGGTATAGACAGAGTCGGGAGCGCCGTTCTCGCCCATGAACACAAAGAAGCCGTTGGCGTTGTAGATGGTGTCGTTGGCCATGCCCTCGCCATCGGTCAGTGTGACCATCGAGGGGTCGGTGCCCAGGTTGGTGCCCTTGTTGTTCGAGCGCAGGGCGTAGGCGTATGCCTTCAGCTCATAGACGCCGGCGTTGGTCACGGCCACGGTCTGCGACACCTTCACGCGGGGCGACACGGTGTTGCCGCGCCAGATGGCGTATGCATAGCTGTCGATGTTGTAGTCGGTGAAGCTGACATACTTGTGCTTGTCCCAGCTGCCGTTGTTCACGTGGGTCCAGCCGGTGGGGGCGTTGCCGGTGCCGAGGCTGGCCTCGCCTGTCGAGGGAGCTCCGGTGCCGCTCTTGGTAAACTTGGCGTTGGCGATGATCACGCCTGCGGGAGCTACATAGCTGGCGCAGGTCGATTCGAACACCACCTGTGCTGCCTGCAGCTTGGCGGTCTCTTCGGCAAACTCGGTGCCCAGGTCGTTCTCGTCGGTGGGAGCGGCCACGGCGTCGATCATGCCCTGTGCCTCGTCAATCACGGCCTGGAAGGGGGCCTTGTCGCCCGAGGCGTGGTCAGCAGTGCTGATGCTGGCGTTGGCGGCAGCCACGGCGTTCACCAGGTCCTGATAGGGCTTGTTGTGGTTGGCAAAGTAGTTGTTGGCGGTAGCCATGCAGTTGTCGGCGGTGGTCAGCTGGGCCAGCAGCTGGTCCAGGGCTTCGGGGCTGGTGCCTTCGGCCACGGTGCTGTCGGCGCTGACAACGTTGAGCGAAGCGTTATAGACAGGCTCGTAGATGGCCAGGCTGTCCTTCAGCTGCTGGTGGGCCCAGGGGAAGCCGTCGGCCTTGACCAGGGCGTCGTTCTGATTGGCCAGGTCGATGCGGCCCTTGAGCGACACCTGCTTGGCAATGACGTTGTTCACATGCATGTTATACTCCACCTCGGGCACGGTCTTGCCCAGGGCATAGAACTCGGGGTTACGCAGGCTGTAGCGGCCGCCGCGCTTGTCGGTGTACTCGGGGAAGCGGAAGCCGGCGCAGACGGTCTCGCCCGGCTGTATCTCGACGATCTTGTAGTAGGTCTTCCAGTAGCGGCCGCTGATGGTGTCGTTCTCGAGGAAGGTGGTGTCGTTGCCCACATAGATGCTCGGGCCGACGATGGGCTTCGAGAAGTCGGATCCGTAGGGGGCTGCCTTGTTGCCGGCGGCCACGGCCTGGGCCTCAATCTTGAACAGGTATTTACCGGCGGGCAGCGAGCTGTTCTCCACGCGCAGGCCCACGGTCAGGTCGAACGATGTCTGTATGCCGGCTGTCACGACGAAGCCGTCGCCCTCGGGACGCTCCAGCGTGGCATCGTTGTTAGAGATGCCCCAGCGTCCGCCCTGCAGCTGCCACGAGCCGATGTTTGTCACGCGGTTCCAGTTGGTCGAGCCTTGTGTGCCCCATGCGCCCACAACGCTGGTCGTGGTGGCACCGTTGGCGTCGAGGAAGTCGCGGTAGGCCTGCTCCAGGTCGGGCAGGTAGCTGTCCACGAAGCTCTGGCTCTCGGAGTTGGCCGGACTCTCCATCTGGCTCTCGAAGTCTTCCAGCAGATCGACAAAGTCTTCCTGTCCCTCTGTCAGGTCGGCCTCGGCCAGCAGCGAGTGGTAGTAGGCCAGCAGGCGGTCGGTGACGCGGGTGTCATACACCTGCTGCACCTGATGGATGGCGAAGTCGGTTATCTGTGTGCCGGCCATCAGCTTCGAGGCGTTGAACACCAGCACCTCGCCGTCGGCTATCATAACGGTGTCGCTCACCACGCCCCATTCGGCGGTGACGGGAGCGGCCTCGGCCACGCGGCGCATGCCGTCGGCATAGACGCGCGAGCCGTCGGTGTTTACAAAGATGTCAACATAGTTCTGGGCACCCACGGTCACTGAGGTCATGCCGGGCTCCACGCCCTTGATGCTGTATGTGATGGCATACAGGCCCGGGTCGAGCATCCAGACGTTGGTCAGGGCATAGCCCTCTACGCCCTCATCGACGGTGGCGGTGAGGCTCTCGGCCACGTTCTCGCCGGCAGGACCTACGCCGAGCTGCACGGTCCAGAAGCTGGTGTTCACGTCGCCGCTGCCCGACTCGTCGTTCCAGCCGGCAAACTGTTCTGCAAAGTCGCCATTGGTGACCTGGTTGGCACCGATGACCTTGTACTTCTCCATCTCGGTGTACAGATAGTCGCCCACCTCATAGGCATTGGCGGCCACGGTGCAACCAAGGGCAAGCACTTGCATGAGTAATGTTTTCTTCATCTTGCTTTGGTTTTGTTGTTAGTAATAAATATGAAAGGTAGAATGTTTGTCCGGTTTTCCGCCGGCAAAGATACGACTTTTTTTGAAATCTCCAAAAATCTTAACCTGTTTTTGTAGTTGAGCGGCTGGGCTTTTTCTTTCAAAGGTTTTCGCTTGCAGGCGAAAGGTCTTTTGCTTGTAGGCGAAAGGTCTTTCGCTTGTAGGCGAAAGGTCTTTTGCTTGTAAGCGAAAACCCTGAGCGGGCCTGTTTTGTACCGCCGCGGGCCCTCTGTTGTACCGCCGCGGGGCCTGTTTTGTACCGCGCCTACGACCTTCGTGACGTCAAAACAAATCCTGGCCTGATGGCCGAAAGCTCTCCCTGCCCTTATTCCTCGCCGTTTGTCTCGGGGTAGAGGAAGTCGTTGTAAGGATATTTCTGTACATGCAGCTGTCTGACGCGCTGGTAGAGCAGCCGTCGCAGCTCGTCGATGTTCTCACGCTGGCGGGCCGAGATGAAGATGCAGGTCTCTGCCGTCTTATAGTCGGCCGACTGTATGCGGGCCATCCATGTGCGCTTGAGCTCGTCGAGCGAGACATTCTCGCGCCCGGCGGGGGTCAGGTCGTCGGCCTCCTTGGGCTGCCAGCTGTAGGCGTCTATCTTGTTGAACACTATCATCTGAGGCTTGTCGGCGCAGCCCAGCTCGCCCAGCGTCTTGTTCACGATGTCTATCTGCTCCTCGAAGTCGGGGTGCGAGATGTCCACAACATGCACCAGCAGGTCGGCCTCGCGCACCTCGTCGAGCGTCGATTTGAACGAATCGACCAGGTCGGTGGGCAGCTTGCGTATGAAGCCCACGGTGTCGGCCAGCAGAAAGGGCAGGTTGTCTATCACCATCTTGCGGACGGTCGTGTCGAGCGTGGCAAAGAGCTTGTTCTCGGCAAACACGTCGGTCTTGGCCAGCAGGTTCATCAGCGTCGATTTTCCTACGTTGGTATATCCCACCAGGGCGGCCCGTATCAGCCGGCCGCGGTTCTTGCGCTGAGTGGTCTTCTGCCGGTCTATCTCCTCCAGGCGCTGCTTGAGCAGCGTGATGCGGTGCAGAATGATGCGGCGGTCCATCTCAAGCTGCGTCTCGCCCGGGCCGCGCAGTCCCACGCTGCCCTTGCCGCCGCCAGAGCCCGAGCCGCCGCCCTGACGCTCCAGGTGGGTCCACAGCCGCTGCAGCCGGGGCAGCATATAGCGGTGCTGCGCCAGCTCGACCTGCGTCTTGGCCTCGGCTGTCTGGGCTCGCATGGCAAAGATGTCGAGTATGAGCGACGTGCGGTCCAGTATCTTCACCTGCAGCTCCTTCTCTATGTTGCGCAGCTGCTTGGCCGTCAGCTCATCGTCGAAGATGACCATGCCCACCGGCTCGGGGCTGTCGTCGGCTGCTGCGGCAGGCTCGACACCCTCGCCGGCCGACGGGCTGCGCTTCAGGCTCTCCTCGTAGGCTTCCTGCTGCTCCTTGATATATTGCTTTATCTCCTGTAGCTTGCCGCTGCCTATGTATGTCACGGCGCTCGGACCGCCCACACGCTGGGTGAACCGTGCCACCGTGCGCGCACCGGCTGTCGTGGCCAGAAACTCCAGCTCGTCAAGGTATTCGGCCGTCTTCGACTCGTTCTGCTGGGGCGTGATGAGGCCTACCAGCACTGCCGTCTCGGTCTTGGCCTCGGAAATCACAAATTCTTTCATCGCTGTTTCTCTTGGATTGTGGGCGGCAAAGGTACGTCTTTTTCGACAATTGTCAAAAAACAGCAACGCCTTTTTGCTGTTTCTCGGCAGAATACACTAATTTTGCAGCCGAAAGTCAACACATAACAAAGCAATGAAAGAGATTCCCGTTAAGCACGATTTGCCCGAGAACGCGTTCCGCGAGCTTCAGCCGGGCGAGCAGTATGAGCCGATGATGTCGCCCGACAGACACTACCCCGAGGTCAACGCCTGGAGCGTGGCCTGGGGCGTGGTGATGGCTGTGGTCTTCTCTGCGGCAGCAGCCTACCTGGGCCTCAAGGTGGGCCAGGTGTTCGAGGCCGCCATTCCCATCGCCATCATTGCCGTGGGCGTGTCAACGGCAGCCCGACGCAGCAACGCACTGGGCGAAAACGTCATCATCCAGAGCATCGGAGCCTGCTCGGGCTCGGTGGTGGCCGGAGCCATCTTCACCCTGCCCGCCATCTACATCCTGCAGGCCAAGTATCCCGAGATGTCGGCCTCGTTCTTCAATATCTTCATGGCGTCGCTGCTCGGCGGCATACTGGGCATATTGTTCCTCATTCCTTTCCGACGCTATTTCGTCAAGGAGA
Source organism: Prevotella sp. (assembly GCA_024680755.1). GTDB lineage: Bacteria > Bacteroidota > Bacteroidia > Bacteroidales > Bacteroidaceae > Prevotella. Next base: position 7,048 of record JAILBT010000030.1, on the reverse strand, counting down.
AGCACGGGCAGTATCCCTTCCCCGAGGCCACGGCCACCACGCAGGTGCTCGTGTCCGGTCAGAAAGGTGGCTCGCAGGCCAAGCCGCTGCTCGTGGCCGGCATCGTGGGCGGACTCTACGACTTCATCGTGGCCTCGCTCGGCTGGTGGAACGAGAATTTCACCACGCGCGTCGTGGCATGGGGAGCCGACCTGGCCGACAGGGCCAAGCTGGTGATGAAGCTCAACACCGGAGCGGCGCTGCTCGGACTGGGATATATCGTCGGCCTGAAATATGCCTTCATCATCTGCTTAGGCTCGCTGGCCGTGTGGTGGGTCATAGTGCCGGGCATGGCCCTGCTCTTCCCACACGACGTGCTGAATATGTGGGACCCGACCATCACGACCGCCGTGGGCGACATGTCGCCCGAGCAGATCTTCCGCAGCTATGGCAAGAGCATCGGCATCGGAGGCATTGCCATGGCCGGCGTGATAGGCATCTGGAACAGCCGAGACATCATCTTGAAGGCAGTAAAGGGCATTGGCAGCAGTCCGCAGACTGCCACGGCTGAGGCTGCACCTGCCGCCGAACCACGCACCGACCGCGACCTGTCCATGCGTATCATCACCATCGGAACAGTGCTCACCATCGTCGTCACCTTCATCTTCTTCTATCTCGGAGTCTTCCAGGGCAACATCGTTCACGCCACGGTGGGCATACTGCTGGTGGGCTTCATCGCTTTCCTCTTCACCACCGTGGCGGCCAACGCCATCGCCATCGTGGGGTCGAACCCCGTCAGCGGAATGACGCTGATGACACTCATCCTGGCCTCGGTGGTCATGGTGGCCGTGGGGCTCAGCGGACCCGGAGGTATGCTGGCCGCACTGGTCATGGGCGGCGTGGTATGCACGGCCCTGAGCGTGGCGGGCTCGTTTGTCACCGACCTGAAGATTGGCTATTGGCTCGGCACCACACCGCGGAAGCAGGAGACGTGGAAGTTCCTTGGCGTGCTGGTCTCGGCCGCCACCGTGGGCGGAGTGATGATGTTGCTCAACCAGACCTACGACTTTGCCTCGGGCGAGCTGGCCGCACCGCAAGCCAACGCCATGGCTGCCGTCATAGAACCGCTGATGAGCGGGGTGGGGGCACCCTGGACGCTCTACGCCGTCGGCGCTGCCCTGGCCGTGGTGCTCACCTGGCTCAAGGTGCCGGCACTGGCCTTCTCGCTCGGAATGTTCATCCCGCTCGAACTCAACCTGCCTCTGCTCGTGGGCGGCGCCGTCAACTGGTTTGTCACCACACGTTCAACGGAGAAAAACGTCAACGACGCCCGCGGCGAGCGGGGCACACTCATCGCTTCGGGCTTCATAGCCGGCGGGGCACTGATGGGTGTCGTGTCAGCACTGCTGCGCTTCGGAGGCTTCAACGCCATCAGCCAGACATGGTTGGACAATCCGCTCAGCGAGCTGCTCTCGCTCGTGGCCTACGCCCTGCTGATAGCCTATTTCGTCGTGGCCACACGGAAATCAGAGAGCTGAATGAGGCCACTTGTCCAATTGTTAAAATCTCTTTATTGCAGACTCAAAAACTGCATGAGTTTTCTGCACAAATAGAATGGAAAAATCCGTCGGTTATTGAAACATGTTCAACAAACCGACGGACTTTTATTCCCGTGCGCGGCCACGGTTTTTCTGCCACCCCGCAACTGGGCCTCCGTTACACCGTAGCGGTGCCTCTATTACATGGTAACAGGGCCTCCGTTACCGAATAACGGGGCCTCCGTTGCGATGTAACGGAGCCTAATTTCTGAGGTAAGACAGACCCTGTTTTGGTAACGGCCTGATGTACAGCGTTATAGAAAATGTGCTCCAGAATCGCGTTTTTTTTCGCCCATTTGTTTTCTGCCCGAAAATATTCGATTCTACAGGTAGGTAGTTGTGTTAAAGTTTTCTAATATGGCCGTCGCAACTCCCTTCTTGTTCTCCGTTGTATGCCAGATGTCCTGAAAATGCCGATTCCGCAAAAAATGCGCTATTTTCAGCGGAAACATGAAAAAAATAGCACATTTCCGCTGGTTATAAGAACTTTTTTACTACATTTGCAGCGGATTTCAGACAAAAAGAGTTTATCTATGATTATAGGACGTGAAAAAGAGCAGCATGAACTGCTTGGACTTCTCGAGAAGGAGGAATCGCAGTTTTGTGCCGTATATGGAAGACGGCGCGTAGGCAAGACGTATCTTATCCGCGAGACCTTCAACTACCAGTTCTGCTTCCAGCACACGGGCGTGGCCAAAGGGACGCTGCGTCAGCAACTGACGGCGTTCCGCAATTCACTGGTGGCAGCTGGCATGGAGAAGTGCAGTGTACCTAAAACGTGGATTGAAGCCTTCGAGCTGCTGAAACAACTCATCGATCGCCAGAGCTGTGACAGCTTGCCGCTCGGCGACAACAGGAAACGCTTGTCAGAGCAGGAAGGCAAGGACGTTCCGGCAAGGAAAAAGGTACTCTTTATCGACGAACTCCCGTGGATGGACACACCCAAGGGAAATCTGATAGGTGCATTGGAAAATTTCTGGAACGGATGGGCAACAGCACGGCGGGAGAAGGACATCGTGCTGATAGTATGTGGTAGTGCCACTTCATGGATCAGCAAGAAACTCCTGAAGGACAAGGGAGGACTTCGCGGACGGCTTACCCTGCGCGTAAAACTTGCTCCGTTCACGCTACGCGAATGTGAACTCTTTGCCCGGGGAGCCAACCTTGCCTATGGACGTAAGGACGTGCTGGAACTGTACATGGTTCTCGGTGGCATACCATACTACTGGAGTTTCCTGAAGAGGGGTCTGAGTGTCGCACAGAATATAGACCAGCTGTTCTTCGCGGAGACAGCCCAGCTGCGAGACGAGTTTGAAGCGCTTTACGCCACACTGTTCAAGCGCCCGGAGAACTACCTCAAGGTCATCGGATGCCTGAGCAATGGCAGACGTTCCGGCATGACAAGAGAGGAAATACTGGCAGCAAGCAAACTCACAGACGGAGGCACATTCTCCACTATACTGGAGGAGCTGGAGGAATGTGGGTTCATCCGTCGCTTCGCCTCTGCCGACACAGCAGAGAAGAATGCACTGTATCAGCTGACAGACAACTACACGCTGTTCTATTACCTCTGCATCAAAAAGAATGCCTTCAGCGATGAGCATTATTGGCTGAACACATTCACGTCGGCATCCCATAACACATGGAAGGGCCTTGCCTTTGAGCGCGTATGCCTCCAGCACGTTCCGCAGATTAAGGCAGCCCTCGGAATCTCTGGCGTACAGACAAACGTGTGTTCTTGGTTCGCCCGTGGCACAGAGCAGCGCCGAGGCGCACAGATTGACTTGGTGATCGGGCGGGCCGACGGATTTACTGACATCTGCGAGATGAAACATTCCTTAAACACCTTCGCCATAGACAATGATTATGCAAAGGAGCTGCAAAACAAGCTTGATGCATACCGCGAACTGTCGAAGGACAGGCGCACTCTCCACCTTGTCATGATAACAACGAATGGTGTTGCTCACAACAATCACTATAATATGGTGCAGAAGGAAATAACCATGGATGAGTTGTTTAAGTAATTTTGGTTAAGGACTGTTAAATATCGGTCTTTTTTTGCAGAAATTTTAAAAATATTGAGGTCAATTGCTAAAAAACATGTAATTTTGCCGCTGACTCTTATAGTGTTGTACCTCTTTGGAGAGTGAACGTGTTCACCAGTCCATAACCTCAATACAGTCCACGCCGAGCCGTGAGAGGCGATGCCGCCCCTACAAGGCGGGCATTGGGTGGGATTGAAGAGGGTCACGACATATTAAAAAGACGTTTGCATAGCGCTTTGTTCTTGACGTGTAGAAACTTCGCAACTTTCGATAAGGTCTTGAACATGGCAACAGCAGATGTCCTCGGGATGTGTTTATATGCATCCCTTTGATGAAACCATATAACATTTATTAATGTGGTTTTGTGTAAGGGATTACTATATTCATATCGGCGTGGGCTATCGCGTTGCTCGTTCAACCTTATCGGGCAATGCGAAGGCCTCTACACGTGGAACGGGCAGCAAGAGCAGTTCCACGTCTTTTTTTATGCCAGCACGTAAAGCCGAGAAACCGTATTATTAAGCAGAAAACGGCAAAAACATATTATTATTAACCAAAAACACAAACAACATGAAAAAGAAACAATTAATTATGAGTGTACTCGCATTCGTCTCTGCCATCGTCGCAGCAGGAGTGCATGGTTTGCCTTTAATGAACGGTCAAGATGTTCAAAAAGCAAACGATTTGACTTCGATTAATCAAAATGACAGCACTGTAACCATCTATGTGCTATCAAGTGTTGCTCCATATTTGTTCGTATGGGCACAAGACGAGGAAGGCGGCTATCCCTCTTTGAATGGTGATTGGCCAGGCACACAGATGACAGAGCAGACTGTTGTAAATGGGGTTTCTTTTTGGTATCACACAATCTCTTCCGACTATACACCAAACATCATCTTCAACAATGGTCAAGGCTACCAAACAGAAGACATAAACGAAATAACATCTGACAGATATTTCTATTATAATGGTGCTTCATTATATGTAGACATTACAGACAAGGTTGTTAATGGTGATATCATTGAAAAGGAAGATTGGGTGTCCACAAATCATGACGCTTCTTCATATTCAATGAATATTTGGTTGCTTGACAATACTGAAACTTCTATGTTGCGTTTCAGCTGGTCTGTAAGCAGTGAAGGTGGTTATGATATGTTGCGCATTACGCTTGATGATGTAACTATTGTAGAGGCCAGTGGCGAGCAGAGCGGGCTATATGAGAATTATATTGATGGTGGACAGCATCTGATGATTGCCACCTATTCGAAAGACGGCAGTGGCAACAGCGGCTCCGACCAAGCCACTGTGTCAGACATAAATTTTAGGACTATTGACGAGATAATAGCTGAAAAGATTGTTCATGTGCAGGAGGTCGCAGCAGCCAACAACAACATTAACAATGCTTTGCTTGCAGAAGCTAACAATTATATTGCAAAGATCAATGCAGGCCAGTACGACAAGTCAAAAGGCTCAGAAGTTATTGCCAAGCTTGATGAATATGCCACTCGTCTGGCCTATCTGCACCTTGACATTGCAGTACCTGTACAGGGTGCCATGGGTGACAGCATCCTTAGCAAGGTGGAAAACTTTGTTGATGTGCAGAGCATCAAAATATCTGGGACACTGAACGATGCCGACCTAAGCACTATCCAAAGCCGCCTGTCACAACTGAGGGAGATTGACATGACCGATATCAATTTAACCACCTTGCCTAACAGGTTGTTCTATCAGCGTTCCCTATTGGAGGTTGTGAAGTTACCATCGGCGTTGACTTCAATTGGCGAGTATGCCTTCTATCAGTGCTACGGACTAAAACACATCAATTTCCCCACATCACTCACTGCCATTTATCGGTATGCTTTCTCTGAATGTGACAACTTACAGGAAGTGATACTGCCAGAGGGACTAACTACCATGGGTGAAGGTACATTCTATTCTTGTGATAACAACAAATATGTGAAATTGCCCAGCTCTTTAGCGACGATTAGCTCTGATGCATTCTATTACAACGTTAGTCTCAAAGACATTGACTTTGCGGAAGGTCTGACGCATATAGAATACAACGCATTTTCCGATTGTTATGCTTTGAACAACCTGATATTCCCCTCTACATTATATTATATAGGTAACAATGCGTTTGCATACAACCGTGCTTTGTCGGACATCGAGTTTAACGAGGGTCTTTTCCAGATAGCAGACAATGCTTTCGACGACTGTGATGCGCTGACAGAGGTCACGTTGCCGAGCTCGCTGGTGTTAGCCAATGAGTCACCATTTGACTATTGCGATAACCTGAAGAAGGTGACTTGCTTGTCAATTGAACCTCCATACATGACCGACCAGATTCCATACGGCTTAAGCATGGATGGGCGTGAGCTGTATGTGCCTGCACTCTCCATCAATACCTACAAGCAGACCACCGGATGGGACAAGTTCCCGACAATCCTTCCCATTGACTACCTGCCAGAGAATATTACTGTCTTGGGAAATCTAAAACTCACGTTACCTGAAACAATCCCTGCGGACTACAAACCTAACGTAAGCATAATTTATAATAGCAAAGGCGGGTGGTATAATGAATACGGAAGCCTTACTGTAAACGGTGATGGCGTTTTGTCCATATCGGACTTCTCTATGTTGTGGGATCCAGCATATGAATACGATTATTATGACAGAAATCAGAATTATTGTTCTTTATTAAACAATTCACACTTACGTTCTGACAATGTCAATATTGATATAGACACTCGCAACAACATTTGGACATTTATAACTTTACCTTTCGATGTGAAAGTGTCAGAAATTGAAACCACTGCGTCAGGTACGACAAACTGGATAATTCGCAAATATGATGGCCAGAAACGGGCACAGGGCGAGACTTCTGACACATGGATAAAAATGACAGATAGCGACATACTGCAAGCTGGTGAAGGCTATATTATTCAGGGCAGTCGATATATAGGCAATGACTGGCAAAGTTGGAGCAGATTCCACTTTAATGCCATCAACAACGCTAATAAGAACAACATCTTCCGGGCAGCTGATGTAACAGTGACGCTGAATGAGTACGAGAGCGAGTTTGCCCACAACCGTTCCTGGAACTTTATCGGCAATCCCTATCCCTGCTACTACGACACCCGTTTCATGGACTTCGAGGCTCCTATCACGGTATGGAACATGCGCAACAACACCTATGAGGCATATAGCCCCGCAGACGACTCCTATATCCTCTGCCCGGGTGAGGCATTCTTTGTGCAGCGTCCCATAGACAATGGGAACATCGTATTTAGCAAAGAAGGACGCCAGACCAACCGCGACGTCCGCGCTATGGAGGCTCCTGCACATGCCAATGCACATAGGGCTGGTGCAGCAAATGCTACTCGCACCATTGTCAATCTCAGCCTTTCGGATGGAAACAACACCGAC
>JAILBT010000137.1 GCA_024680755.1 Prevotella sp. | reverse complement strand
CACGACGGATTGCCCGGCAGCGACGGTTTCCTTGTAGCGGCTGATGAAGTGGTTGACGCGCAGATTGTTGATATAGATATAGTACGTGATGCCCTGACGGGAGAAATACTGGCTGAGATAAGAGCGGTTGGTGCCGACGGCCTGGGCCAGCTGATGCAGGGTCAGGTTGGGCCGCAGGTAGAGTTGCGCGTCCACGCAGTTCGTTTCCAACAGTCGACTGATTTGGGCGATGTCCACATTGGTAGGCTGTGCCTCGGTCGCAATCGCTTGTACTTTCTCCGAGCCGTCCGTTTCTTCTATGGCAGGTGCAAAAATTTCCGATTCCATCGAAGAGTCCTCCAACGTCGGCAGCGTCTCCACGCGCCACAGCAAGAGGCCCAAAAGCACGAGTTCGATGAAATTCAAGAGGTAGAGCAGGCTGGTGTTAGTGTCAACGAGTGCATAGAATATCAACAGCAACATGAATAAAAGTGACACCACATGGGTGAACCACACCTCCTTGTGCTCAAGGTCGGCATAGTTGTCGCGCAGCCACCGCCCGTATTGCCGCACGGCAAACGCCACATGTACCGCAAAGAGCACGTAGAGCAACACGATATAAGCGACCCCTATCTGCGCGAGTCGCTCGTTGGGCCCAGCCATGAGCACTCCCCCTATTGCCACGATGGGTATCATGGCCACAAAGGCGGGCCAGACTGCCCGACGGCGGTCCTGGAGCATGGCCAGCAGCGTGCCGGCGATGGTGGGCAGCAGCGCCACGTAGTCGAGCACGATAGCCGTCAAATAGCCTACGGATTGGTACGTGCCGTCCACAGAACGGATGTCGCCGGAAAAGACGTAGAGCAAGAACCACCATACATGCCCCAATGCCAATACTGCAAAGAACGCTGCCGCCCAACGGCGCAGGCGCACCGGCGGCGTCGTGTCAGGCGCAAAGGCATTGCCGCGGCGCAGCAGCAGGTAGAGCGCCGCCATGAGTGGCACCACGCCCGTAATGGTGTAGATAACAATATAAAGTATCGTCTGTACTGGTGCCTGTCCGAGTATCTCCATCTATTAATTGCAATTTGTCTGCAAAGGTAGCAGAAAATCATGAAACAAAAGAAGAAAGAGTGAAAAAATCCCTCAAAATTTCATGTTAGTGTCGCGTTGGTTAGCAAAAGTACTGCTGCCTCTGAGGGGATAATGGCGGCACTTCCTCGGTGCGAGAGCCGGGATAACAGGGTGAAAGGGCGGAGGAAACTTGCTTTCGCCTATACACACAAGGCTTTGCGCCTATACGCAAAGCCTTGTGTGTCTGTACGCGAAATGTCCTCGACTTAACGCGAAATCAAACGTAAAAAATCTAATTGGCAGTCATATTTCTGTATAGATGTACGACTGTCCGAAGCGGGTTTTCTGCAGCTTGGGGGCCTCGCCCTGCGTCCACTCGTCGAGCAGCTTGCGGGCAGAATAGTATGTCAGTCCGCTGACGATACTGAAGGTGTTGGCGGTCAGTGCACCTCCGTGTCGGGAGAGGGTGTCTCGCATCAGCAGCTCCAGGCGCTCTTTGTCTGCAAGAAGCTTCGACGCGTCGGGACGGTCTACCTTGTGGAAACCGTCGTGCATCCACTCGCCGATGGCCTCATACCATATTTTCCCCGGGTTGTAGTCCACGCCGTCAAGCTCCACATCGTCGTGACCTACCTTTGCCGAGTCGGTAAACTCACCCTTCATCCGCAGCTTCGGGGCAAACGAGCCGATGGGCGTGTCAATCCTATAGCCCTTGGCCAGCCACTCGGCTGCCCAGTGCTTGAACTCCTCAAACATCAGTCGCATCTGTCCCCGGTTCAGCAGACTGTACTTGGCCACGTAGCTGTCTATTTGCTACTCGGTGATACGCATGAGAGGGCCGCCGGCAGGCTTGGCATACAATATGTTGCGCCCGTTCTTACCCTTTACCGGGGTTGGATAGACTTCAAAGGGCATTCCGCTTTTCTTTCTTGGCATGTGTGTCGGTGCAATATGGCCACAAAGGTACAAACTTTTCTTTAATCTTGTATCGTTTCATGCGTAAAAATTGTAAAAACGGAATAAAAGTTTGGCAGCATTCAGAAATTGTTGTATTTTTGCAGAAAAATAGGAATGGCGTGAGTGCATGTTTAAGTAATCAATAGATAAGAAAGCAAAAGGTTATGAAGAAATTGTTTTTTTCGGTAATGATGCTGTGCGCAGCCCTGATGGCGACGGCACAACCGCCGCAGGGAGGCTTCGGTGGCTTCCAGCAGCAAGTGAAGTTAGAAACCTCGCAGGAATGGAAGGATGTGAACTATGCCGGCGATGACAAGGCTTATCACACCTGCGACATCTACCTGCCCAAGCAGGTGAAGGACAGCTATCCCGTGGTGATTCACATCTACGGCAGTGCGTGGTTCAGCAACAACAGTAAGGGTATGGCCGACCTGGGCACCATCGTGAAGGCCCTGCTCGATGCCGGCTATGCAGTGGTTTGTCCCAACCACCGTTCGAGCATGGATGCCAAGTGGCCTGCACAGATCAACGACATACGTGCCGTGATTCGTTTCGTGCGCGGCGAGGCCAAGAAATATAAGTTCGATACCTCGTTTATTGCCACCAGCGGTTTTTCTTCGGGTGGACACCTGGCTTCGACTGCCGCTACGACCAGCGGTATCAAGAAGACAAAGGTGGGCGCATACGACATCGACCTGGAGGGCTCGGTAGGCAGGTTCACGGGCGAGAGCAGCACGGTGAATGCCGCCTGCGACTGGTCGGGACCGGTAGATCTGACAGCGATGGACTGCGGCGACCACATGACGATGGGCGAGAACAGCCCCGAGGATGTGCTGCTCGACTCGAAGTTGGCCAAGGAGCCTGACAAGTACCGCAGCCTGAGTGCCACCAACTATGTTTGCAGACACACGCCCCCCATCATCATTTTCCACGGCGAGAAGGATAATGTGGTGCCCTGCTGCCAAGGTAAGATGTTCTACGAGTTGCTAAAGGCAGCCGGTGTGAGGACTGAGGCAACGTTCGTGCCTGATGGTGGTCACGGCATGGGCATGTACAGCGAGGAGAACCTGAAGAAGATGGTGAACTTCCTGGATGAGGCTGCCGGAAAATCGCGCATTATCGAGGACGGCGGTACGGGAGCTTTCAAGGCCATCATGAAGGCTGAGGGCGACCTGAAGGAGCACACGGTGTTTGTGCCTCAGGACCTGTCGAAGTTCGATGCCCAGAACCCGCTGCCCATCCTGGTATGGGGCAACGGTGCCTGTGCCAATTCGCCTTGGGAGCACATGAACTTTCTGAATGAGATAGCTTCGCAGGGCTTCATCGTGCTGGCTACGGGCAACATTCCCATTGTCGATGAGTGGTATAGAGGCCCTATGTCGCGTGCCGAGCAGCAGATAGAGAGCATTGACTGGGCCTTCAAGCATAATGCCGACCCCCAGTCGTCTTACTACCAGAAACTGGATGTGAACAATATCTGTGTAGCAGGTATGTCGTGTGGCGGTCTGCAGACCCTGTTCAACTGTGCCGACAAGCGCATAAAGACCATCATGATTTGCAACAGCGGACTCTTCAACCAGCAGAATGCCCATCAGGCTGTGGGTGGCATGCCGATGCCCCATAAGGAGAAGCTGAACGAGCTGCACACCCCGATTATG
>JAILBT010000125.1 GCA_024680755.1 Prevotella sp. | reverse complement strand
TCTATAAGCGCCATAGAAAAAGCCTCAAAGAGCATGGTGAAACCAGAATTCAGCCTCGCCCAGGGAACCTCAACCATCTCTATGGAGCCAGCATCCGTCCTGAGCCTGGGTACTCGGGCATGAAGATAGCAAGGATGCTCAAAGAAATTTAGGTGACGCCATACCTTATCTACTGTGTCATGGGGAGAAAGTAACGTGCCATTAGAAGACATGAAGCGTGAGCCACGCTCGAAATCTATCCAGAGGTGCAACTCACGGACAGTACTTGTCTCAGGAACCAAGAACTCACTCTTGACCACCTTCCAGGGTGATGTCAAGTTAAGACCAAGAGAAAACAGCATATTTGTATCCATGACTGCAAATTTACATATAATATGCTTTGCCACCAAACATTTACCCACTCAAATCAACACAGAGCCATAATTATATGGTTCAAATGGCAAAGCCGAGCGGCCAAATCATTACCTCGATTTTGGAAAACCTCCGTAAATCGCGTTAAAATCGGGATATTATGAGGTTTTTCCAAAAAAAATGTGTAACTTTGCACCCAATTAAAGCCCACGGGCCACGGGAGAAGCCCCCGGGCCAGACAGCAATCCATAACCCCGTCTGTAATATTAATGTATAAATGAAGAAGTGGACCATCGACGATGCCCGCGAGCTGTATAACATCTGCGGCTGGGGCACCAGCTATTTCGGCATCAACGAAGGAGGGCACGTCTATGTGTCCCCCGACAAGAGCGACACCCAGATAGACCTGCGTGATGTGATGGACGAGCTGTCGCTGCGCGACGTGACAGCCCCCGTGCTGCTGCGCTTCCCCGACATACTGGACAACCGCATAGAGAAGACCGACTCGTGCTTCCGCAAGGCCGCCGAGGAATACGGCTACAAGGCGCAAAACTTTGTGGTCTATCCCATCAAGGTCAACCAGATGCAACCCGTCGTGAACGAAATCATCTCACACGGGCGGAAGTTCAACCTCGGTCTCGAGGCCGGCTCAAAGCCCGAGCTGCACGCCGTCATAGCCGTGCAGGCGCAGAGCGACTCGCTCATCATCTGCAACGGCTACAAAGACCAGTCGTACATCGAGCTGGCACTGCTCGCGCAGAAGATGGGCAAGCGCATCTTCATCGTGGTGGAGAAGCTGAACGAGCTGGACATCATAGCCCGCGTGGCAAAGAAGCTCGACGTGGTGCCGCAGATTGGCATACGCATCAAGCTGGCCAGCTCGGGAGCCGGCAAGTGGGAGGAAAGCGGAGGCGACGCCTCGAAATTCGGACTGACCAGCGCCGAGCTGCTCGAAGCCCTCGACAAGCTGGACCGCGCCGGACTGCACGACTCGCTGCGGCTCATACACTTCCACATTGGTTCACAGATAACCAAGATACGACGCATACAGACAGCACTCAGAGAGGCAGCACAGTTCTACATACAGCTGCACAAAATGGGCTACAACGTCGATTTCGTGGACTGCGGCGGAGGTCTGGGCGTCGATTACGACGGCACGCGCTCACCAACGTCAGAGTCGTCGGTCAACTACTCCATACAGGAGTATGTCAACGACTGCCTCTACACCTTCGTCGATGCCGCCGACAAAAACGGGCTGCCACACCCGAACATCATCACCGAGAGCGGACGCTCGCTGGCCGCCCACCACTCGGTGCTCATCATCAACGTTCTCGAGACAGCCTCGCTGCCCGAGATGCCCGAAGAGTATGAACCGCCACAGGATGCACACCAGCTGGTAAAGGACCTGTATGAAATCTGGGATCACCTGACGCCCCGCACCATGCTCGAAGACTGGCACGACGCGGAGCAGATACGCGAAGAGGTGCTCGACCTGTTCCGCCACGGCATAGTCGATCTGCGCACGCGCGCCGACATAGAGGCCATGTACTGGAGCGTGTGCCACGAGATAGCCAACCTGGCCAAGACGCTCAAGCATGTGCCCGAGGAGCTGATGAGCATCGAAAAGCTGCTGGCCGACAAGTATTTCTGCAACTTCTCACTATTCCAGTCGCTGCCCGACGCGTGGGCCATCGACCAGGTGTTCCCCATCATGCCCATACAGCGGCTCGACGAGCGCCCCACACGCAACGCCACCCTGCAAGACATCACATGCGACAGCGACGGCAAGATAGCCGCGTTTGTCACAAACCGACACAACTCTCACTCGCTGCCCGTCCATGCCCTGCGACGCAACGAGACCTACTACCTCGGCGTGTTCCTCGTCGGAGCATATCAGGAGATACTGGGCGACTTGCACAACCTCTTTGGCGATACCACCGCCGTGCACATCTCTACCAAAGACGGACACTACCACATAGATCAGATATTCGACGGCGAGACCGTGGCCGAGGTGCTCGACTATGTGCAGTACGACCCCAAGAAGCTGGTGCGACAGCTCGAGACATGGGTCAGCAAGAGTGTTAAAGAGGGAAAGATAACGCTGGAGGAGGGGCGCGAGTTCCTGAGCAACTACCGCTCTGGTCTGTATGGCTATACATACTTAGAGTAACACACACACATCGTCACTGGCATGCGCCACGAGATAAATGACATAATCAATCCGCACAGCGAGAGCCTTTGGTCGCGGGCATACGACTATCTGATGCTCATGGCCATAGTCATGAGCATCGTTCCGCTGATGTTCCGAGCACACCACAGCATATTCTACATCGTCGAGCTTGTGGCCAGCGCCCTGTTCATCATCGACTATGTGTTGCGCTGGGTCACGGCCGACCTCCACTCCAGGCTGAGCGGCTGGCGTGCCTTTGCCGTCTATCCATTCACACCGATGGCCCTGGTCGATATGCTCAGCATACTGCCCACGTTCAACGTGCTGGGCCAGACGTTCCGTGTGGCACGCGTGTCAAGGCTGCTACGACTGCTGCGCGTGGTCAAGTTCATACGCTATTTCGAGCCCTTGGAGATCATCCTGGCTGTCATACACCGCCAGCGACGCATATTGTGGACGGTGTTCTCGCTCGCCCTGTTCTACATCTTCATCACGGCCCTCATCATGTTCAATGCCGAAGAGCCCATCAATCCCGAGACAGGCGACTACCTCTTCCCCACCTTCTTCGACGCCTTCTATTGGGCTGCCTGCACTCTGACCACCGTGGGCTACGGCGACATCTACCCCATCTCGGGCATAGGACGCGTCATCAGCATCCTTTCGAGCATTGTGGGCATAGCCGTCATCGCTCTGCCATCAGGCATCATGACGGCAGGATACATCGACGAGCTGCGCGCACGCAAGGAAAACAAGGTGAAGAAAGAAGGGTGAACAGATTATGCCACCCAGAGAATTTAGAGTTCTTCGATAAGCGAAGCGTGTGGCGAATGTTGGCTACGCCTATTGAGAATTAAGAAGTATTGCGACGGTAGCTACAGCAAAACCAGCAGAGACAGTTTCCTGACACTGGTCTCTGCTGGTTTAGCCCGTTTTTGTCTGTCCGGCTCATTGTTTCCGTGGGCCGGCAGTATGTGTTTTGCCCTGTCTTATTTTCTGCCGCTCTGTGCTATCAGGCTGCGCACCTCCTGGTTGAAGTCGTCGGCCCGGAGCAGCTGCTCTATGGTCAGGTGCATGCGGTAGCGCCAGTAGTGGCGCGGATTGGCTGGGATGTTGATGCGCTCGGCGTTGGGGTCGGCCAGTCGCAGCTGCTCATCAATGCTGAGCCAGTCTTGCAGTGATATGAGGCACAGCATGGAGCGGCTGTCAAGGTGGCGCGCTACGATGTCCTTGGCAAGCCAGCCCGGCAGCGGATGGGGGGCCTCGCCGCCGCGGTGCAGCCAGTTGTTGTAGTAGTCCTGAGTGCGACCGGCATCCTCGTCCCACCACTGGCGCAGCGTGGCCATATCGTGAGTGCTGATGGTATCGACAGAGCGGTAGGGATTGTGTTTCAGCTTGCCGAAGCGCAAGTGCGGGTCCTTGGGCATCGACTGTATCTCGAGCGAGAGAATCTTCAGCTGCTGCATAACCCAGCCCACACAGTCGGGCACCATGCCCAAATCTTCGGCACACACCAGCATGCGTGTGGCATCGGTCAGCTGGGGTAGCTTCTTCATAGCCTCCTCGTACCAGAACTGGTTGTGACGACGGTAGTAGAAATCGACATACATCTCGTAGTACTGGTGTTTCTCCCAGTCGGACATGCGGTGATACTCGGCCATCTTCAGCATGTTGATGCGCGGATGCCATAGGCCGTGCTGCCTGTGGTCTTCAAGGAACAGCTCCTGACGGAACATCACGCCCCACGACTCCACCTCTTCCGGCGACATAGGCAGGGCCGGCTGGAACTGGCCGTAGAGACCCGATGTCTCGGGCACGGGTATCTCCCAGATGCGGAAGAAGCCCAGTACATGGTCGATACGGTAGGCATCGAAATATTCAGCCATCTTGCTGAAGCGACGGTGCCACCACTGGCAGCCGTCGGCCAGCATGGCCTCCCAGTTGTAAGTGGGGAAGCCCCAGTTTTGGCCGTCCTCGGCAAAGTCGTCGGGCGGAGCACCGGCCTGGCCGTTCAGATTGAAATAGCGGGGCTCGGCCTGCACGTCCACGCCGTCACGGTTCACACCGATGGGTATGTCGCCCTTGAGCACTATGCCCAGCCGTCGCGCCTCGTCGTGGGCCAGGCGCATCTGGCGGTCCAGGTGATACTGCACCCAGAACCAGAACTGCGCATCCATAGACTCGCTGGCCTGGAAATCGGCGTAAGGCTCCAGCCACTGGCGGTTCTGCTCGACAAAGGCCTTGTAGCCCTTCGTGCGACGGTCGCTGCCGCCCTGCTGGGCATACAGCTCACGCAGGTAGGCAAGCTTGGTCTCCAACATGCGCTCGTAGTCAATCTGCGGCAGTGCGTTCAGTTCTTTGCGTGTGTTTTCATAGTATTCGGCACGAGCCGGGTCTTTCAGGTTGGGCAACTGCCGCAGGTCCATATACTGCGGATGAAGGGCAAAGATTGAAATAGCGTTGTACGGATATGAGTCTTGCCACCGGCCGGTGGCGTTGGTGTCGTTGATGGGCAGCAACTGCAACACGCGCTGTCGTGTCTGTGCACACCAGCCGAGCATCAGCTTCAGGTCGCCGAAATCGCCCACGCCGAAGCTGCCCTCTGAGCGCAGCGAGAACACAGGCACCACCGTGCCGGCACCGCGGTAGGGCTGCGTGGAGAAATGGGCCTCGGGCAGCTCGTAGGCGAACAGCTGGCCCCGACGCACCGGCGACTGGCCGTCTGCAGCGGCAACCGTCGGCAACACTATGCGCCTGTTGTCGCCAATCTCCCATTCGGGAGCTGCCTCGCCGTTGACATCAATGGCTATGAACTTCAGCTCCACCGGCGCGTCGATATGCAGCACGGCCATCCACTCGCAGGGCTGGACTTCTTCCATGGCCACGCTCTGTGAGGGCTGCCACTGGCCCAGCACGGCATCGCTACCCACAACAGCCAGGCGGCGGCGTGCCGAGAGCTGAGGAGCGCGCACCACGAGCACGCAGTTGGGCTGATCGATGTGAGGCACCTTACTGTGGTGCTTGCGCGCATTGATACACTCGGTGAAGGCCGACGAGAACAGGTACGAGTTGTCAGGACGGTCAAGCCAGTGGTCCCAACGCTCCACGACGGAAATGCCACCGGCTGGGGCCGACTTGCCCCATAGCGCGTCGCTTGACATGCGGTGAAGCGCGGCCGTCCATTCGCGGCGAAGCTCACGCAGACCGTTGTTCACCGTATAATAATATGTGTATGGAGCGTCTGGAGCATCGGTGTCTATTGTCCAGCTCTCGCCGTCGATGCTCGTCATAGGCAGTGTCTGCTCGGGGTGCTGATTGCCTGCATTGATATGCAACACCAGCTGCTGAGCTGCTGCCGCACGGTAGTCGATATGGAAAATTGTTTTCATAGGTATTAGTCGTTTGGCTTGTTGGTCTTGATGAAGCTGACGCAGAAGGCACCGATGAGCAGGCTGATGCCCGCCACGACCATCATGTTGTATTGGTGGCTGCCAACGAGCGAGAGTATCGTCCCGCCGCTGACGGCTGCTATTATCTGCGGAACACAGATGGTGCAGTTGAACAGGCCCAGATAGACGCCCATGTGACCGTAGCCCTGCAGGGCGTTGGTGACCAGGGCGAACGGCATGGCCAACATGGCTGCCCAGGCGCAACCTATCAGCAGGAACGGCACGAAGAGCAGATACTGGTCGTGGACAAAGGGTATGAGCACAAAGCCGGCGCAGCCCAGAGCCAGCGACACGGAGTAGGCCATCTTCATGCTACGGAACTGAGGCAGCAACATGGCCCACAAGACCGCACCCAGCGTCTGCACACCGAAGACGATGCCCGTCCAGTCGCCAGCGTTCTGATAGGCTGCCGACGTGACATCGGTCGTGTGCCACACGGTGTCTGAGATGGCACCCGTCGTGTAGCTCCACATGAAGAGGAAGGCCGCCCAGCAGAAAAACTGGACCAGACCCACCTGCCAGAAAGCGGCTGGAGCGTTCTTAAGCAGAGTGAGCCAGCCGGACGACCCGTCCTCCTGCTTGTCGCCGCTCACGCCGTTGTAAGCGGCATACTCCTTCGGAGGCCACTCCTTAACCTTCAGCGTGGTGTAGATGACACAGAGAATCAGGATGGCTGCACCGATGTAGAACGAATAGACCACCGAGTCGGGAACAACACCCTCGGGGGCGGTGTTGGCTATGCCGATGGTGGCAAAAAGGTAGGGGAAGATAAAGCCCACCAGACCGCCGGCATTGCACAGGAAAGACTGTATGCTGTATGCCTTTGCCTTCTGCTGCTCGTTAACCATGTCGCCCACCAACATCTTAAACGGCTGCATGGCCATGTTGATGCTCGTGTCGAGAAACATCAGCGCGCAGGCACCAAACCACAGGGCGGCACCCACGGTCAGACCGAACGAACCGGCGTTGGGTAACAGCAACATGACCAGCACGGCTACGGCGGCACCAACGAACAGGTAGGGTATGCGGCGACCGAAGCGAGTCCAGGTGCGGTCGCTCAGCGTGCCCACCACGGGCTGAACCAGCATACCCATCAACGGCGGCAGCACCCAAAAAAAGCTGAGGCTGTGAGGGTCTGCACCCAAAGTGGCAAAGATACGCGAGATATTGGCATTCTGCAGCGAATAGGCTATCTGCACGCCAAAGAAACCAAAGCTGAGGTTCCACAGGCCCCAAAAATTCATGTCGGGACGTTGTTTCATAGGCTGTGTTTTTAATAGTTTGTATAAGTATCCAGCGCAAAGGTAGCCCTTTTATTCGTTCGCCGTTGCGCAGAAAGCCGCAAAAAAACGCAGAATTTTACGTTATCGTTTTCGCTTCCCTTTCGCTTGGTACAGAGGACATAGACACTATAGCGTTGGAGGCTCTGCTTTTTCCCGGAGTCTCTCAGAGCTTCATAGAAACTCATAGAATCTCCTATAGCTTCCTATAGCGCCCCCCCCCATTGCACACAGAAGAAATTATTTCCTCCGACACGCTCGTAATTTATAATTTATCTTTACCTTTGCAAGCTCTAAGCAGAAAACAACGTGTATGAAACAAGAGCCCATACAGCCTCAGCTCTGTATCGAGCGGCTGCGGCAGCTGCTGCGGCTGGAGCAGGAAGAGGAGAAGAAAGAATACCTCGAGGCGAGCGGTGCCGACGGACTGCCGCGGCGATGCAAGCGCGGCGATGCATGGTGGCCGGTGGACGTGGGGCGCAGCTACTACAACGCCCTGGCTCAGCAGTGCATAGAGCTGCTGCGAACGCACGACCACGACATCGAACACCAGTTTGAACCAGGACGGCCGGTGATGGTGTTCAGTCTGCTGCAGGCAGCCGACGCGGCAGACACGCTGCGACCGCTGACAACAGGCACCGTCTCGTTCGTCGATGGCGACAGAATGGTGGTGGCAATACCCGACGACGGGACACTGGCCTCCATCGTGGCGGCACAGCAGGTGGGCGTACAGCTCAGCTACGACGAGACTTCTTATCGAACCATGATGGAGGCACTGAACAAGGTAGCACGGGCTAAGACAGGACGACTGGCCGAGCTGCGCGACCTGTTCTACAGCCACAGGCAGGCGCAGTTCCGCAACCTGCAGCCGGCGACATTCCCCTATCTCAACAACTCGCAGGCAGAGGCTCTCAACCGCGTGTTGGCTGCCAAGGACGTGCAGATAGTGCACGGGCCGCCAGGAACGGGCAAGACAACCACACTGGTCGAAGCCATCTACGAGACGCTGAAGCGAGAGCCGCAGGTGCTCGTGTGCGCACAGAGCAACACCGCCGTCGATTGGATCAGCGAGCGACTGCTGGACCACGGCATCAACGTGCTACGCATTGGCAACCCGACGCGCGTCAATGACAAGATGCTGTCTTTCACCTACGAGCGGCGCTTCGAGGCGCACCCCGAATATACGCAGCTGTGGGCCATACGACAGGCACTTCGACAACTGAAAACACAGAAACATAAGGCCGACAGCACACACCAGAAAATAGAACGGCTGAAGGAACGGGCCATAGAGATAGAGCTGCGCATAAAGGCCGAGCTCTTTGCCTCTGCACGCGTCATTGCTTCCACACTCGTCGGCTCGGCACAGCGCGTCATGGACGGACAGCATTTCACCACTTTGTTTATAGACGAGGCAGCACAAGCCCTTGAGCCAGCCTGCTGGATTGCAATACGCAAAGCCGGACGCGTCGTCCTGGCAGGCGACCACTGCCAGTTGCCGCCAACGGTGAAATGCTACGAGGCCATGCGACAGGGACTGGCACACACGCTGATGGAACGACTCGCGGAGCTGCACCCCGAGGCCGTCACACTGCTGCGCATTCAGTACCGCATGAACGAAGATATTATGCGCTTCCCGGCACGATGGTTCTACCGTGGAAAACTGGTGGCACACCCAAGCGTCAAGTGGCGAGGGCTGCTCGACCTCGACAGGGCAATAGAGTGGGTCGACACCGGACTCGATGACAACGACGGAGGCGAACAGTTTGTGGGCAGCACCTTCGGACGAGTCAACCCCGCCGAGGCAGAGCAGACACTGGCCGTGCTGCAGAACTATTTCTCACGCATAGGAAAGGCGCGGGTGCTGTCAGAGCGTATCGACGTGGGCATAATCTCACCTTACAGGGCACAAGTGCAACTGATGCGCAGACTTATCAGGCAGCAGCCCTTCTTCAAGCCCTACCGACAGTTGCTGACTGTCAACACCGTCGATGGCTTTCAGGGACAAGAGCGCGACGTCATCGTCGTCTCAATGGTGCGCAGCAATGAGCAGGGGCAGATAGGTTTCCTGTCAGACCTGAGGCGAATGAACGTGGCCATGACACGCGCACGCATGAAGCTTATCATCATGGGCAATGCCGCCACGCTGTGCCGCCACCGATTCTATCAGGAGCTATACGCATACGTCGACAGCCTGAAGCATGCTGCCGACAACACCACAGCCCATACTGCCGCCAACGCCGCGGAGAACGCCGTCGCCGACAGAACCGCCGCTAACGACGGCAGCGCAGGTGGAGCTGATACAGCGCCGGTAGCAGAACCATGAGCGAGAAGCACAGGGCCATGACC
This sequence comes from Prevotella sp., assembly GCA_024680755.1. GTDB lineage: Bacteria > Bacteroidota > Bacteroidia > Bacteroidales > Bacteroidaceae > Prevotella. Next base: position 2,179 of record JAILBT010000125.1, on the reverse strand, counting down.
ACGCTGCGCTGCTGACCGCCAAGAATGTCTATCAGACGCACGCCGGCCGAAGGATAGGCGGCCGTCAGCAGATAGGCCAGCGTGTTGTTAGTCACATGCAGAACCAGACCCGGCACCACCGACCCCGTGCGAGCAAAGAGCCAGCCCATCAATACACCTATCATGAACGCATGGGGCATCTGCGCCGGATTGCCGTGGACAAGGGCGAAGAATACGGCCGACAGACCCACGGCAGCCCACTGAGAACGGGTAAGGCCGACATAGACGGCGCTGCCATCTTTCACCGCTGCACTGTCACAACAGACGCGCTGAGGATTCAGCCAGCGCAGCAAAGCACGCAGCACAGCCCCACGGAACACCAGCTCCTCACAAACAGGGGCCAAAACCGCAATGACGAAGAAACAGCCCGGAACATGCATCATCTGATGCATCGTGGCCGACACCGTATCAGGCAGCTCGGGCAACTGCTCCTGAAACCACATCGAAGGCACGAGCGAACCCAATGAGGCCATCACACACCACAACACGACATCCCAACGACGCTGACGAACAAAACTGGCCGACACGGGCGTCCACCGAAGCGACACAAACAGCACGGCGGTCAGAAGGTTGAATACACCCGTGGCAACAACCAACGTCACGGGCTGCATGCCGGTAGCACTGAAACGCATACCCCAGCTGTCGCCCTCAACACCAGCAGCGTCCAACAGCATCCATGCCACCGTAACAAGAAACTGCACCGCCAACTGCAGCAGCACAAACATCAGGGTGTAAAGTATTGCTTTCTTCATAAATTCAAATCAATCTGAAATTTAAGGAACTGACACTAAATACAGTATGCACTTGAGCTTTTTCTGTAAAAAAAGGATAACACCATTGCGTAATACCAAAATATATTCGTATCATTCGTGAAATACGTTTCAATTCGTTATCTAAAAAAATGTGAACAAATTCCTTAATTATCTATGTTTAATTTGTAATGTTTTCTATATAATGATTAATGTAATAGTATAGTACTCGTTCCTAAGAAACAGGAGTTAAAAGCTCTGCCGAGCGTTCGGCATCACGCTGCAACTGGCGGCACAGCTCCTCTTGTGAGCCGAACTGCCGCTCTGCCCTCAGCCAATGGCAGAACATCACCTCCGCCCGGCTACCGTAGAAGTCGCCGCCGCCGCTGAGCAGGTGCGTCTCCACTGTCAGCCGGCTGCCGTGAAACGTCGGACGCACGCCAACATCCGTCATCGAAGGCATCCAGCGGCCGCCGTCTATGCGTGTGCAGGTGGCGTATGCCCCCGATGCCGGCAACAGTTTCTCGTTGCTCTCGGGCGACACGTTGGCCGTGGGGAAGCCCAGTAGCCGGCCATTGCCAAAGCCGTGCACCACCGTGCCGGCTATGGTGTAGCACCGTCCCAGCAGTGCAGCTGCCCGCTCCACCTCGCCATCGGCTATCAGTCGCCTTATGGCTGACGAGCTACAGCCCTCAAGGGCCGTAGCCTGCACCACCTCCATGCCCATCTCAAGGCCGTAGCGACGGTAGTCGCTCACGGTCTCCGTGCGCTTGTAGCCGAAGCGAGTGTCATAGCCCACCACCAGCAGCCTTACGTCAAACCTGTCGGCCAGCACCTGCCGCATAAACTGTCGGGCCGTCAGCTGTGCCAGCTCAGGCGTAAAGTCGAGCATCGCCACACGCTCCATACCCGCTTCCATCAGCAGCCGCTGTCGCTCTGCGGGCGTGGTGAGCAGCTGCGGTTGCCACCCAGGTTGCAGCACCTGCCTTGGTGACTGTATGAAGCTGACAGCCATCGCACTCAGTCCACGCCTGTCAGCCTCAGCCAGCAGTGTGGCGGCCAGATGGCGATGCCCCTTGTGCACGCCGTCGAAGAAGCCGATAATGGCAGCCATGCCTTGTCGATTGTCGTTCATTGCGGCTGCAAAATTACTCATTTTTTCATTAACTGCACCCCCAACAAAAATATTTTTGCAGAAAAATTTGGTAGAATGACTTTTTCTCCGTACCTTTGCACCTGCTTAACAGCATTGGACTTGTAGCTCAGTTGGTTAGAGCAACAGACTCATAATCTGGAGGTCCCAGGTTCAAGCCCTGGCTGGTCCACGCTGAAAATCAGAGAGTTACGACAAATTCGTAACTCTTTTTTCTTTTCTTTGTGAAATTCAGGTG
>JAILBT010000064.1 GCA_024680755.1 Prevotella sp. | reverse complement strand
TATAATTCACTAATTGTGATAAATATAATTCACTAATTGGGATAAATATAATTCACTAATTAAGATAAATTTAATTCACTAATTGGGATAAATTTAATTCACTAATTGAGATAAATTTAATTCACTAATTGAGATAAATTTAATTCACTAACTGAGATAAATATAATTCACTAATTGAGATAAATTTAATTTACTAATTGAGATATATTAAATTCAATAATTAAGATAAATATAGCAATAAAAGGATATTAAATAAACTATTCATTATCAATAAATACCATACATCAATGAATATCTTGATTACAGGTTGTAACGGGCAGCTCGGCAACGAAATGCAGCTGCTTGAGAGGCAACACAAAGACCACACATTTTTCAACACCGATGTAACCGCACTGAGTGAAGGACAAGCGTCACTCGACATCACCGACGCTGAAGCCATACGTTGTTTCGTGCAGGAGCATAAGATAGACGGCATAGTCAACTGTGCCGCCTATACGGCCGTTGATCGTGCTGAACAGGCGCAGGAGCTATGCCATAAGCTGAACGCTGTGGCACCTGAGTTGCTGGCGCAGGCAGTCAGTGAGCGGGGTGGGTGGCTGATACAAATCTCCACCGATTACGTTTTCGACGGTACGGCTCATACGCCTTACACTGAGGAACAACCCACCTGCCCTAACAGCACCTATGGACGAACAAAATTAGAGGGTGAGCAGCGGGCCCTGCAGGCTTGCAAGCGCACTATGATAATACGCACGGCATGGCTCTACAGCATATATGGCAACAACTTTGTGAAAACCATGTTGCGTCTGGGTCGCGAAAGGTCAGAGCTGGGCGTCATCTTCGACCAGATAGGTACTCCCACATACGCCCGCGACCTGGCTGTAGCCATTTTTGCTGCCATAGAAAAAGGTGTAGTGCCTGGTGTGTACCATTTCTCTGACGAGGGCGTCATCTCGTGGTACGATTTCACCAAGGCAATACACCGTTTGGCCGGTATTAACACCTGTCATGTCAAGCCCCTGCATACGGCCGAGTATCCAACGCCCGCAGCCCGACCTCACTATTCCGTTCTTGACAAGACAAAAATCAAGCAGACCTACGGTCTTGAGGTGCCCTACTGGGAGGAGAGCCTTGCCGACTGTGTGGCCCAGCTGCTGTAGGTCAGCACGGGCTGCTTGGCTGCCAGCACGTCATCGACGCGGCCTATCGGGGTGGTGTGCGGCGCTGTCTTGACAATATCCGGATTGGTTTTGGCTTCATCGGCTATCTTACGCATAGTGCCGATGAAGCCATCAAGCGTTTCTTTCGACTCGTTCTCCGTCGGCTCCACCATAAGGCTTTCGTGAAACAGCAGTGGGAAATATATGGTAGGAGCATGATAACCGAAATCGAGCAGGCGCTTGGCCACGTCCATCGTAGTGACACCGCTCGACTTGTCTTTCAGTCCGTCGAAGACAAACTCATGCTTGCACAGTCCTTGTATGGGTAGCTCATAGACATCCTTCAAGCTCTCTTTGACATAGTTGGCTGTGAGGGTGGCCAATGGTCCCACCATCTTGATGTTTTCACGCCCTAAGGAGCGTATGTAGGCATAGGCTTTCACCAGCACGTTGAAATTGCCAAGGAATGTGCCCACTGTGCCAAGTGTCATTTCGCTGTTGTCGTGTGTCTGTAGCTCGTATATGGTAGCGCCATTATCGACTTTGGCTGTTACGCGCGGCATGGGCAGGTGCTGTTCCAGTCCGCGACGCACACCCACGGGGCCAGAGCCCGGTCCGCCGCCACCGTGCGGTGTAGAGAATGTCTTGTGCAGGTTGATGTGCATGACATCGAAGCCCATGTCGCCCGGCCGACAGGAGCCAAGCATGGGATTCAGGTTGGCTCCGTCGTAGTACATCAGCGCGCCACAGCTGTGAACGATGTCAGTAATCTCGGGTATGGCGTGTTCAAATATGCCCAGGGTGTTGGGATTTGTCATCATCATGGCCGCCACCTCGTGGCCCTGTTGACTCACTATGCGTCTCAGATCTTGTACGTCCACGGTTCCGTCAGGCAGGCTCTTGACTTCCACCACCGTCAGTCCACACACAGCAGCTGAGGCAGGATTAGTGCCGTGGGCCGAGTCGGGAATAATTACCTTGGTGCGACTACTCTCTCCGCGGTGCTCGTGCCAGGCACGTATCACCATCAGACCCGTCAATTCGCCGTGTGCTCCGGCACAAGGGTTGAGCGTGAAAGCCGACATACCCGTCAGTTCTGACAAAGCTGCCTGTAACTCATAGCAGAGGCGCAGGGCGTGCTGGCATAGCTTGGCGGGTGTGTGGGGGTGCAGGCGAGTAAAGGCCGGCAGTGAGGCCAGCTCTTCGTTGATGACGGGATTGTATTTCATGGTGCACGAGCCGAGAGGATAGAATCCGTCGTTGACACCAAAATTGTTGTGACTCAGGTTGGTGTAGTGGCGCACTACAGTAAGCTCGTCACATTCGGGCAGCTCCAGCTTACTGTCACGCAACAGCTGACTTGGCAGCTCGCTGCTGCTGTGACCGAAATCGGCTGCCGGCAGGGAGTAGCCCTTGCGACCAGGCCTCGACAGCTCGAATATCAGGTTCCCGTATAGTTTGTTGTTCATGCTTTTACAAATTACGAAGCCTGTTTCAGGTTTCTACATTAATACTATGCACTGGTGTCGGTCAGGACGGAATGTTAACGATTATTTGTAACATTCTCTCCAGACTTTTTTATGTTTCCGATGGTTTCCACCAGTTTGTCTATTTCGCTCCTGGTGCGTTGTTCTGTTACGGCTATGAGCAGCTTGTCGCTGTCCACCTTGACACCAGCTATGATACCTCTGTCTGCACACTCACTCAGTATGATGTCTGCGTCCATTCCGGGGAATGTCATGCAGAACTCGTTGAAGAACGGTTTCTGATATGTGAGTTGTCCCAGTCTCTTACCGACAAGCTGCTCACACAGATAGTGTGCGCCGGCGTATGAGAGTTCGGCAGCCTCCTTTAGCCCCTCAGGTCCCATAAGCGATAGATAGATGGTGACATAGAGTGCCATGAGGCTTTGGTTGCTGCATATATTCGATGTGGCTTTCTGTCGGCGTATGTGCTGCTCTCGCGCTTGCAGTGTCAGGACGAAGGCCCGTTGTCCGCGGTTGTCTTGTGTCATGCCCACAATGCGTCCAGGCATTTTCCTCATTAGCTTTTCCTTGCAACACATATAGCCTATGCCTGGTCCGCCGAACGACATGGGTAGTCCGAGCGACTGTCCATCGCCCACGGCGATATCTGCCCCCCATTCCCCCGGTGTCTTGAGCAGGGCCAGGTCTGCCGCAACGCTGTTGACCACAAGCAGTGCTTTCTGCTCGTGCACTTCGTCGGCCAGTCCTGTCAGGTCTTCTACTATGCCATAGCGGTTGGGCATCTGAACAACCACACCGGCCACGCCACCTTGCTGCAGTCTCTGCTTCATAGCCTGCCGGTTGATCGTGCCGTCGAGCTGCGGTATAGTCTCTATGTTGATGCCATGATAATGGGCGTATGTCCTGACCACTCCGGCCACCTTTGGATCCAGCGTTTCGCTCAACAGTACGGTGTCTGCTTTTTTTGCGCTGCTGACGGCCATCATTGCAGCCTCGGCTGTCGCTGTTGCTCCGTCGTATAGCGAAGCGTTGCTAATTTCCATGCCAGTCAGACGGGCCATCATCGATTGGTATTCAAAAATGTAGTGCAGCGTGCCCTGTGACACCTCGGCCTGGTATGGTGTGTAGCTGGTAAGAAACTCTGAGCGCCTGACCATGTCTTGCACCACGGCGGGAGCATAGTGGTCGTATGTGCCAGCTCCGGCAAAACATGTCAGCGGCCTGGTCTGTCGCGTCATCTCGTCGAACAGTTGGCGCAGCTCGCTTTCGGAGCAGGCCTTTGGCAGCTGATAGTCGCCGCGGAAGCGTATCTCTTCGGGCACGTCGGCATACAGGTCGTCAATGCTGTTTATGCCGGTTTTGCATAGCATGGCCTGTATGTCTTCCTCGGTATGGGGGAAATACTTGAACATAATAGAAGGAAGAAAGTTGTAATATACTCTGATGTCAGTCGTTGCTGCAGAAAGCGTCGTAGGACTTGGCGTTCATCAGGTTGTCCAACTCTGCAGGGTCACTTATCTTCACCTTTATAATCCAGTGCTTGTAGGGGTCTTGGTTGAGCAGTTCGGGCTGTTCGTCCAGCTCGTCGTTTACTTCCACCACCACACCTGTCACGGGCGAGTTGAGGTCGCTGGCAGCCTTCACGCTCTCTACGGCACCAAATTCCTCGCCGGCTTCCACGTCGTCGTCCACCTCGGGCATGTCAACATAGACCACGTTGCCCAGTGCATGCTGTGCATAGTCGGTAATGCCGATGTAGCCGAACTCGCCTTCCACTCTCACATACTCATGACTCTCGCTATAGTAGAGTCCTTCTATCGTCTTTGCCATTTCAATAGTTGATAAAATGATTTTATATTATATTATTGCTTCTTAATTGATTATGCGATATTATTTTTTGTAGTGTTTGTCATAGAAGCGTTTCTTCACAACTTGTCCGGCAAACACTTTTTTGCGAATCTGCACCTGAACGGCGGTGCCGAGTGTTGCATAATTTGCGTCTATGAGTGCCATGCAGACGCTTTTGTCGGTCGAGATGGTGTGGTATCCTGTGGTTACCTCGCCTATAGGTTGCCCGTCGGCTGAGAGCACAGTGTAGCCATGACGCGGTATGGCTTTGTCAGTCAGTTCTATACCTATCAATTTCTTAGCAGGGCCTTCGGCTTTTTGGCGTGCCAGCGCCTCGCGTCCTATGAAATCGGCCTTATTCAGTTTGACAAACATGCCCAGCCCAGCCATTATCGGCGTAATGTCTGCCGACAGCTCGTCGCCGTAGAGCGGCAGTCCTACCTCGAAACGTAATGTGTCGCGGCAGCCCAATCCGCATGGCTGCACATGGTATTGCTTCACCAGCGTGTCCCAGTAGTCGCGAATCAGCTCTGGCGTGGCGTAAACCTCAAAGCCGTCTTCACCTGTGTATCCTGTGCGAGAGATGATGAGCGGGCATTGGCCAGCCTTGTCTTTCTGCGTGCCTTGCTCGGTGTATTCCATGGCAGAATAGAACTCAAGATCCTGTAGATGCCAGCCGAAGGCATCACCCAGGATTTTCTCTGCTTCCGGACCCTGCACGGCAAGTTGTCCGTATTGGTCGGACAGGTTTTTCATGTCTATGTCGAATCCCTCGGCATGTTGTTGCATCCATGCCCAGTCTTTGTCGATATTGGCGGCATTGATTACGAGAAAGAAATCCTGTTCGTCCATCTTATAGACCAGCAGGTCATCTACGGTGCCTCCATTGTCATAGCACATCATGCCGTAGAAGATTTTCCCTTTTGGCGCTCCGGCAATGTCGTTGGTGAAGATGTGTTGCACATAGCGTTCGGCTTCGGGCCCCTTGACACTCACTTCTCCCATGTGGCTGACGTCGAACACACCCACATGTTGTCTCACAGCATTGTGTTCGGTAGCGATATCTCTATACTGAATGGGCATGACAAAACCGCCGAATGGTTGCATCAGCGCGCCCAGCTCCACATGTTTCTCGTACAGGCATGTTTTTTTGTTCTCCATAAATGTAGAAAAGTCTTGATTAATTGTGGTTGCAAAGATATAAAATAAAAGGTAAACGAGCAAAATAATCGGAAGATTATTTGCTCGTTTACCTTATTTATTATGTTGTAACGCTTAGGCGTTTCCATCTGAAATATCCCATGACAGCTATGACCACATAGAGCCCGTAGAGCATAGCTTTGAAAGGTATGTCTTTTGCCACATACAGGTAGCAGCACACGGCATCGACGATAATCCAGAAGAGCCACTGCTCGACGAACTTGCGCGCCAGAGCCCACATTGCCACAATAGACAGTGCGTTGGTGAAGCTGTCAAGCAAGGGCACGGTGCTGTTGGTCCACTGCGAGAGCACATAGTAGGTAGCCGACCACGCCACAAGGAGAAAGACAGCTGTGGGCAGGTATAAGTTGCGCCGCATGCTGGTTATTGGCAACTCTGTAGAGTCTTTTTTTTGTCTGCCCCATTTCCATGCGACATAGCCGTAGGCGGCAGCCACGGTGTAGTAGGCTGCCATGCCAGCGTCGCCATACAGACCGTGACTCCAGTAGAGCCACACGTCGAGGGCTGGCATGACGATGCCTATCAGCCACAGGTAAATGTTGGCCCGATATTCCAGCCAGATGTAGAGCAGACCGAGCAGCGTTGTGAACAGGTCAAGTCCGTGAACATGAATAAACTCTGACATTTTAATGAGGATTGATGGCCAAAGCTCAAGTTAGCAGTCGTTCAAAATTTCAGCGTCACGCCTCCCATGAGTGTTATGCCGGCCATTGGCATGAAGCCTATCTGACGGTAGCGATTGTCGTTTGCATGTCCTCCGCTGCCATAGATTGCGCTATATACCCAGCCGTTTGAAGCATATCGTGAGTTGAACACATTATTAATATTAAGGTTCAGCACCAGCTCGCGTATGCCAATGAAACGTTTCTCTGGCAGCCAGTCGTAGCTCAGTCGCACATTGCTCACTGTGTATGCCGGCAGACTTCGGTCGTTGTTCTGCGTGTTGTCTAAGTATTGTCGGCTGACATAGCCGGTGTGCCATGTGGCAGCCAGACCGCGCCAGTGCAGGTTGACGAAGCCGTTTGCTATTACCGATGGCGAGAAACTCAGAGTGCGGTCGTCGTAGTGCAGAACGCGCATGCCGTCGCCGTTGCCGTCGCAGCCCAGCGATCTTGCGTCGGCGTTGCCTTCCCAGTCGTCCCAGTCTTCCACATATTCGTCGAAGTCTTTCAGTTTGTTGCGGCTCAGCGAGGCATTGGCTGCTATGTTCAGCCAGGGTGCGATGTCGGCTGCGGCAGCAAGCTCGATGCCCATTCTGTATGAGTCGCGTATGTTGGTGGTCAGGTTTTCGCCTATGTCGCTCTGTTGTCCTGTCTGCACAAACTGATTGAGGTAGTCCATGTAGTACAGTCCGGCGCTGACGTTCCATTTAGGTGCTGTGTAGCTGTAGCCAGCCTCCCAGTCGGTCAGTTTCTCTGCTTTTGGGGCAGGGTAGGAGCCGTTGTCTGTAAAGTTGTTGCGTTCGGGCTCACGATGGCTCACGGCCACCGAAGCGAATGCTCGGTGTCCGCCTATGTGGAATGTGAGGCCAGCTTTAGGATTAAAGAAGTCGTATTTCTGTTCGATGTTGAGTCGCTGGTTGTAGTAACCATTTGTGCCCTCATAAAACTTGTCGTTGATGCCGTGTGTGCGATAGTCAACATGCCTGTATTGCATGTCGGCGAAGATGTCCAGTTGTGGCAGCACGGCGTATTGTGCTCTGATGTAGGCCATAGCGTCGCTCTTTGAGGCATCGCTGTCGTAGTAGGTATAGTTGCCGTGCTCCAATAGTTTTCGGCGCAGACCTTCGTGTGCCACATAGTTGATATAGCCGAAGTGTTTGCCCTCCAGCTGCTGTACGCTCACGCCGCCCGTCACGTCCCACCGGTCTTGTCGGTAAGATAGGTTCCACAGCAGTCCGAAGCTGTGTTGTTCTAGTCCTTTTCGTCTGACAAAGTCGGTTCGCTTCAGGGCGTTTCCTTCATCGTCGGTGTATGTCAGCCCGAACTTTGCCAGCTTGTTTTGGCTTCGAAACTCCTCATAGTAGCCGTAGCCATAGGTGTAGTGCAGGGTACCGGTGGTGCTCAGCGGTCCTTTGCTGAAGGCCAGCGACAGCAGGTTGTGGTTCTGCCAGAAATTGTCTGTTGTTCTTGGCCAGTGTGAACCGTCTGCCATTTGATATCGCAGTGTTTTGTAGTTGCCGTCGGCATCTTTCACGAAGTTACCGTTGTCGTCTGTCAGCAGTTGCTCATACAACGAGTTGTATTGCCCCAGTCCGCGGTCGTACATGTCCTTGTAGGTGTTGATGCCTGTCTGTTCACCATAGGTGCCGTCCATCAGCGACAGGTCGTCGTTGCCGGCCGTTACACCGTTCCATGCCTGTCCTGTCATCTCATAGTTGCCAATGTTCTTGTATCTCAGCTGTAGGTGGTCGTTCATGTTCCATGTCAGTCCGCCGTAGTAGCTTCCCGAGTTGCCATCGGTGCCATGAACGTATCCGTCGGTTCCGGTGTGATGGTATGCACCGTCGATGACAAGCCGCTTCCACAGCAGTCCGGTTGAGAACGAGCCTCCCACGTTGTATGTGTTGTACGAGCCATAGTTGGCGCTCACCTCGAGTGTCGGCTTCAGGTTAGGTGTCTTTGTCGAAAGCGAGATGGTTCCTCCAAAGGCACCGTCGCCGTTTGTCGATGTGCCGACACCCCGCTGTATCTGCACCGAGCCCATCAGTGCGGCATAGCTGTTCATATTAGCCCAGAAGACGGTTTGGTCTTCGGGCGAATTGAGTGTCACGCCGTCGAGTGTCACGTTAATGCGTGAGCCGGCAGCACCGCGTATGCGCATATATGTGGTGCCGGTGCCCAAGCCGTTTTCGCTCCATGCCGTTACGCCCGGCGTCTGCTGTAGCAGCATAGGCAGCTCGCGTCCTGTGCCGGCAAAGTCTGCCAGCGCCTTGCGGTTCAGCGTTGTTTTGGCAAAGGGGGCTTCCTGCTGTGCACGCACAGAGCGTATGACCACCTCTTGCAGTTGTTCCATGCGCAGCGAGTCGTCGGCAGACTGGGCCATGACGACTTCGGCCACGCCTGCCAGCGTGGCTGTCAAAAGAATCTGTTTCTTCATCGATACAATTATAGTGTTAGTGTACAAGTCCATCCCTACGTCGGCATTATCCGAATCAGGTTAGCAGGGTATTATCTCAGCCGTCCCACCTGGGACAGCACCCCTTGACATGCTCGGTCCTCGGCAAATCGGCTGCAAAATTAGCTTATTTTATCGTTATGACCAAATAATTAACGCTGTTTTTGTTCAGTTATGACATAAAGTTGTTACCTTTGCGCGCCGCTATCCAAAAGCGGCATTGTTTCGTCGTACATTCTTAACTCTTCGTTCTATTATGCCAGACTACATACAATTGTGCCAACATCAAGACTCGCCTGCTGTGGAACAAGGACGCGGCCTCAACGTTATACCGCCTCCAGAGGAGCGCTCGCTGTGGCTCCGTTTCTTCGATAAGTTCAGAGAACCACTGATGCTTGTCCTGCTGGCCGTTTTCCTTATGTCGGTTGGTATTTCCATCTATGAGATAACATACGAGAAGGCTGGTCTGACAACTTTGATTGAACCTATGGGAGTTCTTACAGCCCTGCTGCTGGCCACCGGTGTAGCCTTCGTTTTTGAGCTAAAGGCTGACCGTGAGTTCCGTCTGCTCAACCGGCGCAAGGATGAGCGTCTGGTCAAGGTGTTGCGCTGGTGTGGCGCAGGCGAGGACTTTCGTTCACGTCCGCAGCTGATTGAGGTAAAGAAGAGCGATGTG
>JAILBT010000027.1 GCA_024680755.1 Prevotella sp. | reverse complement strand
GTGGTTCGAGAACTCCTGCGGCGTCTATGCCACGCTCGTCGACCGCATCGTGCCGGGATTCCCCCGCAAGGAGATTGCACAGATTCAGGAGAAGATAGGCTACCGCGACAACCTCGTCGTACAGGCCGAGAACTTCCACCTCTGGGTCATCGAGGCACCGCGCGAGGTGGCACAGGAGTTCCCTGCCGACAAGGCCGGCCTCCACGTGCTCTTCGTCCCCTCCGAGGAGCCTTACCACAAGCGCAAGGTGACGCTGCTCAACGGCCCGCACACCGTGCTCTCGCCCGTGGCCTACCTCAGCGGCGTGGACATCGTGCGCGATGCCTGTCAGCACTCCGTCATCGGACAGTACATACACAAGGTGCAGTTTGACGAGCTGATGCAGACGCTCGACCTGCCGATGGACGAGCTGGAGAAGTTTGCCAACGACGTGCTGGAGCGCTTCGACAATCCGTTTGTTGACCATCAGGTAACAAGCATCATGCTCAACTCGTTCCCAAAATACGAGACCCGCGACCTGCCCGGCGTGAAGACCTACCTGGAGCGCAAGGGCGAGCTGCCCAAGGGACTGGTGTTCGGTCTGGCCGCCATCATCACCTACTACAAGGGTGGCAAGCGCGCCGACGGTGCCGAGATAGTGCCCAAGGACGACCCGAAGATCATGCAGCTGCTGACCGACCTGTGGGCCACAGGCGACACGCAGAAGGTAGCCGACGGCGTGCTGGCAGCCGACTACATCTGGCACGAGGATCTGAACCAGATAAAGGGACTGAACCAGATGGTCAAGCAGTTCCTCGACCTGATACAGGACAAGGGTATGCTCGAGGCCGCGAAGACCATACTGTAAAGCCTCAGTCAGCGGCTCGCAGGCAGAGACCTCTATAGCGACTGTCGAGACAAGCCGGCTGCCAGCCGACAACATTTACGACCTGAAAGGCCGACGAGTGACGACACATGACAGCGCTACGCAGTTGCACAAAGGTATCTACGTCTGCAAGGGCAAAAAACTGATAGTGAGATAGCAAGTAAGCAATCCTGCCATCGAATACTTCTTATACACATTCAAAAAACGCCCTCCGAGCATTCGGGGGGCGTTTGTTGATTTCCCACACAATGTCAGTATCTTTCCTCTAAAGAAAAATTTATTCTTTATCTCGACCGGCTTATAATTCGGAAATTATATCTAAACTTGCGCCATCATAGCATTTGTAAACCGGAAAAATAACTAACGTGAAGTCGAGTCAATGTGAACTAAAAATAGTTTATCCAGGGTTAACTCATATTACGAATAAGACTGAAAGTAGTCAACCAAAATCGTTAAACTACTTTCCGTCGGCTATTGTTGTTCGTCCTCGTCCTGTCGCCTGGCCTGCTCTTCCAGTTCACGACCGCGACGCTCGGCCATAGCCTCGGCCTCGGCGCGTTGCTGCGCCTCAAGCAGCTCCTCGGCCCGACTCTGCCAAGGGCGCTTGCCGAAGATACGCTCAACGTCGTCGGCAAAGATAACCTCGCGCTCTTCCAGCAGGCGGGCCAGCTGGGCGTGGCCCTCACTGTGCTCGGTCAGCAGCTGCTTGGCACGTTCGTATTGCTCGGCTATCATCTTCAGCACCTCGTCGTCCATCAGCTTGGCCGTGGTCTCTGAATAGGGTCTCTGGAACGAGTACTCCTGGTTGTTGTAGAAATTGACGTTGGGCAGCGACTTGCTCATGCCCGCGTAGGCCACCATGCCGTATGCCTGCTTCGTCACGCGCTCCAGGTCGTTCATGGCGCCTGTGGATATGGTGCCCACGAACAGTTCCTCGGCAGCACGTCCGCCCAAGAGGGCACACATCTCGTCGAGCATGGCCTCGCGCGTCTGCAGCACCCGCTCTTCGGGTAGATACCACGCCGCACCGAGAGCACGTCCGCGCGGCACGATAGACACCTTGACCAGGGGGTTGGCAAACTCGGTGAACCACGATATGGTGGCATGGCCAGCCTCGTGCACGGCGATGGAGTGTTTCTCCTGGTCGGTCATTATCTTCGTCTTCTTCTCCAGTCCGCCTATGATACGATCGACAGCGTCGAGGAAGTCCTGCTTCCCCACCTTGTCGCGGTTGTGGCGCGCGGCTATGAGTGCGGCCTCGTTGCACACGTTGGCGATGTCGGCTCCGCTGAAGCCGGGCGTCTGGCGCGCCAGGAAGTCGGTATCGACGGTCTCGTCCACCTTTATCGGCTTCAGGTGAACGACGAAGATCTCCTTGCGCTCGTTCAGGTCGGGCAGATCGACATGTATCTGCCGGTCGAAGCGTCCGGCGCGCAGCAGAGCCGAGTCGAGCATGTCGGCGCGGTTGGTGGCAGCCAGAATGATGACACCGCTGTTGGTTCCGAAGCCGTCCATCTCGGTCAGCAGGGCGTTGAGCGTGTTCTCGCGCTCGTCGTTGCCGCCCATAGCCGGGTTCTTGGCGCGGGCCCGTCCCACGGCGTCAATCTCGTCGATGAAGATGATGCACGGCGATTTCTGCTTGGCTTTCTCAAACAGGTCGCGCACGCGGCTGGCACCCACACCCACGAACATCTCGACGAAATCGCTGCCCGACATCGAGAAGAACGGCACACCGGCCTCGCCAGCCACAGCCTTGGCCAGCAGCGTCTTTCCCGTGCCCGGAGGCCCCACGAGCAGTGCGCCCTTGGGTATCTTTCCGCCGAGATTGGTATATTTCTGCGGGTTTTTCAGGAAATCGACAATCTCCTGCACCTCCTGCTTGGCCCCCTGCTGTCCGGCCACGTCCTTGAAGGTGACGCCCGTGCCAGAGTCTTTCTCATACATCTTTGCGCGGCTCTTGCCCACGTTGAAGATGCTGCCCATGCCACCCATGCCGCCCATGCCGCCGGCACCACGGGCAAAGAGCAGCCACCACAGGCCGAAGAAGAGCAGCAGCGGCAGCAACGATGAGATGATGTTGCTGATGAAGCCGTCGGTGCGGCGGTTGTCGTAGCCCAGCTTGCCGGTGAAGTGTCCCTGGGCTATCTGTTCGTTGACAAATGTCTCCACCTGGTCGGTGCTGCCTATCTCCACCTCCACCGATGGGTCGGTGCCCACCTGCTGTGCGCCCTGCTTGAACACCTCGCGAATGTATTCGGGCTTGACATACATGCGCAACGTGTTCTCTGTCTTGTTGACAGTGATGCGCGAGGCATAGCCCTTCTCGACCATGGCCTTGAAGTCGGAATATGTGGTCTGCGACTGCGCCGCCTGCTGGGGCGTACTGAAGAAATAGACACCCATCATGGTGGCTATCACTATCATAAAGAGCCACCGCGCATTGAACCTGGGCATAGGCGTCTGCGGGTCGCCACCCTGCCGTGCAGGTCTGTTGTTCTGTTCTTGTTGTTGTGCCACTCGATAGTCTCGGTTTATGAATTATGACGATTATTTTTACGGTTTATATCTGGCTGGCCTGTGCAGCGAGAGGATGTAAGAATCACCCTTCTTCCGGCAGTCGTTCCATCTGTGCGTCTTCCCATAGGTGCTCCAGGTCGTAGTAGCCACGCATGTCGGGCACGAACACATGCACCATCACGTCGCCATAGTCCATGGCCACCCACAGCGCCTGCTCCAGGCCCACGGTGCGCACCGGCTTCTCGTGCAGCTGCTCGCGGGTGGTGTCGGCAATGCTGTCGGCAATGGCTTCCACCTGCTGCGGCGAGCCACCCTGACAGATGACAAAGTATTTAGCTATAGCTCCATCAATGCCCTGCAGGTCGGCCACTACTATCTGCTGACCTTTCTTCTCACGAATGCCATCGACGACGGCATCAACCAGTTTTCTTGTCTCGCTCATCTATAATATTAATGTGTATATTTGCTGTTTTTGTCGGCAAAGTTACGAAAAAAGTACGAGAGCGCCAAGATTTTCAACATTTTTAAGAAGCAAGTCGCAACATTGGCTGATTTTTTTTGAGATAAATTAAAGGCGGTTTGGGAATTATTTTGTAACTTTGCGCCCGCAATGTCAATGTACAGCAAGCAACGAATAATCAAAACAACAAATCATAAATACACTAAAATCACTTTATGAACTTCACTATGTTAATCACCGTCCTTCTGACGGCTGTGACACTGGTGGCAGGCGCGTATGTGATAGCCAAGCTCATAGGTCCCCGCAGCTACAACAGGCTGAAGGGTGAGCCGTTTGAGTGCGGCATACCCACGCGCGGCTCGTCGTGGATACCCATCCATGTGGGCTACTACCTGTTCGCCATCCTGTTTCTCATGTTCGACGTGGAGACAGTGTTCCTCTATCCCTGGGCTGTCACCGTGGGCCAGTTTGGTGCCGCGGCGCTGCTCTCTATCGGTTTCTTCCTTGTTGTACTGGCATTTGGCCTGGCCTACGCCTGGCGGAAAGGAGCACTGGAATGGAAATAAGGAAGCCTAAGATTAAGTCGATCCCTTACGAGGAGTTTAAGGACAACTCCACGCTGGAGAAACTCGTAGAGGAGCTGCACGATGGCGGCACGAACGTCGTCGTGGGCAATCTGGACGCACTCATCAACTGGGGCCGCTCCAACTCACTGTGGTCGCTCACCTTCGGCACATCTTGCTGCGGCATCGAGTTTATGGCCGTGGGCTGCGCCCGCTACGACTTTTCGCGCTTCGGCTTCGAGGTGACGCGCAACTCACCCCGCCAGGCCGACCTCATCATGGTGGCCGGAACCATCACTCACAAGATGGCACCGGCCTTCAAGCGTCTGTACGACGAGATGGCCGAGCCCAAGTATATCGTAGCCGTAGGCGGCTGCACCATCTCGGGCGGACCGTTCAAGAACAGCTACCATGTGGTGAAAGGCATTGAGGAGATAGTGCCCGTCGATGTCTATGTGCCGGGCTGTCCGCCGCGCCCCGAGGCTATCCTCTACGGCATGATGCAGCTGCAACGCAAGGTAAAGATAGAGCGTTTCTTCGGCGGTGCCAACCACAAGCAGACAAAGGCCGAACGCGAGTTGAACCTCTCGAACGAGGCCATCAGCAGCGGTTGGGCCAAAGCACACAAGCCCATCGTCGTGACCGACGTGCCCAAAGACTTTGTCGAGCAGCTGAAGCAGGGACAGAACCAGGCAGAAGCTGGCACCAATCCAAACCCTAAATCAGAGGAGGCAGCAAAATGAAACTGAACAACCTTGTATTCGAGTTTGACAAGTTTGCCTCCGAGATGGCAAACCTGAAGGAGAAGAAACACTTCGACTACCTCGTAACCATCGTCGGCGAGGACTTTGGCGACGAGGGCCTGGGCTGTATCTATATTCTTGAAAACACCGACAGCGGCGAGCGCTGCTCTGTCAAGCTGATAGCCCGCAGCCAGGTCTGCGGCGACGGCTCGGCTGCCAACGGCAGCGGCGACACCGATGGACAGACGCTCTGCTACCTGCCCACCGTGAGCCATCTGTGGCGCGTGGCCGAGCTGCTGGAGCGCGAGGTCTATGACTTCTACGGCATCGTCTTCCTCGGCCACCACGACATGCGCCGCCTCTTCCTGCGCAACGACTTCAAGGGCCACCCCTACCTGAAGAGCTGGAAGTATGACGACTCGTACAGCCTGGACGACGACGTGGAGCCCGACTACGGGCTGGAGTACTATCTGGACAAGGACGGCTGCCTGCAGTCGCGGCGCAACCAGCTGTTTGCCCCCGACGAGTATGTCATCAACATTGGTCCGCAGCACCCCTCTACCCACGGCGTGCTGCGCCTGCAGACCGTGCTCGAGGGCGAGACCGTGAAGCGCATCTATCCCCACCTGGGCTACATACACCGCGGCATAGAGAAGATGTGGGAGAGCATGACCTACCCGCAGACGCTGGCCCTGACCGACCGCCTGAACTATCTCTCGGCCATGATGCACCGCCACGCGCTGGTGGGTGTCATCGAAGAGGGGCTGGGCGTTGAGCTGACAGACCGCATCAAGTATGTGCGCACCATCATGGACGAGCTGCAACGCATCGACTCGCACCTGCTCTACCTGGGCTGCACCGCTCAGGACCTGGGCGCGCTGACCGCTTTCCTCTACTGCATGCGCGACCGCGAGCATGTGCTCAACGTGATGGAGGAGACCACCGGCGGACGACTCATTCAGAACTACTACCGCATAGGCGGACTGCAGGACGACATCGACCCCAACTTCGTGGACAACACCAAGAAGCTGTGCCGGTATCTGCGGCCCATGATACAGGAATACCTGGACGTCTTCGGCGACAACATCATCACCCACAACCGCCTGGAGCGCGTGGGCGTGATGAACCGCGAGGACTGTATCAACTATGCCGTGACCGGTCCCGCCGGCCGTGCTGCCGGCTGGGCCTGCGACACCCGCAAGCGCCACCCCTACGACATGTACGACAAGGTGGAGTGGAAAGAGATTACGATGACAGGCTGCGACTCGATGGACCGCTACATGTGTCACATCAAGGAGCTCTACCAGAGCCTCGACATCATAGAGCAGCTGATAGACAACATACCGGCCGGCGACTTCTACGTCAAGCAGAAGCCCATCATCAAGGTGCCCGAGGGACAGTGGTACTTCTCTGTCGAGGGAGCCAGCGGCGAGTTTGGCGTCTATCTCGACTCGCGCGGCGACAAGTCGCCCTGGCGCATGAAGATGCGCCCCATGGGTCTCTCGCTCGTCGGTGCGCTCGACCCCATGCTGCGCGGACAGAAGATAGCCGACCTGGTGACCACCGGCGCGGCAATTGATTTCGTAATACCTGATATAGACAGATAATTAGGTTGTGAGGTCGTCAGGTTATAAGGTTAGCAGGTGGCAGCACCTGACAACCAGAAAGCGAAACGGCCAAAAACATCAAAACCTTAAAATATATGTTCGATTTTTCAATAGTGACAAACTGGTTCGACCAGCTGCTCAGGACGACGCTGAGCCTGAACGACTTCTGGGCCATACTGATAGAGTGTGTGCTGGTGGGTGTGTTCATCCTCGCAGCCTACGCCCTCATCGCCATCGTGCTCATCTTCATGGAGCGTAAGGTGTGTGCCTACTTCCAGTGCCGCATAGGCCCCATGCGCGTGGGCTTCTGGGGCACGCTGCAGGTGTTTGCCGACGTGCTGAAGATGCTCATCAAGGAGATCTTCTTCGTCAGCCGCGCCGACAAGCTGCTCTACGCCCTGGCACCCGTGCTGGTCATCATCGGCTCGGTAGGTGCCTTCGGCTTCCTGCCCTGGAACAAGGGTGCCGGTGTGCTCGACTTCAACGTGGGCATCTTCCTGCTCACGGCCATCTCGTCTATCGGCGTGGTGGGTATCTTCCTCGCCGGCTGGGGCTCTAACAACAAGTACTCGGTCGTATCGGCCATGCGCGCCGCAGTGCAGATGATTTCCTATGAGATGTCGCTCTGCCTCTGCCTCATCACGGCCGTCATCCTGACCGGCACGATGCAGATCAGCGGTATCGTGGAGGCTCAGACGGGCCCGTTCCGGTGGCTCATCTGCCAGGGACATGTGCCCGCCATCATCGCCTTCCTCGTCTTCCTCGTGGCTGGTAACGCCGAGGCCAACCGCGGCCCGTTCGACATGGCCGAGGCCGAGAGCGAGCTCACCGCCGGACACCACACCGAATACTCGGGCATGGGCTTCGGCTTCTTCTACCTGGCCGAATACCTCAACCTGTTCATCATCTCGGGCATAGCAGCCACCGTCTTCCTCGGAGGCTGGGCTCCGGTCAACGTCGGCATCAGCCCCTTCGACCAGCTGATGGACTACATACCGGGCATCGTATGGTTCCTGGGTAAGACATTCATCATCGTCTTCCTGCTGATGTGGGTGCGCTGGACCTTCCCGCGCCTGCGTATCGACCAGATACTGAAGCTGGAGTGGAAATACCTCATGCCGCTGTCGCTCATCAACCTGGTGCTGATGACCGCCGTGGTGGCCTTAGGTCTGTATATTAAATAATGTATAGGACATGGAAAACAACCAATCATATTTCGGAGAAATGAGCCACGGCATCAGCACGCTGGTGACCGGACTGAAGACGACGATGAAGGAATACTTCACGCCGAAATCGACCGAGCAATACCCTGAGAACCGCAAGACGACGCTGCATGTGGCCAAGCGCCACCGCGGCCGCCTGGTCTTCCTGCGCGATGAGAACGGTGCCTACAAGTGCACGGCGTGCACGCTCTGCGAGAAGGCCTGTCCCAACGGCACAATCAAGATCACATCGCACATGGCTGAAGACCCCGAGACGGGCAAGAAGAAGCGCGTGCTCGACGACTACGCCTACGACCTGGGCGACTGCATGTTCTGCCAGCTCTGCACCAACGCCTGCAACTTCGGTGCCATCGAGTTTACCAACGACTTTGAGAACTCTGTCTTCGACCGCGGACAGCTCGTGCTGCATCTCGACAAGGAGGTGTACAAGGGCGGCTCGCTACCCCAGCTCATCGAGGGCGGAGCGCCGATAGAGATAGGCAAGTTTAACACCAAAACGAAGTAAGAGAGACTATGGCCAATCAAGTAATGTTCTTTATCCTCGCAGCACTCATCCTCGGCTCGGCCGTGATGTGCGTGGCCACAAAGCGCATCATGCGCGCCGCCACCTTCATGCTGCTCGTACTCTTCGGAGTGGCAGGCCTCTACTTCCTGCTCGACTACACCTATCTCGGAGCCGCACAGATCTCGGTCTATGCCGGCGGCGTGACCATGATCTACGTCTTCGCCATACAGCTTGTCAGCAAGCAGACGCTGCAGGGCATGGTGGAGCGGCTGAAGGGCTCGCGCGTCGTCTTCGGTGCCCTCGTCACGCTGGTCGGCCTGGCCACCGTGGCGCTCGTGCTGCTGAAGAACCAGTTTGTCTATGCCGCCTGCCAGCAGGCCGACGTCGAGCTGCCTATGGACACCGTCGGACAGGCACTGCTCGGAGCCGGCAAATATCAGTACATACTGCCCTTCGAGTTCATCTCAGTGTTCCTGCTGGCATGTATCATCGGCGGTCTGATGGTAGCAAGGAAAAACAAAGAATGACGAATGAAAAGTGAAGTATTTGCTTCCGCCCCCCCTGCCTTGAAGCAAAACTTGAGACACTGCGGCAGCAAATAGTAAATCGTAAATCAGTAAATCGTAAATTTCCATGGTACCCGTAGAATACTATTTCATACTCAGCGCACTGCTGTTCTTTATCGGCGTCTTTGGCTTCATCACGCGGCGCAACCTCATCGCCATGCTCATCTCCATCGAGCTGGTGCTGAACGCCGTCGATATCAACTTTGCGGCCTTCAACCGCCTACTCTTCCCCACGGAGCTGGAGGGCTTCTTCATGACGCTCTTCTCCATCGGAGTGAGCGCGGCTGAGAGCGCCGTGGCCATCGCCATCATCATCAATGTGTATCGCAACTTCCACAGCGACAGCGTGGAGGCCATCTCGAACATGAAAAACTAAAACACCGAAGAGACCATGTTTAGTTATACCATTTTCATTCTTCTGCTGCCGCTGCTGTCCTTCCTCGTGCTCGGACTGCTCGGCATGAAGATGTCGCACAAGGCGGCGGGCCTCATCGGCACAACGTCGCTCGGTGCGGTCACCTGTCTGAGCTACCTCACGGCCTTCCAGTATTTCTCGATGGACCGCGTGAATGGCATCTATCAGACGCTGGTGCCCTACAACGTCACCTGGCTGCCCCTGGGCGAGCTTAACTTTGACCTGGGCATACTGCTCGACCCCATCTCGGTGATGATGCTCATCGTCATCTCGACCGTCTCGCTCATGGTGCACATCTACAGCTTCGGCTACATGCACGGCGAGAAGGGTTTCCAGCGCTACTATGCCTTCCTGTCGCTCTTCACGATGTCAATGCTGGGTCTGGTGCTTGCCACCAACATCTTCCAGATGTACATGTTCTGGGAGCTGGTGGGCGTCAGCTCATACCTGCTCATCGGCTTCTACTATCCGCTGCACGCTGCCGTGGCCGCGTCGAAGAAGGCGTTCATCGTGACGCGCTTCGCCGACATGTTCTTCCTGGTCGGCATACTCATCTTCGGCTACTACACCCACTCGTTCAGCTTCTCCTTTGCCGGCGACGTGGTGATGGGCGAAGGCACGGCCGCTTTCCTCACCTGCGAACCGGCCCGCATTGCCGCCGCTGCTGGCTTCCTGCTGCCCACGGCGCTGACGCTGATGTTCATCGGCGGTGCCGGTAAGAGCGCCATGTTCCCCCTGCACATCTGGCTGCCCGATGCGATGGAGGGCCCCACGCCCGTGTCGGCCCTTATCCATGCCGCCACGATGGTGGTGGCCGGCGTGTTCCAGGTGGCTCGCATGTTCCCGCTGTGGATCGAATATGCGCCCGAGGCCATGTCGATTATCGTCTGGGTGGGCGTTGTCACCGCCTTCTATGCCGCTGCCGTGGCCTGCGCCCAGAGCGACATCAAGCGCGTGCTGGCCTTCTCTACCATCTCGCAGATAGCGTTCATGATGGTGGCGCTGGGTGTCTCGCTACCGGGCCACCACGGTGCCGTGCTCGACAACCATGCCCAGCTGGGCTACATGGCCGGCATGTTCCACCTGTTCACCCACGCCATGTTCAAGGCCTGTCTGTTCCTCGGTGCCGGCTGTATCATTCACGCCGTCCACTCTAACGAGATGGCCGTCATGGGCGGCCTGCGCAAGTACATGCCCGTGACCCACTGGACTTTCCTCGTCTCGTGCCTTGCCATCGCCGGCATACCCTTCTTCTCGGGCTTCTCGTCGAAAGACGAGATCATCACCGCCTGCATGGAGTACTCGCCCGTGGTGGGCTGGATTATGACCGGCATAGCCGCCATGACCGCCTTCTACATGTTCCGCCTGTACTACGGCATCTTCTGGGGCACGGAGAACAAGGAGGCCCACGCCCACCACACGCCCCACGAGGCTCCGGCCGTGATGACAGTGCCCCTCATCGTGCTCTGCGTCATCACCGTGGGTGTGGGTGTATATACCACCATCGCCGGCTTTGCCGGCTGGGGCGGTTCGTTCGGTTCGTTTGTCTCGGCCTCAGGCCAGGACTACACCATCCATTTCAACACGCAGATAGCGCTGACCTCTACCGTCATTGCCATCCTGAGCATCTGCCTCGCCACATATATATATAAGGGCGAGCAGCAGCCCATCGCCGACCGTCTGTACAAGACGTTCCCGCGGCTGCACCGTGCAGCCTACAAGCGCTTCTATCAGGACGAGATATGGCAGTTTGTCACGCACAAGATTATCTTCCGCTGCGTCTCTACGCCTATCGCCTGGTTTGACCGCCATGTGGTCGATGGCACGTTCAACTTCCTGGCATGGGGTGCCAACGAGGCCGGCGAGAGCCTGCGCCCCTGGCAGAGCGGCGACGTGCGCCAGTATGCCGTGTGGTTCCTCACAGGCACCGTGGCGCTAACATTAATCCTTTTAAGCATCTAAAGATATGTCAATACTGAGTTTATTTGTAGTCATTCCGGCCGTGATGCTTTTAGGATTGTGGCTGGCCAAAAACCTGAACCAAGTGCGCGGCGTGATGGTGGCAGGTGCCAGTTGCCTGCTGGCCCTCTCGGTGTGGCTTACCATCTACTTTGTTCAGCAGCGTGCCGCCGGCAACACGGCAGAGATGTTGCTCACCTACAGCACACCCTGGTTCCCGGCGCTCAACATAGCCTACTCTGTGGGCGTGGACGGCATCTCGGTGGTCATGCTGCTGCTGTCGAGCATCATCGTCTTCACCGGCACCTTCGCCTCATGGCAGCTCAAGCCCATGACAAAGGAGTATTTCCTCTGGTTCACCCTGCTCTCGACGGGTGTCTATGGCTTCTTCATCTGCACCGACATGTTCACCATGTTCATGTTCTACGAGGTGGCGCTCATACCCATGTACCTGCTCATCGGCGTGTGGGGCTCGGGCCACAAAGAGTATTCGGCCATGAAGCTGACGCTCATGCTCATGGGCGGTTCGGCCCTGCTCATCCTGGGCATCCTGGGCATCTACTATTTCTCGGGCGCTACGACGATGAACGTTCAGGAGATAGCCGCCATGCACAACATACCGGTCGAGGTGCAGAAGGTGTTCTTCCCGTTCATCTTCATCGGCTTCGGCGTGCTGGGCGCCCTGTTCCCCTTCCACACGTGGAGCCCCGACGGTCACGCCTCGGCGCCCACGGCCGTGTCTATGCTCCACGCCGGCGTGCTGATGAAGCTTGGCGGCTATGGCTGCTTCCGCGTGGCAATGTATCTGCTGCCCGAAGCCGCCCAGGAGCTGGCCTGGGTGTTCCTCATCCTGACCACCTGCTCGGTGGTCTATGGTGCGCTGTCGGCCTGCGTGCAGACAGACCTGAAGTACATCAACGCCTACTCGTCGGTGTCCCACTGCGGTCTGGTGCTCTTCGCCCTGCTGATGATGACGCAGACCTCATGCACGGGTGCCATCCTGCAGATGCTCTCCCACGGTCTGATGACGGCTCTCTTCTTCGCCCTCATCGGTATGATCTACGGCCGGGCCCACACCCGCGACGTGCGCTACCTGGGTGGCCTGATGAAGATCATGCCCTTCCTGGCCTGCGGATATGTCATAGCCGGTCTGGCCAACCTGGGACTGCCGGGCTTCTCGGGCTTCATAGCAGAGATGACCATCTTCGTGGGCTCGTTTGAGAATGCCGACACCTTCCACCGCACATGCACCATACTGGCCTGCACATCCATCGTGGTGACGGCCGTCTATATCCTGCGCGTGGTGGGCAAGATACTCTATCAGAAGGTGGACTATCCTCACTGCGACACCGTCGTGCTGACCGATGCCACCTGGGACGAGCGCGTGGCCGTGATGTGCCTCATCGCCTGCGTGGCCGGCCTGGGCTGCTTCCCGCTGCTGTTCAGCAACGTGATCAGCGACGGCGTGGCCCCCATTCTCGGCAATATCTTCATGTTCTAATCAGGAACTCACAAAAAGCATAAACTAAAAAAACAGAGAAACCCGATATGAACTATTCTGATTTCCTGAATATGGTACCCGAGGCCACGCTGACGCTGGCCCTCATACTGGTGTTCTGTGCCGACTTTGCACTGAACAAGAGCGAACAGAAGCACCGCCTGCTGAGCTGCTTGACCGGCGTGCTGCTGCTGCTTCAGCTGCTGCCCTGCGCGATGGCGGCTCCCGCCGAGGCTTTCGGCGGCCTATATGTGGCCGGCCCTGCGGTGCAGGCCATGAAGCTTATCCTGACGGGTGGCGCGCTCATCGTGCTCGTCATGGCGCAGCCCTGGCTTGAGAAGCCCGAGGTGTGCCGCTGGGAGGGCGAGTTCTACATGCTGCTCATCTCCACCCTGCTGGGCATGTATGTGATGATGTCGAGCGGCCACTTCCTGCTCTTCTTCCTCGGCCTGGAGATGGCCTCTGTGCCCATGGCGTGCATGGTGGCTATGGACAAGCTGAAGAAGCAGAGCGCCGAGGCAGCGGCCAAGTATATCCTGACGGCCACCTTCTCGTCGGGCGTGATGCTCTATGGCATCTCGTTCCTCTACGCCGCCACGGGCACGCTCTACTTTGCCGACATGGCCGACCAGTTTGGCTACATCATGTCCGCGCAATGGCTGCCCGCCCTGTCAATCATGGGCCTGGTGTTCTTCTTCAGCGGCCTTGGCTTCAAGATCTCGCTCGTGCCCTTCCACTTCTGGACGGCCGACACCTATCAGGGTGCCCCCACGCCCGTGACGGGCTACCTGAGCGTTGTCTCCAAGGGGGCCGCCACGCTCACGCTGGCCATCATCCTGATGAAGGTGCTCGAGCCGCTGGTTTTCTACTGGGAGATGTTGCTCTACATCGTCATCTGCCTGACCATCACCATCGGCAACCTGTTTGCCATACGACAGAAGGAGCTGAAGCGCTTCATGGCTTTCAGCTCCATCTCGCAGGCCGGCTACATCATGCTGGCCGTGGTAGGCAACAGCTCGACGGGCATAGCCGCGCTGATGTACTATGTGCTCATCTATGTGGCGGCCAACATGGCGGTGTTCACCGTGATCAACGTGGTGGAACACCGCGGCGCACAGCGCAAGGGCATCGGCAACACCGACATGGCTAACCTGGACGGCTTCTACCAGACCAACCCGAAGCTGGCCTTCCTCATGACGCTGGCTCTCTTCTCGCTGGCCGGCATACCGCCTTTCGCTGGTATGTTCTCGAAGTTCTTCGTCTTCATGGCCGCAGCCGAGCAGGGCTCTTTCGCTGCCTACTTCGTGGTGTTCATCGCCCTGATCAACACGGTGGTGTCGCTCTACTACTACCTGCTGATCGTGAAGGCCATGTACATCAAGCCGACAGACGAGCCGCTACCCACCTTCCGGAGCGACGCGGCCACCAAGCTGGCCCTGGCCCTGTGCACGGCTGGCGTAGCCTTGTTCGGCATCTGCTCGTGTCTCTACGGCTGGCTGAACAGCGTGGCAGCAATATAATCTTGCATTTATGAACAGCGACGGCCTCCACACCATCAGAGGTGGAGGCCGCCCTTTTTTTGTTTGACGTATCAAGGTAATTGTGTTTTTTTGATGGTTCTCACTTTACGACAATGAAACAGCTCTGCCATTACATATCCGAATACATGGGGCTCTTGGTGCTGGCCACAGCCGTGCTGTCACTGATATTCCCCTCTGCATTTAGCGCGATACCCCCCACCGCCATCAGCTACCTGCTCGGGCTTGTCATGTTTGGCATGGGTCTGACCCTGAACCTTCACGACTTCAGGATAGTGTTCAGCCGGCCAAAGGACGTTGTGACGGGCTGCCTGGCCCAGTTCACGGTGATGCCCCTGATAGCCTGGGGGCTGACGCGTCTGTTCGGCCTTGACGAGGCATTGGCCCTTGGCGTGGTGCTGGTGGGCTGCTGTCCTGGTGGCACGGCCTCGAACGTCATAACATATCTGGCCAAGGGCGACCTGGCCCTTTCCGTCGGCATGACGGGTGTATCCACCCTGCTGGCCCCCCTGCTCACGCCGCTGCTGACATGGGCGCTGGCCGGCAAGAGTGTGGACGTCAATGTGGCAAGCATGTTCCTCAGCATCCTTTGGGTGGTGATAATGCCCATCGTGGCCGGTCTTATA
>JAILBT010000101.1 GCA_024680755.1 Prevotella sp. | reverse complement strand
TTGTCACTGAATTAGGCAGGTTAACAGAAGTTAGCCGGTCACAACCAGCAAACGCATAATCACCAATGGCGGTTACAGAACTGGGAATTATGGTGCTCACACATCCGGAAATAAGTCTATTTGAACTTGTTTCTATAATTGCATTGCAATTGTCACGAGAGTCATATTTAGTGTTTCCGCTCGCTACAACGATGGATGTCAAGCCAGAACAGCCCTCAAAAGCACCCGTTGCAATCATGGTTACATTTTTAGGGATAGACAGTGTGGTCAGGTTTATACAATCAGAGAAAGCATCCGCATCAATGCTGGTAACGGAACTCGGAAGTTCAAGACTCTCCAAGCCATTGCACATAAAGAAAGCACCTTCACCGATGGCCGTAACAGTGCCTGGTATCACAACTTTCGTCAGACCTGAGCAGCCAAAGAATGCAATCTCACCGATTGCCGTCACTTTATAACCTTCCACGGTACTGGGGATGGTCACTACGCCATACGTGTCATCGGATATCGCACGAAAGCCATACACACCAACCTTGCAAGTCTTTGGGGATTCATTAGTCACCTGGAATTTCATCTCCACGCCTTCCACAGTATAGGCCGTCAGTTCATCGTCAACGG
Organism: Prevotella sp.; assembly: GCA_024680755.1. Taxonomy (GTDB): domain Bacteria; phylum Bacteroidota; class Bacteroidia; order Bacteroidales; family Bacteroidaceae; genus Prevotella. The sequence goes on along the minus strand of JAILBT010000101.1, from coordinate 28,230 downwards.
CTGCCAATAATGGGGTGGCGACTGAAAGGAATAATGCGGACAGCCACATGTGCATGGATTGTTGATATTGTGTTTTCATCTTCTTTTTGTCTGTTAATTGGGTGTTACATTGTCATCTTCTCCTGGCCAGCCGCTGACGGTGGTGAAAGAAAGGCTGTTGCTGTATTGTGTGCCAACAGCACTGACGGCGTATGCCCGTATATAATAGGTAGTACCTGCATCAAGGCCTGTCAGACGGAGTGACGCTGTGCCTTGCTTGTCCATTGCCGACTGGCCGAGATGAGCGCCGGACGTGGTGGGGCTTGTGCTGGTCGATGAGTAGCACACACCGTATTCTATGACATCATACATCGACTGAAATGAAAAAGACACAGTTGCTTCTGTCTTGGTGACATTAGTGATGTTGGCTTCATTCAGACTGCCAATGACAGGCCTCTCGCCAGCACTCTGCGTGATATGTGCGACGGCCTGCTTACCCGTAGAATAACTGATGGTGATATCGGCATCACGTGGGGAAAGCAGAAGATTGTCTGCCACATGGATGTCTATCGTCTTGCTTACGCTGCCTGCCGTTTCGCTCAATATGGCCCAACTCTGATTTGAATGGGCTGTCCACGCCACATTGGTCTCTATGGCTATTTGGTAGGTGGCAGAGGTGGCTGTGGCGCTAATAGAGGTCGGCGACACACTGAGTTTGGCCACCATGCCTGCCTGTGTCACCTTCAATGGCACAGCCATGCCGCCAGAACTGCGCAGTGTAAGCGTGGCTTCAAGGTTGTTTTCCGTCAGGTTAGCCTTTGTCCGGATGGTTAGGGAGCCGTTGCCATCGCCTTCCATGGGCGTGATGCTCTCTATCCAGTCTGCTCCACCGTCCACCGTCCAGTGGGTATTGCTTATGACAGAGGCGGAACTGGTGCCGCCATCGCTGGTAAAACTCAAGGTGTTGGGCGACACGCTAAGTTGCTCGGTGTTGGCCGACTGTGTAAGAGTGACGGTGCGGGTGATGGTTCCGTCGGTCTTCTGCACGCTGATGGTGGCAGAGCGTGACGTGGTGGACGAGGGGTTCACCTCTGCAGTGACGGTGGCGTTCTGCGTACCACGACCTGTGGAGGGGCTGATGCTGCGTATCCATGTATCCGTCCACGTGATGCTCCACTCACAGCCAGGACTGGCCGAAACAGCAAGCGTGACCGTGGTGTTGCCGCCTGACATATCAATATTGCTGACATTCAGATACTCCGAACCTCCTGACGCTGTTTCTCCCCCACCGCCGCACGCCAAAAGCAGCAGTGTACTGAATAGGATGAGTATTTTCTTCATTTTACTTATTTAGTTAATGCTTATCCGTTTCCTTAGAAATTCACCAATACTCCTGCATGCACGGCAAAGCCGTCTGCACTGAAGTTGCTGCTGTCTGTAATGTTCTTGAAGGTGGCATCTTGGCTGAGCGTCACCATGTATTCGGGAGCCACGAACAGGTAGAGGTGCTGCATGGGCACGAGCACCAGTTTGGCACCGACGGACAATGCCTGCGCGGCGGCTCCGTCGCCATAGATGGTGTTGCCCGACTGGGCGGCACTGGCCGTGAGATAGTGGTAGCTGTAGCCCACCTGCGGGGTGATGGCCAGCTGGCGCATCAGCGGGAACTGGTAGCCATAGCGCACACCGATGCTGTTCATCGTGTATTTCGTACCTGTGTTTAGGTCACCGCCCCAATAGACCGCATCGGACTCTGCGAGGCCAAAGGTATAGCTGGCCTGCAGGTCGTGGCGCTGGTAAACGGCCCCGACAATGCCCGTGACACCCGTCAGGGAGCGCACCGTCAGTGCTCCGCCGAAGTAGAAGGCCAGCGGCTTGACGTAGGTGACACGGTGCAGCGTGACGGTGTCACGTGTGGTCACATTCCGCAAGACGGTGTACTCATGGTTCTCAGTGACGTAGCCCTTGCGGCTGAACTGAAGCTGGTAGGTGCCGACGGGCAGCGTCATGCTCTCCGTCAGGTCTGGGAGTTTCGTACCATTCATCGTTACCTGTATGTTTCGAGGTCGCGTGTAGATGTGCAGCCAGCCAGTGTGCGGCACTGGGGCGTTGGCGATGACGTTGTTTTGCCGTTGGGCCGTGACGGTGAACGATGTCTGCTGCGGGTCACAGTCGGTCTTGCGGGTCTCTATGGTGTAGCTGCCCTCGCGCAGTTGGGTACGCCACTGACCCGTACCTACGTTCTTTCCGTTGAAGAATATATCGGCTCGGTTATCAACTGTAACCGTCACGTCGCCATAGTGGTCGCTCATGTCGCGCATCGGCACGGTAACTACCTGCTGCTCCCGACCAGCGCTGGTGGTGATGGTCACGGTAGCCCCACCCTCATGGCGGTCTTTCACTGCGCGGATAGTGTGGCGACCGTAGTTCAGGTACTTGCGGACAGGCGACAGGCCCTCTTGCTGGCCGTCCACATAGATTTCAGCGGCGGCCACTTCGGATGTCACGGTGATATAACGGCCTGTGCCGATGTCAATAAGCATCTCGTAAGTCCTGCCACCCTCAATTGGGATGGGGTAGATATAGTTGCGCAACACACCGTAATCGCTATGGTGAATGGTGATGCGCTGTGCACGACGCGGAACATACACCCACAACTCACCGTTGTGTGCCTCTGTGTCCACTATACCCAATGATCCACCATCGAAGGTGAAACCGCGCTCGGGTGTCACCATCTTGATGAGAGCTGCCGTCTCGCCGTTCTGGTCTATCCTCTGTGTACCATATAGGTTGGCCGTCAAGTCATTTTCCAGCAGTCTGAAGTCAATCACTCTCATGTCCTGCGATAGAGCATGTACGCTCAATGCAAGACAACATACAAGAAATATGGCTATTCTCTTCATACTGTATTTCCCGTCACAGAGAAATTATCTTTTCTTGCCGACAACCCGAGAGCAAGTGGTTTAACTATTGGTTTGTTGTACTGATATACAAAAAGAAGCGTGGGTGTCAGTACCTGTCACTCGTCCCACTCCAAGAGGCTCTGGCATCGCCCTAATCGTCTGAACGAGCAACGCCGAAGCCCACGCCAGTATGTATATAGACAGACCGTGGTCTGCTTACTACACACCCATGAGCATCTACCGTTGCTTTGTTTTTGACGATTAGTTTTGGAACTGCCAGATTCCTTAGAGTCAAGAACAAAGCGTCAAGTAAACGCTTTTCATATATAGGTTCCCGTACCTCTGCCACACCCAAGAGCAGGCTTCAGTCAGGATACGTTTGCAAAAGTAACCCAAATTATGGAATCACAAAAGTATTTTTGGAAAAAAGTTGTAGGAGTCACATATAAAAGTCAGCAATCAAATCTCAAATTCCTGCATTTGTACACTGTTCACGCATTAGCGCTATCTCGGTTGGCGTGATGCCACGCGCTATGAGGAACTGCTCGTCGCTGCTGCTGACGGGCATACCTCCTACAGAGAGCGCCTGCACGGCTCAGCGTCTGAGCCGTCAGCGGGAGCGTGAACACAAGCTATGCCACTGCCAGCAAGCAAATTCTATTTCTTTTCATCGGTGCAAAGGTACGAAAAAGGTACGATAAATCTCCCGGATATGAAAGATTTTCAGGGAAAGTGGAGCATAATCGGCAGATTATTCGTACCTTTGCCGACGTAATCATAAAACGATGCGATTATGTGAAAGTACTTAGACCCGAGAGCCGACCTGACTTTCAAGAAGATATTCGGCGAGCACAAGCACCTTGTCATCAGTTTGCTCAATGCCATGCTGCCTCTGAAAGAAGACGAGCAGGTGGAGAGCATTGAGTATTGGCCAGCCGAGAAAGTTCCCGACCGGATGCAGGCCGAAAAAGACAGCATCGTGGACGTGTGCTGCAAGGACAACAAGAAGCGCGAGTTCATTGTCGAGATGCAGATGACATGGACGGACTCGTTCAAGAAGCGCGTGCTACTCAACGCCTCTAAGGCATACGTAGCTCAGTCGAAGAAAGGTGATGACTACGAACTCCTTCAGCCCGTCTATGCCCTAAACTTTGTCAACGAGAATTTCATGGACGACGTTGATGACTATTATCATTACTTCCACCTCGTCCACGACAAGTACACCAACCAAGTGATTGACGGTCTGCACCTCATATTTGTGGAACTGAAGAAATTCAAGCCACAGACTTTCAGCGAAAAGAAGATGCAGGTGCTTTGGCTCCGTTTCCTCACCGAAATCAACGACGAAACACGCGAAGTCCCTGCTGAGTTGCTGGAGAACGCCGAGGTGAGCGAGGCACTCGAAATCGTGGAGCGTGCCGCCTTCGACGATGGCGAAATGCGGGCTTACGATAAGTTCTGGGACAACGTAAGCATCCAAAAAACGTTAGACAATGCCCGCAAGCGAGATAATGTAGAACGAAACCGCAAATGAGTGGAAAAGCTACGGGTAGGCGAGCTTGCTCGGGAATGAGACCGACAGGCATGGAAACGGCTGTGTTTAGGTCACCACCCCAATAGACCGCATCGGACTCTGAGAGGCCAAAGGTATAGCTGGCCAGCAGGTCGTGGCGCTGGTAAACGGCTCCGACAATGCCCTTGACACCCGTCCGGGAGCTTCGTACCATGCACCGCTACCTCTTTCTTTTATAAAAATGGAACCATATATACTGGCACCATCAGTGTTTCCTCTTCCTTTCGTATATCCTTGGTATATACCAGATAGCGCCACATCACTTCAGACGAATACTTCTTGCAGAACTCATCGAGCGACACATGAGACTTATAGCCGGACGACTTGACCTCTATCGGACACAGCTTGTTGCTTCGCGACAGCAGGAAGTCAATCTCATAATTGTGCTTGCCGCTGGGGGTTGGCCAAGTATGATAGAACAGCTCGTTACCATTGGCCTTCAGTATTTGTGCCACCACATTCTCATATACATACCCCAGGTCGGCACTCAGTTTGTCAGACAGCAGTTTCTGGTAGATGATGTTCTCAGTCACATCCTTGTCCCAAAACGCCAGCGTGATAAACAGGCCCGTGTCGCCCACAAACATCTTATACTGATTCCTGTCCTTGTGCAGAGCCATACCCACCGACGGGTTATTGGCATGATAGGCAAAGTTTACGCAGAGGCTATCCTCCATATCCTCCAGCAGTTCGTCCATGTCCGTGGTCTCAGCACTCCGTCCCAGCACACTCGTCACCTGATAGCGCGATGCATTCTTCGACAGTTCAGATGGGATGGCCTTGAACAGGCGCGATGCCTTGCCCGTAGGGTCTATCTTGCGGAAGTCATCAGTATAGAGGTCGATAATCTCGCGCTTCGTCTGGTCAACCTCGCTCAGATTGTTGGTGTCCAGATATGTATTCACTGCCTGCGGCATGCCGCCCACCAGCATATACAGCCGGAAGTCGCGCAGCAGTTTTCGTGCCACCTGGTCGCCCACAGAGCGCCGCCCATCGAAGGCCTCTTTCAGCAGCTGCACCGTCACCTCGTCGCCCAACGCCCAGCGGAACTCCTCGTAGTCCATCGGATACATCGTCAGCCGCGTCTCTTCGCTTGGAATAGTGATGCCCTGCGTATTCTTCTTTATCGACAAGAGAGAGCCCGTCTCGATAAAATCATAGCGGTGGTCCTTCACCATATACTTGATAGCCTGGCGCACCAGTGGAGCCTTTTGTATCTCGTCGAAGATAATTACCGACTTGCGCTCCACCAATCTCACCCGATAGATGAACTGCAACTGAAAGAAGAAGTTATTCAGGTCGGCAATATTCTTCACAGCCTCCCACACGCCTTCTGGCGCATTGGCAAAGTCCACCACGATATACGAGTCATATTCGCGTTTAGCAAACTCCTCGGCAAGTGTAGATTTGCCCACACGTCGTGCACCCTTCATCAGCAGCGCCGTCTTGCCGTCTTTGGTCTGTTTCCAATTCAGCATCCGCTCATAGAGCTTCCTCTTGAATATACGATAATCTGCGTCCATTCCTCAAAATGTTTTCTGATTTCGACGGCAAAATTACATAAAGACGGGCAAATCTCAAAATGTTTTAGCGGAAAACATGGGCAAATCTCAAATTCCTGCATTTGTACACTGTTCACGCATTAGCGCTATCTCGGTTGGCTCGATGCCGCGTTCCACAAGAAAGCGCTCGTCGCTCGGGCTTATTGTCATGCTGCTTGCGCAGAGCGCTGCCACGGCCTCGTCCATGCGGCGACACAGCCACAGGCAGTAGGCCCGGTTCTGCATGTCCTCGGCATTGCTGCCGTCGGCGGCAGGGCCGTTGGCGGTAAGCCTGTCATAGTGTCGCAGTGCCTCGTCAGACCTGCCTGCTGCCATCAGCGTCCATGCCAGCACGCGTTCTGCGTCGGCATTGTCAGGCTGCTCATAGCTGATACGGAACAGTGTGGCCAGGGCCTCGTCGTAGAGTGCCCTACACGCCTGGCAGGCAGCGGCGCTGAGCTGATATGTCGTGTTCTGCGGTCGCATTACGGCCAGGTTGCCATACAGCCGTCCGGCCTCGGCATAGTCCTCGCGCTCATACAGGCAACGCGCCTTTCCGGCTATTGCCCTGACGCTGTCGGGGTCCAGCTTCATGGCCTGCCCGTAGTGGTATTCGGCGTCGTGGGCAAACACCTCCGGACAGCGCTGTGCCGCGTATGCGCACAGCAGATGTCCGGCCGCCGTGGCCATGCTGCCTTCACGGGCCGACAACAGTCGGGCCGCATCGGCCGTGCGGCGGTGTTTCATCAGGAACGAGGCCACCTCGCAGACATGCTGTTCGTCGCACACGCCGGCCAAGACACTCCTTGTGAAAAACAGATAGGTGTTGTCGGCAAAGGGCGAGGCAAAGTCAGCCCTTGCCGTATGTATCCGGTAGAAGCGGTACAGGTTCTGCAGATAGGCGCGTCGGAGGTAGGCCGGCGATGTGCCCGGCCCGTCGCCCGGCTGCATGTCCATCAGCGCCACCTCGCCCTTGCGCATCATCTCCAGCACGTTCTGCGGCAGTTGCTGCTGCACCTGGTGGAAGAGCAGCACGAACGAGTAGCGGTCGCTGTCGCACAGGCCGCCGGTGGAAAGCATTCGCTCCACCAGTCGCTGCATGTTCGACTGCTGCCATGCCTGCTGTATGCCCGGGTGTTGTGTATAGAAAGGTACGAACCAGTTGCTCACCGCCGAGAAGAACGCCTGTCGCTTGGTCTGCGAGAAGCCTCCGAAATAGATGTCGCTGCCCTGCTTCACCATGTCGGCCATGCGCCTCATGGCTTTCTCCATAGCCTCCATGCGCTGTTCGGCCTGCTCGGGGTGTAGCATGTCCTCGGTAGGATCGTCGTCCATCTCCTCAATGCCATGTGGCGTGATGCGCAGCCGGCTGTTGCGTATGATGTCTGGCAGCACGCGGTCGTGCATGTCGCGTGCGTCGTTTTCCGTCTCGAGGCTGAACACCATCTGCATCTGCAGTTCGGTCAGCTCCTGCAGGAACGCCGGCTGCTCGCGTGCCACCCGCTGCATCAGCTCTGCCATCTCGGGATAGAGCCGGCACAAAGTGTCGTCCGAGCCGAGTGCCAGCCCCACCAAGGCGCGTTGCCTGACGGCCTCTGCCGGCGCGTGCAGGTAGGCGTGGGCCAGCACCTCGAGCTTGGCCATGTCGAACACGTCAAGCAGGGCCACCGTGATGGCCGAAACCAGCAGCTGCTGATCTATAGGGTCTATGGTCGGTGCGGTTACCAATTCCCTGACATCGGCGGCGAAGCGCCCCATTGGTCCGAGCGTAACGAAATAGTTGAACACGTCGTCCATCAGCACTCCGTGTGTCTGATAGAGCTGCAGCTCCTTGGCCTGTCGGGTGTGCGGCGGCTCTATCTCCAGCATGTCGCGTTCGGCCACGAAGGTCTCCAGACTGCTTCGCAGCGCGTCGTAGCTCCAGTCGTTGCGGTGGCTGCGAGCAGTGTCGTGCAGATGGCGCAGACACGACGACGTGGTGCACAGCCTGTCGGTCTTGAGCTGCGCCGCCGCCTGATAACAGCGACGCGTCAGCTCGGCATAGAGGGCACCGCGCATGGTGTCGGGCAGTCCGCGCCTCCATGTGCTGACCATCATGTCATACGACTGGCTGACGGCGTTACACTCGTCGCGTATCGTGGCGGCCACCTGACCAGGATACGCCAATATGTAGTTTTGCAAGCCGTCGATGGCTGCCTTCAAATGCATCTGGCAACACTCTGCCACTATTGTATCTATATGCTCCACGATTTAAGAAAAAAAGGTAAAAAATGGCAAGGTGAAAGATTTGAAGATTCCGTGTCAATGAAATAGCGCGACAAGCTACTTTACTGCTGGCCTTGCCTTTTCATATTTCATAGTCCTTGGCAGGTCAGACAGCATGTCCGGCTCCACCCCGCAGTATTGGCTTATCAGGCTGGCGTAGTGTGTCAGACCGTGCCTGGCAATCGAATCGACGCCACGGTTGTAAAGCTCGGCCATTCTCTCCACCTGCCACCGCCGTGTGCTGTCGCTCATCAAGCTGTCGCTGACCACCAGCACGCCCGCCTCAAGCCTTCCGCGCGAGCTGAAGAGTTGCCTGCAGCCAGCCTTGCGTGCCACCGTGGCATGGGGCTCGGGCAACCAAGCGGCATCCACCATTGAGCTCATCATCATGTCGTAGCGCACGTGTACGTCGTTCACCTGTATGCGGTATGTTCTGTCGTTGTCTGTGCGTGCACTGTCGGCAGCCATGCGTGTCAGCATGTCTGTGGCCGAATAGCGTGTCATGGCCACCAGTTTGTCGTCTATCTGCTTCAGCTCTCTGACGCGCGAGCTGTCGGGTGTCATCAGCAGCCAGTGCAGCGGTGTGGCCACGATGCGCCTCAGCCGCTTGTGCTGCACGCGCTCCATGCGTCCGGCTCGCACCGTGTCGGTGAACATAGCCTCCACCCTACCCTTTAGCATGGCCGTGTCCTGGTCCATCTGTGCCACAAACGGCACCAGCCTCATGTCTATCCCCAGGCTGTCGTGCAGCCCGTACTGCCGGGCCACATAGAGCGGCAGACAGTCGAGCGTGGGCATGGTGGCAATCTTCAGCGCAGCCGAGTCGGCCGCCATGGCCTCAGCCCGCTTCTGCGCCTCGCTCTTGCCGCCGCACGAGGCGAGCAGGGCAACGGCGAACACGAAAGCCGTCAGCCACGGGGCAAAGCCACGGCCCCGCAGCGGGCAGCGCCGCGCCGCAATATCCGAACGGTAAGTTTCCATCTTGACATTCATTCTTCAATATGCGAGAGCGAATGGGCGAAAGCCGCCATCAGATTTGTCACGCTCTCCTTAGGATAATACTTGAAACAGCGGGCCGAATGGTTCAGTCGCCACAGCATTGCTCCGCTGTTGCTGTTGTGCATGAAGATGCCCTTGCCCTCGGTGAAGAACCACTCGGCATCGCCATTGTCCGGTCTGACGAAGAGTTCCTCGTCCAGGCTCGACGTGTCCATGTCGGGCTCGTCGTTGACAAAGGGCAGCTCGTCTATCGTGAAGTGCAGCAACGTCATCATCAGGCGCGCCGTGACCTGTGCCGCCCTCTCTATCGAGAGCAGCGCTATCCAGTCTTGCAGCTTGACGAAATCGACGTTCTGTCCGTTGCCCCGCAGATAGATGCCCAGATCGACCAGCCGGCAGACTGACAGCCCGTCGTTCAGTATGTCGCGCGCTATGCGCAGCAGACACTGCAGCGTGGTCAGCGTTGGTGTGAGCGTCTCTGTCTGCTGCCCGCCGGCCACGAAGCGGCATGGTGTCTGCTCTCTCAGTTCGCGCTCGGCTATATGGTCCAGCCGCCGGTGCAGCAACGGATTGGTCAGTTGCGCCACCGAACGGTGGTGGCACACCCTCACGTCGCGCCATCTGTAGGTCAGCGTGCCACGCTCCGTGTCGTCCATGCCGGTGCCGTTGGTATATGCCCAGCGGTCGGCGCGCGCTGCCTGGGTCTGAAAGGGGAAATAGATGTTTATCCGGCTCGTGAACCTGTGACCGGGCCGTGGATAGAATCGAGCCAGGGCCTGCCCTCCCAGCACGATGGGTCGCCACTGCCGGTATTCGGTTGTGCCGACCAGCTCGGACAGTCGCAGCCCGGCCTTCAGGTTGGCCTGCTCGGTGTCGTGGACCACGCCGTCCCACAGTGCCCACTGCTCGGCCGGCAACTGCAGGAAGAACTGCCGCCGGCAAGCCTCCATGCCGTCGCGCACCAGCGCACCCACGCGGTGCATCATGGCTCGGTCGTACAGCACATGCCATTTCCAGACCGACATGGGTTCCACCACCTCGGCCTGACCGAAGGCACCGGCCCGCAGCAGCCGATACAGATTGCGCGAAATGATGTCCATACTTAGGTACTGGTGCTTATGGTCTTTAACAACGAATTATACAAGTCAGCGGTTTTTAACAACGAATTAAAACGAATTTCACGAATTATACGAATTAAGACAAATTATACGAATTAGAACAAGTTGTACGAATTGGAATGGATAACATGCAGTCTTCTGTCGCTAAGAATATCTTCTCGGATACCTTAGCAGGATGGCCATCAGTGCACACAGGCCGATGGCGGCGGGATAGTAGAGATATGGCAGTATGGCCATCGGCGAAAGTGCGGCCAGCCCTGCTGCCATCAACATCTGCGCCCCGTATGGCAGCAGTCCCTGCGTGAAGCACGAGAAGGTATCGAGCAGCGAGGCACACTTGCGGTTGTCCACGCCAAAGCGGTCGCCTATCTGCCGCGCTATGCCTCCGACGGTGAGGATGGCCACCGTGTTGTTGGCCGTACACAGGTTGACAATGCTCACCAGCGCCGCTATGCTCAGCTCGGCACCACGCTTACTGCTGACGCGCCGCGTCAGCAGTCGGATGATGGTGTCGATGCCCCCCATCTCCTTTATCAGCTGCAGCAGTCCGCCCGCCATCAGCGTGATGATGACCAGCTCGCCCATGCCCGTTATGCCGTTGCCCATAGCCACGAGCCAGTCGAAGAAATCTATCGTGCCCGTGGCCATGCCCACAATGCCGGTCAGGATGAGTCCAAGCGTCAGCACCGCCATGACGTTCATGCCCAACAGTGCGGTCAGCAGCACCACCATGTATGGCAGCACCTTCAGCGGCTCGACGGCAGCCACCGTCTGCGGTGCCGACGTGCCGCCGCCCATGTAGATATACCACAGCAGCACAAGCAGTGCAGCCGGGGCCACGATGAAGATGTTGACGCGGAACTTGTCGGCCAGACGGCAGCCCTGCGACTGCGTGGCCACGATGGTTGTGTCGGAGATGAACGACAGGTTGTCGCCGAAGAACGAGCCTCCCACCACCACCGCCGTCAGCATGGCCACCGACAGTCCCGTCTCCTCGGCCACGCCCGCCGCTATGGGTGTCAGGGCTACTATGGTGCCCACGCTGGTGCCCACGGAGAGCGAGATGAAGCAGGCTGCCATGAAGATGCCGGCCAGCAGGAAGCGCGCGGGCAGCACCGCCACGGTCAGTCCCACCGTGGCATCGATGCTGCCTATGGCCTTGGCCGAAGCAGCAAAAGCTCCTGCCAACACGAATATCCACACCATCAGCATCATATCGGCCGTGGCCGCACCACTGCTGTAGATGCTGAGGCGCTCGCCGAGGGGACGCGGCCCGCTGATGGCTATCGCATAGAGCGACGCCACGAGAAAGGCCACCGTGATGGGCACACGATAGAAGTCGCCCGCCACAAGGCTTGCCACAAGATAGAACGTGGCAAAGACAATCAGTGGGCTCAGTCCCTTATACATTAATATTATATAGCATTAATGTCACCCCGCGCTACTTTCATCGCCGGCAAGGGTCTCAGAGCGTCACGCCATTCTTGAAGATAGCTATCTCGCGGTAGCCATTCTCCTCGTTGCGTGCGTGGGCTCCGCTTGCCACCGCCAGCACCTTGTCGATGAACTCGGGCACCAGCTCCTTCATCGTGCGCCCTTCGACGAGCTGTCCGGCCGAGAAATCGACCCAGCCCGGCTTGCGGCTGGCCAGTGTGGGGTTGGTGGCTATCTTCATCGTTGGGACGAAGGTGCCGAAAGGTGTGCCGCGTCCGGTGGTGAACAGCACCAGATGGCAGCCGCAGGCGGCCAGTGCGGTCGAAGCCACCAGGTCGTTGCCCGGTGCCGACAGCAGGTTGAGTCCCTTGTGCTGCAGGCGCTCGCCATACTCCATCACTCCGCTCACCGGTGCCCGGCCGCACTTCTGCGTGCAGCCCAGCGCCTTGTCTTCCAGGGTAGAGATGCCGCCGGCCTTGTTGCCCGGCGAAGGGTTCTCGCCCACGGGCTCGCCGTGAGAGAGGAAGTATTCCTTGAAATTATTTATCAGGCTCACCGTCTGGCGGAACAGCTCCGGTGTCTCGCAGCGGTTCATCAGTATGGTCTCGGCTCCGAACATCTCCGGCACCTCGGTCAGCACGCTGGTGCCTCCCTGTGCCACGAGCCAGTCGGAGAACTCGCCCACGAGCGGGTTTGCCGTTATGCCCGAGAAGCCGTCGGACCCGCCACACTTCAGCCCCACGCGCAGCTCGCTGACGGGCACGTCCTCGCGGCGGTCTTGTCGTGCCACGGCATACAGCTGGCGCAGTAGCTCCATGCCGGCCTCGCGCTCGTCGCCCTCCACCTGCTGTGTGACGAGAAACTTGATGCGCTCGTGGTCGTAGTCGCCCAGCAGCTTCTCAAACTGGTCGGGCTGGTTGTTCTCGCAGCCGAGCGACAGCACCAGCACGGCACCAGCGTTGGGGTGGAGCACGATGTCACGCAGCACCTTGCGCGTGTTCTCGTGGTCGCCCGAGAGCTGCGAGCAGCCGTAGTTGTGATGCCAGGCATAGACGCTGTCAATGCCCTCCAGTCCCGTCTCCTTGCGCAGTCGCTCGGCCAGCTGCTCGGCAATGCCGTTGACGCAGCCCACCGTGGGCACAATCCATATCTCGTTTCTCACGCCCACATCGCCGTTCTTGCGGCGATAGCCGCGGAAGGTGCGGTTCTCCTTCTCTATGTTCAGGCGCTCGTTGACGGGCTGGTAGGTATATTCCAGCGTACCGGACAGGTTGGTCTTGAGGTTGGTCTCGTTCACCCACTGTCCGGCCTTGAGCGCCTCGCGGGCGTGGCCTATCGGGTAGCCATACTTGATGATGTTTTCGCCCTGCGCCACGTCGTGCAGCAGCAGCTTGTGGCCCGCCGGCGTGTCCTGCAGCACGGTTATGTCGTGTCCGTCCACGCTGATGACGTCGCCCTTCTGCTTGGGCTGCAGGCAAACCACCACCGAGTCGGCGGGGTTGATTTTCAGGAATGTTGCTTGTGCCATGATAGATGAAAGATGATAGATGAAAGATGAAAGATTGCAGTCTCAGACGATGCCACGTCCGTGGCAGTTCTTGAACTTCTTTCCGCTGCCGCAAGGACAGGGGTCGTTGCGTCCGGGTTGCTTCTGCTTCACGATGGGTGTGCGCGGCTGCTGCGCCCTGGTGTCGTGAGCGGCAGCGGCGGCCTGGTTGGGGTCTGTCATCTGCTCCTGGGGCATGCCGCCGCGGTGGGCCTGCATCTGCTGCTGGGCCATCATCTGCTGGCGCATGGACATCTCCTGCTGGCGCGCCAACATCTGCTGGCGGCGCGCCAGCTCACGCTGCAGCTCCAGTCGCTGCTGTGCAGCCTCCTGGCGGCGGCGCTCCTCCTCCACGTCGGCGTGGCTCTCCACATACTCGACGCGCTGCTGCGGGGCGGGAGCTGCCTCCTGCACGGGCTGCTGCACGGGTATGCTGCTGCGCATCAGGATGGATACGCTGCGGTTGTTCATCGTGTTGACCATGTCGTCGAACAGCTTCACGCTCTCGAGCTTGAAGATGAGCAGCGGGTCTTTCTGCTCGTAGCTGGCGTTCTGCACCGAGTGGCGCAGCTCGTCCAGAGCGCGCAGGTTCTCCTTCCACGCCTCGTCGATGATGTGCAGCAGTATGGTTTTCTGAAACTGTTTCACCACCGACTTTGCCTCCGTGTCGTATGCCTCCTTCAGGTTGCACGGTATGTTGTACAGGGCACGTCCGTCGGTTATAGGCACCATGATACGCTCGAACATCTGTCCCTGCGTCTCATACACCTGCTTGATGACGGGCAGCGCCACCTCGCGTATGTGGTCCATGTGGCGGTTGAAGCGTTCTATGGCCAGCTGGAAGGCGCGCTCGGCCAGCTCGTCGCGCTTGCCCGAGTTGAACTCCTCCTCGGTGAAGGGCACCTCCATAGCCAGCACCTTGATAAACTCCTCCTTGCAGCCCTCGTAGTCGTTGCGCTCAATGATGGTTGCCACGCGGTCCCAGATGGTGTTGGCGATGTCCATGCCGATGCGCTCGCCTATCAGGGCGTGGCGTCGCTTCTCATAGACCACGGTGCGCTGCCTGTTCATCACGTCGTCATACTCCAGCAGTCGCTTACGTATGCCGAAGTTGTTCTCCTCAACTTTCTTCTGAGCTCGCTCCACGGCGTTCGAGAGCATGTTGCTCTCCAGCATGTCGTCGTCCTTGAAGCCCACGGTGTCCATCACCTTTGCTGTCCGGTCTGAGCCGAAGAGTCGCATCAGCTTGTCCTCGAACGAGATGAAGAAGACGCTGCTTCCCGGGTCTCCCTGTCGGCCGGCTCGTCCGCGCAGCTGCCGGTCCACGCGTCGGCTCTCGTGTCGCTCTGTGCCGATGATGGCCAGTCCGCCGGCGGCTTTCACCTCTGGCGAGAGCTTGATGTCCGTTCCGCGGCCGGCCATGTTGGTGGCAATGGTCACGGCACCCAGTCCCTGGCTGTCCTGCTGTCCGGCCTGGGCCACGATGTCGGCCTCCTTCTGGTGCAGCTTGGCGTTGAGCACCTGGTGGGGTATGGGTGCCAGCTTGCCCGTCTCGGGGTCGCGATACATGTCGAGCATACGCGACAGCAGCTCGGAGATCTCGACCGACGTGGTGCCTATCAGCGACGGGCGTCCGGCGTTACGCATCTTGACCACCTCTTCGATGACGGCCTTATATTTCACCCGGGCCGTCTTGTAGATGCGGTCGTTCATGTCGTTGCGCAGCACGGGGCGGTTGGTGGGTATCTCCACCACGTCGAGCTTGTAGATGTCCCAGAACTCGCCCGCCTCGGTGATGGCCGTGCCCGTCATGCCGGCCAGCTTGTGATACATGCGGAAATAGTTCTGCAGGGTGATGGTGGCAAAGGTCTGCGTGGCGGCCTCGACCTTGACGTGCTCCTTGGCCTCGACTGCCTGGTGCAGTCCGTCGCTCCAGCGGCGTCCCTCCATGATACGTCCGGTCTGCTCATCGACTATCTTCACCTCGCCGTCGATGACGACATACTCGTCGTCCTTGTTGAACATGGTGTATGCCTTCAGCAGCTGCTGCAGGGTGTGCACGCGCTCGCTCTGCAGGGCATAGTGTGAGAGCAGCTCATCCTTGCGGTTCACGCGCTGCTCGTCGCTCATCTCGGTGTGTGTCTCCAGCTCCGATAGTTGCGCAGCGATGTCGGGCAGCACAAACAGGTCCTTGTTGTCCACCTGCCTGGCCAGCCACTCGGTGCCTTTGTCGGTCAGGTCGCACGAGTTGAGCTTCTCATCGACCACGAAGTAGAGTGGCTCCACGCACTCGGGCATACGGCGGTTGTTGTTCTCCATGTATATCTCCTCGGTGCGCAGCATACCGCTCTTGATGCCTTCCTCGGAGAGGAACTTTATCAGTGCCTTGTTCTTCGGCATGGCCTTGTGCGAGCGGTAGAGCGAGAGGAAGCCCTCGTCGAGTACGGGCTGCGCCTCTTTCTTCTTTCCCTCAGCCATGAGCTTGTTGCCGGCGGCTATCTTCGTCTTAGCGTCAGAGAGAAGCTGCGTAGCTAACTGTCGCTGCACGCCGACGAGCTTCTCCACCAGGGGCTGATACTCCTCAAACATCTGGTCGTCGCCCTTGGGCACGGGACCGGAGATGATGAGCGGCGTGCGTGCGTCGTCGATAAGCACGGAGTCCACCTCATCGACGATGGCATAGTTGTGCTTGCGCTGCACCAGGTCGTCGGGCGACGTTGCCATGTTGTCGCGCAGATAGTCGAAGCCGAACTCGTTGTTCGTGCCGAAGGTGATGTCACACTGGTATGCCCTGCGCCGGGCCTCGCTGTTGGGCTGGTGCTTGTCAATGCAATCGACGCTCAGTCCGTGGAACATATACAGCGGTCCCATCCACTCGGAGTCGCGCTTGGCCAGATAGTCGTTGACGGTCACGACATGCACGCCGTTGCCCGTGAGCGCGTTGAGGAAGACGGGCAGCGTGGCCACCAGCGTCTTTCCCTCGCCCGTGGCCATCTCGGCTATCTTGCCCTGGTGCAGCACCACGCCGCCGAAGAGCTGCACGTCGTAGTGGACCATCTCCCATTTCAGGTCGTTGCCGCCGGCGGTCCAGTGGTTGTGGTAGATAGCCTTGTCGCCGTCGATGGTGATGAAGTCCTTGGCAGGGTCGGCAGCCAGCTCGCGGTCGAAGTCGGTGGCTGTCACGACGGTCTCGTCGTTCTCGGCAAAGCGGCGCGCCGTGTCTTTCACTATGGCGAACACCTCGGGCATGACCTCGTTGAGCACGCCCTCGTAGATCTCCAGCACGTCTTTCTCCAGCTTGTCTATCTGGGCGAAGATGTCGGCGCGCTCGTCGATGGGCGTGTCTTCTATCTTGGCCTTCAGCTGGGCTATCTGCTCGTCGAGCTCTTTCGACGACTCTCTGATCTGCTGCTGTATCTCTTTCGTGCGCTGACGCAACTCGTCGTTGCTCAGCTGCTGCACCTGCGGATATATCTTTTTCACGCTCTCCACCATCGGCTGGATGAGCTTCATGTCGCGCGAAGCCTTGTCGCCGAACAGCGATTTCAGGAATTTGTTTAGATTGAATGACATTATTATTACTTTTTTTACGATTACACGATTTATTGTTTCTATGGACGCTATGGTTTCTATAGTTTTTATAGATTCTATAGTTTCTATAGTTTCTATAGATTCTATAGATTCTATAGTTTCTATAGATTCTATAGGCTCTATAGTTTCTATAGATTCTATAGTCTCTATAGACGCTGTAGGCCCTATGCCTTCCTCCTTTCCTCAGAACAGTGGTTCTGCCTTGCAGGCGTTGGGTGCCCTGATGCGTATGGTTTTGGCTATTGCCGGCGCCACACTCTCTATGTTGACCGGCTTGTCTATGCGCTGCGCCTCGACCGACGCGCCATAGACCATCAGCGGAAACTGTATGTATCCAGCCCTCTGCAGCTGGTCGTCGTGGGTATCTTCGTTCAGTATATGCCAGCCCGGTGCCACCTCCACCATGATGTCGCCCGAGCGCAGCGTGTTGAAAGCGCCGCGGATGCGCGCCAGCTGGGCGTTCTGCGAGGCAAAGAGCTGTGTGGAGGTATAGACATTGCGCACACCGGACAGCTGCTGCATGAACTCCTGCGCTCGCTGCAGGGCGTCGCCCAGCTGCACGCGGCGTTGCTCCAGCAGCTTGTGGTTCAGGAAGATCTGATTGCCGAAGCATGTCTCTACATAGCGGCCCGTGCCCCACAACGCACCGAAATACATGTTCAGCAGGTTGGCCGTGCGGCTCATGTAGAAATTGCCCGTGGGTATGCGATATTGCGAGTAGTCGGTGTCCTCCTCGGCGGCATAGCCCGTGCCCGTCACCACGATCATCAGGTTGGTCTTGCCGAGGCGCTTCTCCAGCG
Source organism: Prevotella sp. (assembly GCA_024680755.1). Lineage (GTDB taxonomy): Bacteria > Bacteroidota > Bacteroidia > Bacteroidales > Bacteroidaceae > Prevotella. The sequence goes on along the minus strand of JAILBT010000101.1, from coordinate 10,481 downwards.
TGGCTATGAGCCGCGCCAGCTCCTGGTCCAGCCGCTGATAGCTGTCCTGCAGCTCCATAAGACTCTGCGAGGCGGTCTGCTGGCTGGGGGCACCTACATAGTAGCTCAGACAGAGCAGGTCTGTCAGCCTGTCGCTGCCCATGCCTGTGGAGAGCAAGCAGCTGAGGGCCATGCTGGTCACGTCTTCGTTGACCAGCCCGCTCATGGTGTATTCCGTGTAGCGGGCGTCGCCCTTAAACCTGTGCTTGAAAGGCTTCTGCTCGCCCTGCTGCACCAGTATGCTGTATGTGCTGCTGGCGGGATTGACAGCCTGCCACACCCGCTCGTCGATACCTATGGCCGGTGCCTGCCGTTCGTTATGCTGTGTCACCCACTTGGGCAACTGCTTCATATAGTAGCTCGACGAGCACCACTGTCCGCGCTGCCGGTCTATCCAGAGCGCGCCGTCGGCGGCGTGTCCGGCGGCCAGCACAGCCATGTCGCTGAAGGGGGCAATGCTCCACACAATGGCCTGGCCACGCGTGGCCAGCTTCAGCTCGTCGCCCAGCGTAGAGGTGGCAATGGCCTCGGGCGAGGTGCGCTCCCAGGTGCCCAGACCCTCGTACCTGACGTCGTCGACGCAGTAGCGGGGCACCAGCGTCTCGCGCACCAGCCAGCGCTGACCCACTATGCTGTTGTAGTAGGGCGACACACCCGTCATCAGGGCCGCCACAGCCGACGACCTATCGACGGGCTCAAAGCCATAGCCGGCGTTGGTGTAGAGACAGCCCTCGCGCATCAGCTTCTCGAAGCCACCGGCCCCGAACAGCGGACGGAAAGCCTCCAGACAGTCGCTGCGCAGCTGGTCTATCGTGATCGAGACCACAAGGCGTGGTACCGACGAAGGCGACGGCATGGCCGACGGCTCGTCGGCCTGCAGCTGCTGAGGGTCAAGACCCAGTATCGTCAGCAACGTTATGTATATGTAACGGTTCTTCAAAAGACAGATAGCTTGTTTGACAGTTAGACAGATAGACAGTTAGACAATTAGACAGTTAGACAATTAGACAGTTAAACAGTTAGACAGTTAGACAATTAGACAGATAGACAGATAGACAGATAGACAATTAGACAGTTAGACAATTAGACAGATAGACAGTTAGACAATTAGACAGTTAGACAGTTTTATAAACTTTTATATGTATAGGCCTTTCAACCTCAGAAAACTCAGAAAACTCAGAAAACTCAGAAAACTCAGAAACTCAAAAACTCAAAAACTTATAAAAGAAACTCAAAAACTTACAAACTCAAAAACTTATTCGTCACAGCTCTTAACAACAAACATAGTGCCAAAGCCTCTGTCAGCAGCGGGAAGTGCTGCACCAGGCGGCATACGAAGAATGTCAGCGCCATCAGCTCTACCACGGTCCACAGTGGTGTGCGCCGTCCGCGGGCGGCAGCCGGCAACAGCGCAAGCAGCAGCGGGTTGAACACCACGAGATGCAGGTTGGCCGACGTGAACGGATGGTCGCTGAAGACCATGACGGTCAGCACCACACCTATCGCCCCCGTTGTCAGCAGCAGCAGCGTGTCGGCCACGCGCAACGCCAGGGGTGTGGTGCGTCGGCGCCACTGCCACAGACAGGCCGCCATGCACGCAGCCACCAAGAGCACCGACAGCTGCCACGGTGTCAGCAGGAAGTCGGGCTCCACCACCTGCGTGCCGGCAGGCACCAGCACGCGCGTTGCAGCCACAAGCGGGCGTCGATGCCCCTGCGCATCGACGATGGTGGCCTGCTCCACATCGGCCATCAGCCACTCGGGCAGAAACTGGCGCTCGCGCGGCGTGGGCCGCCCGTCGGCCCTGACACCCAGCAGCATGTCGTTGCCCGTTGTGGCCCACTCGTGGTGGCCACTCTTCTCGCGCAGCAACTCGCGCCAGGTCTGCCGGCTCTCGCTCTGGCCGTAGGCTATGCGGCCGTCGGTGGCGCGCTCTATCATGTCGCGGGGCCGCGTAGAGCAGTTGTCGTAGAAGATGTTGTAGCGATAGACGCGGTTCTCGGGCCTGTAGTTGTCCTCCAACAGCGACATCAGCCGCCTTTTCTCTTCGGCCGTCAGGTTCAGCACCTGTTCCGTCACCGCGCTGCCCCAGCGTCTGTAACCAAGCAGGAAAGGCTCGGTGGGGAAGCGTCCCAGCTCGTAGTCGGTCTTGCCGAACACGAAGCGTGCCACGAAGTGGGGCGCCCGGAAATTGAACACGCCATAGTTATAGACCACGTCGTAGCCGCGGCTACGGTCGAACACGCGCAGCGCCGTATGGCCATACAGACTGTAGATCTCCTCATGGGGCGAGCATGTCAGCAGGCTCAGCTCCACGGAGTCTAACGACGGAGCGGTGCCGCCAGCCCAGCCCTCGTGGGGCGACAGCATACAGCACGCTACGACAGCGAGTATGTGGCGCAAGATGTTCAACGGTCTATATTGTCGGCTATCAGTGGGTTATATAGTGTGTCAGACGAGGTATTGGTCGCTAATACTCTCGTTGTTTATCACGCGGCGTATGGTCTCGGCAAACATGTCGGCCACGCTCAGCTGCTTCACCTTCGGACAGTCGTGGCTGTTGAAGGGTATCGAGTCGGTGAAGACAATCTCCTCGAGCGCCGATTTCATCACGCGCTCGCTGGCCGGTCCGCTCATCACACAGTGGCTGGCGCAGGCGCGCACCGTCTTGGCCCCGGCCTCTTTCATCAGGTCGGCCGCCTTGGTTATGGTGCCGGCCGTATCGACCATATCGTCGACGATGACCACGTTCTTGTCCGTCACGTCGCCGATGACCTGCATCGTGGCCACCACGTTGGCCCTGGCCCTGGTCTTGTTGCACAGCACGAGCGGACAGCCCAGATATTTAGCGTATGTGTTGGCGCGTTTCGAGCCGCCCACGTCGGGCGAAGCTATCACCAGGTCTTTCAGCTGCAGGCTCTGCAGGTAGGGCATAATGACTCCCGAGCCGTAGAGATGATCCACGGGCACGTTGAAGAAGCCCTGTATCTGGTCGGCGTGAAGGTCCATGGTTATCAGTCTGTTTATTCCGGCCACGCTCAGCAGGTCGGCCACGAGCTTAGCCCCAATGCTGACGCGCGGCTTGTCCTTGCGATCCTGTCGTGCCCAGCCGAAATAGGGTATCACGGCGTTGATGGTGCGTGCCGAGGCACGTTTGGCCGCATCAATCATCAGCAGCAGCTCCATCAGGTTGTCGCTGTTGGGAAACGTGCTTTGAACAAGGAAGATGTCGCGCCCGCGGATGCTCTCCTCATAGCTCACGGCAAACTCGCCGTCGGAGAAATGCGTGATGACGAGTTGTCCAAGCGGGCAGCCCAGACTCTGACAAATTCTCTCGGCCAGGTATTTTGTAGCTGCGCCGGAGAAAACCATGAATGAAGAATCCATTGTATGTATGTGTTTGTTCGTTGGTTCCACTATAGCGTTCTGTCTCGTTCCGTCTCGTTAGCTTCTTGTTCGCTTATCGTTCTGTTTGTCTCAATGTCTATCTGTCTATCTGTCTATTTGTCTATCTGTCTATCTGTCTATTTGTCTATTTGTCTATCTGTCTATTTGTCTATCTGTCTATTTGTCTATCTGTGTATCTGTCTATCTGTCTATTTGTCTATCTGTCTATTTGTCTATCTAACTATCAACACTCTAATTATATAATGTATCGTATCAAGTCATTGATTCTGGCCGCCATCTTTATCATTTGCGGCGCAAACATGGTGACATCCTGCGGCAAGGACAACGAGCAGCTTGCCCAGCAGGAAGTCAAAACGCAGTTTTTCACTCTATGGAACCCGTGCGAGGCGCTGACCGCCCTGCAAGACTATGTGTCAGACGTTACCAGCCCAGGCTCGCCCAACTATATCAGCGTGGAAGACCGCATAGCCACGTTCGACATGGACGGCACGTTCGTGGGCGAGCTCTATCCCACATATTTTGAATACAACCTGCTGGAACACCGCGCACTGGACGACAGCTCCTACACTGCGCCCAAGGACGTGATGGAGGCAGCGCAGGCTATACGCGACTTCGTGCAGGTCGGCAAGAAGCTGCCCGACCATTTCGACATGCAGCACGCCTATGCCGCAGCGAAGGCATACAGCGGCATGACCCTGGCCCAGTTTGATGCCTACGTCAAGGACTACGCCCGGCGGCCGGCCAACGGCTTCAGCGGCATGACCTTCGGTCAGGGCTTCTACAAGCCCATGCTGCAGGTGTTCGACTACCTGAAGGCCCACGGCTTCACATGCTATGTGGTCAGCGGCTCTGACCGCTTCATCTGCCGCGCACTGGCCGAGACCGTCGGCATAGAGCCCAACCTCGTCATCGGCATGGACGTGAAGCTCGTGTCAGCCAGTCAGGGCACAGAGGCTGGCGTCAACTACACGATGGGCAAAGAGGAAGACCTGGTACGCACCGACGAGCTGATCATCAAGAACCTGAAGACCAACAAGGTGCTGCAGATAGCGCAAGAGATAGGCAAGGTGCCCGTACTCTCCTTCGGCAACAGCGGCGGCGACTGCGCCATGCACAACTACGCCCTCGGCGGCCGGCACAAGGCGGCAGCCTTCATGCTCATTGCCGACGACGACGCGCGCGACCATGCCGACCGCGCCAAAGCCCTCAACCTGGGCCAGCAGTGGCGCCAGGCCGGCTACCACGTCATCTCCATGCGCGACGACTTCAAGACCATCTACGGCGACGGTGTGCATAAGACCGCCTTCAGCTTCCCCGTTGACACGCGCCCGCTCGACCAGTGGCAGGCCGGACGCACGGTGAGCCAAGAGGCCGTCGAAGCCTTCGGCGGCACGGACAGGTGCTTTGCCGCCGAGCCCATACCCGACGCCGTGTGGCAGCGCATGCAGGGCAAGACATACAAGGAGAACCCGCATATAGGCCGCGACGACCTGCGCCACATACGCGCCCTGCACTGGGACTACGACGGACAGATGCACATAGGCGAGATGGTCTGCAACAAGGCGATAGCCAGCCGCGTGGCCGACATACTGCGACAGCTGTTCGACGCCCGCTACCCCATACAGCGCATGCTGCTGCCCGACGTATATGATGCCGACGACGAGACACAGATGCGCGACAACAACACGTCGTGCTTCTGCTACCGCGCCGTGGCCGGAACCACAAAGCTGTCGAAGCACGCCCGCGGACTGGCCATCGACATCAACACCCTGTATAACCCCTACTACAAGGACCGCAGCGACGGCACACGCTACATACAGCCCGCCACGGCCGAAGCCTACTGCGACCGCACATGGGACTTCAAATATAAGATAGACCACGACGACCTGTGCTTCCGCCTCTTCACCGAAGCGGGCTTCGAGTGGGGCGGCGACTGGACATCGTGCAAAGACTATCAGCACTTCGAACTGATAGAATAATAGTAAATGATTATCCGCATGTTTCCGATGGAGCCCCGAAGGGGCAATAAGCTGTCAGCCCAGGGCCGCTCGACCTCTGGTCGCTCTTACTTCCCAACTCTCACCTCCCAAGTACGAAAAGGCCTCCCCGCCAGCCGGTGCTGACGGAGAGGTCTCCCACATGTAATTATCCTGAAACACTTTTTACCTGATGTGGCTACTGAGGCATACTGGCACCAGCGTCAACAAGAAAACGACGGTCTGGTATCTTTGTTTTTATCTGTTTCATTAGTCTCGTCATTAGTTTCTGAACGCGGAACAAATCACACTGTTCGCTGTCAAGCGACCGATAACATGATACGTCTGTTTGCCCGTTCCGGGAAAACTATTGTCCTGCTGAACACAATAAGCTTTCTTTTGACGCGCAAAGTTACTCAATTTTTCCTAATCGACCAAGAGCACAAACGCCGTTTGAAACACTTTTGTAAATATTAGTATATTTTTTTTTGTAAATTATACATGCAAGTATCATTGCATTGTAAATTTTGACAGATACATTGTAAATAGTGAAAGCCTGAAGGCGGCCGCAAGCAAGCATCGCCCAGGGGTGAAGACAAACGGCGACACATGCGGCATATCCCTTCAGCCATGTTGCAAAATTGACAAAAATGAACTGTTAAAACATTTTTTTCAATAGATGATAGTAAATCACATTTTTTTTGTTTAACTTTGCAGCCCAAAAAATGATGTCCACGTCACTATCTGCACAAGAGAAGCAGCCGTCTGACCGTGGCATCAAACAAAGAAATCGTCCGCAGATGTCATTGGGCATTCAGTACATTTCAGGCGATGATGAAAGGTAAAGAGACACAGTTGCGTCGCTACATTATATTAATGTGGTGTCCCCAAGGTATGTGCTTGTACGAAACCTATTGACAACCGATAGTGGCAGCAAGACATGATTGACGAGAAAGAGCTGCACTGGTTCCCGATGAGGATACGCAACTCAAGCCTGCCGCGCCTGACGCTGATGCTGCAACGCATGGAGCAGCAGAAGCGGCGACTGGCTGCAGAGCGTATCCACATAGACACATACGCACCGATGAAATACATCAAGGTGAGCATGACCAGGATGGACTTCGCACCATACCTGCTCAACTTCATCTTCGTGCGCTCTACGTTTGCCAACCTTGTCAAGATCAAGAGCAACCAAGAGCTGTTCGAGCCCCTCCGCTTCCTGATGCACCCCTCATACGACGCGAAATTCAACCGGCAAGACGAAGTTGTTTTCGTCTCCGACAAGGTGATGGACGACTATCGTCGCGTGGCCGAGTCGGAAAGGGACGATGTCATCTTCCTGCGCGACCTGCAATATGCCGTCAAGCCGAGCCAGGCAGTACAGATTGTCGAGGGCGAGTTTGCCGGCGTGGTGGGCCGCATAAAACGCGTGCAGGGAAAGCGCTGCGTGGTGCTGACCGTCTGCGACAGCCAGGCCGCAGCCATCGTCGATGTGCACCGCAACAGCCTGCGCCTGCTGACCGACGAACAGGCCCGCGAGCTGCAAGAACAAACGTCAGACAAAGCATAGGACACAGCAGCGCAGACCGCGACGAAACAGACCATAAACCCGGCCTGAACGCATGAAACATGACAGCTCGTTTGTGGGCAGTACAGCGATGAAGAAAGTTATCACCTACGGAACATACGACCTGCTGCACCAGGGGCATGTCAACCTGCTAAGGCGGGCCAAGGCGCTGGGCGACTACCTGATTGTGGGCGTGACAAACGACAACTTCGACCGCGAGCGGGGCAAGCTGAACGTGCTCAACAACGTGCTGGAGCGGGTGGAGGCAGTCAGGGCGACAGGCCTGGCAGACAAGATCATCATCGAGGACTATGTGGGCCAAAAGATTGACGACATACAGAAATATGATGTCGATGTCTTTGCCGTCGGCTCTGACTGGGACGGCAAGTTCGACTATCTGAAGGAGTTCTGCGAAGTGGTCTATCTGCCACGGACGGAAGGCATCTCGTCCACCATGCTGCGCGAGGAGATGACGACGGACGTGAGGCTGGGCATCATTGGCTGCGGACGCATGGCACATCGTTTTCCGGCAGAGGCCAATGTGGTTTCCGGTGTGACGGTCACCGCGGCATACGACATCAACAGCGAAGCCAGCCACTCACTGGCAGAGCAGAATGAGACGATAACCGTATATGACAGCTTAGAAAACTTCTATCAGGCTGTCGATGCGGTGTATATAGCCACCCCACACCTTACCCACAACGACTATATCAGGCAGAGCATAGCCGCAGGCAAACATGTGCTGTGTGAGACCCCGCTGGTTCTAAATGGCGGCGAGGCCAAAGCGGTGTATGCCTTGGCCAAGCAGAGAGGCATGTTGCTGATGGAGGCAAACAAGACGGCCCATTGCCCGGCGTTCAACCACCTGATGGTGATGATCAAGTCGGGGGTCATCGGCGAGGTGGTGGACGTTGAGGCATCGCTCTCCAAACTGTGGGACGACGACATGACATTGCGCGAGTTTGACCCACGCCAGGCCGGCGGCTCCATGTACGAGCTGGGAAGCTATCCACTGCTGCCCATACTGAAGCTTTGTGGCATCAACTACGAAAACCTGAACCTGTATTCCCGCATGAAAGACGGCGTGGATATGTACACCAAAGGGGTGCTGCGCTACCGGAATGCCGTATGCTCGTTCAAGGTGGGACTGGGCGTGAAGACAGAGGGCAACCTCGTCATCTCCGGCACAAAGGGCTATGCATACGTGCCTGCACCGTGGTGGAAGACCGACTATTTCGAGCTGCGCTATGAAGACCAGAACCAGAACAAAAAATTCTTCTACAAGTGGGACGGGGCCGGACTGAGATATGAGATCCAGGAGTTCATCTCCTGCATAGTCAACCATCGGCAAAGCACCGCACGCCTTCGTCGGCGCGAGAGCATCGCCATGGCAGAGATCATGCAGCAATTCGGTGAGCGTAAGAATCTGATAGGGATATGAAGCTGAAGAATGCAATAGTTACAGGCGGCACCTCGGGTATCGGCCTTGGCGTTGCCAAGATGCTGTTAAGCAAAGGCTACAGGGTGTTTGCCACATACGTGGGACCGGACTTTACAGAAAACATTGAGCATTTCACGCCGCTGAAAGTGGATCAGACAAGGCGAGCTGAAGTCTATGGTTTTATCAATGAAATAAAGAAAAAGTGCGACACCGTGGACTGTATCGTCTGCAACGCAGGTATGAGCATCCGCAAGTCGTTTACAGAGACAAGCGATGACGACTGGGACCGACAGATGGAAGTGGCCGTCAACTCACATTACATCTTGATTCGCGAACTCTACAGCCTCATTCCCGCCGGCTCACGCATCATCTTCACAGGCTCTCAGATGGCTGTACATCCACACGCTACAGTGTTGAGCTACGGCGTCACTAAGTCGGCGGTATGTGCCTTGGCAAAGAACCTGGTGAAGGAGTTTGAGGGGACAGGAACCACGGTGAACGCCATTATCCCGGGATTCGTGGCCACGCCCTGGCAGAAAGAAAAGCCGGAGCAGATCAAGCAGAACATCTATGGCAAGACAGCCATCCACCGTTTTGCCACCGTCGATGAGGTGGTGGATGCCTACCGCTTCTGCATTGACAATCCCTTTGTCAACGGCAGCCTGATAGAGGTAAATGGAGGATACTGCTATAAATGAAATTAACAGCTTATCCCCTGTGACGACGACAGCGAAGCTATGGCGTACTCTCTAGCCATACCGAGCCAAAAGGTGCGCGTCAGACTCACAAAAGGCTTGCTGCCAGCCTATACGGGACTGGAAACTCGACCGCTCTGCCGAAAAGACCTGGGAACAGCGCATCTGGCACAAACCCTACAGCTATCAGGGAAAGGACATTATGGTCTGGGGGAATGTAACTCAAGATCCGCAAGTTATGAATGCTTCGCACACAAACGCCCTGAAAGGGCAACGAGCTGCCAGCCCAGGGCCGCTTGTTGCCCTTTCAGGGCGTGCCTTTCGGAGTTTGCGAAACTTGAAAATGTAATCAAAAAAAAGGATAGAATCCAAAATTTATTCGAACTGTAATCTAAGATGTTATGCCGTCCCTACACAGGCAGCCTTAACGGAGGTGGTTGTATGACAAGAAAATGCACCTGAACAGAAACGATAGATAATGGAACGTTTTTTCAATACCGCTGGACCTAACCGCCCACAAGAGCAATATACCATCGACCCGCTGACCCGGTTCGATCTCGACGATATGCTCATGCTTATCCGGCAGAAGAAGTATTTCGTGCTTCATGCCCCCCGGCAGACGGGCAAGACATCGTGTATGCTGGCTCTGCGCGACTATCTTAACCAGCATGGCGACTATATCGCCGTATATGCCAACGTGGAGGGCGGACAGGCTTCACGCAACAATGTCAAGAGCGTTGTGAAGTCAACCGTCGACACACTCGCGGAAGAGGTAAGATTGATATTGAAAAACGATTTGGCCCGGAACGCCCGGAACAGCGTGCAAGACGAAGGCGAGGATGCCATGCTTTCCACGTTCTTACGTCGGCTGTGTGAGTCACTCCCCAAACCGCTGGTACTCTTCATCGACGAAATTGATGCCCTGGTGGGCGACTCGCTGGTGAGCGTCCTCCGTCAGATACGCTCTGGCTATGCCAACCGTCCGCAGGCCTTTCCTAACAGCATCGTGCTCTGCGGTGTACGCGACGTGCGCGACTACCGCATCGTGCTCTCCAATCAGGACATCGTCACAGGAGGCTCGGCTTTCAACATCAAGGCAGAGTCGCTGCGACTTGGGAATTTTACCCGTGATGAGATACGCCAGCTCTACCAACAGCACACCGACGAGACGGGGCAGGAGTTCGACGAGGCCTGCTTCCCCATGATATGGGAGGCCACCGAAGGCCAGCCGTGGTTAGTGAACGCTTTGGGCTATGAGGTGACCATGCACATGAAGGAAAACCGCGACCGCTCGGTGCGCATCACACCGGAGATGATCTATCGCGCGCAGGAGCAGATTATTTATCGCCGCGACA
>JAILBT010000005.1 GCA_024680755.1 Prevotella sp. | reverse complement strand
GGCAAAACGCTTCTCACCGGTAGCCGAGTGGTTAACCGGTTGAACTTTCTCACCCTTTGAGACCATGTTTCAAATTGTAAGAATGATGTAAAAAAGTGTAGAAAACCAAACAGAAATCGGGAAAAATTTCGTAATTTTGTCGTGTCCTAATCAACAATATCGAAACCATCCAAATTTCTGTTATGATTGCAAATTTAGACAAAATCCGCGAGATGCACAAGCTTTTGAGCAACAAAATCGTGTCAACGACGACCTCATGTCACTTTTTGGTCGTTTCGGGCTCCACCAGGCCCTTCGCCATCTGGGATAGTCATTCTAATAATGAAACAAACTGGGGTTTGTTTACTCCTATATTTTTCACAACCTTTTTTGGTTGTAAATATAAAATACAACCTTTTTTTGTTGTAATCGATAAAAACAACTAAAAATGGTTGTTACCTTCAAATCTTTTATGTAATTTTGCACCAGACAACCGACATTAGATATGGAGATAAAAGCTGTCATTACTGGTGATATAGTCCATTCGGAGCAGATTGAACTGGATAAGAGAGATCTGTTGATACAGGTTTTACAGGAAACCGTCGATGGACTAAAAAGCAGAAGTCCGATGAGCATGGAACTGTTCCGTGGGGATAGTTTCCAGATATTAGTGGAGAAACCGGAAATGTCCTTGGAAGTTGCGTCAATGATACGTGCAGGGCTAAAGTCCAACACTCCCGCAGATTCATTTGGGGTATGGGATGCCCGCATTTCCATAGGCATTGGAACTATAGACTATCGGGGTGACAGGGTTGTCACGTCTGATGGTGAAGCATTCAAGTTGTCTGGGAGGGGACTTGATGCGATGGAGAAAAGCCGTCTTGTTGTAAGGACTTGCTGGCAAGAGGTGAATGAAGAACTGGATGCTGGGCTTGCGTTTGTTGATGATCTCATAACAGGATGGAGTGTAAATCAGGCCAAGACAATATTTCTTTCTGTGGGAAAAGGGCTGTCGCAGGCCAACATTGCCAATAGTATTGCTAAATCCCAACAGAACGTCAGTAAGACGCTGGCATCAGCAAAAGAATCTCTACTTGTCAGATTCTCAACCCGTTTTGAAACAATTATAAAAAAGCACAAGGAACAATGAATATTCTTATACTTCTCAAACTGATTGCGGCTCATGTCATTGGTGACTTTTTTCTGCAGACAGACAAAATATGTGAGGGGAAATATGCAAAAGGCGGTAAGCGATATGTATATCTTGCAATTCATAGTGGCATCAATGCTTTGCTCGCCTACGTTCTTGTTGGGCTGTGGAGTTGCTGGGAGATTCCTGTCGTGGTGTTTGTCTCTCACTATCTGATTGACTTTATCAAATCTACTGTCGGAAGCGGATCAGTGTGGCTCTTTATTACAGACCAGTTGGCTCACCTGGCTGTCATCTTAGGGTTATGGGCTTGGCTGACAGATGCAGACCTTTGCTTTGGCTGCAACTGGATGCCAGATTATCGGGCATGGATTGTTGCACTATGCTATATGCTTGCCTTGAAGCCGGCATCTATTCTGTTAGGAACATTCATTGCGAAATGGACACCGACTAACAATGACAAGAACGGCTTGCCGAATGCCGGTGCATGGATAGGCTATCTTGAAAGGGTGCTGATACTGACCTTCATGCTGGTTGGATATATGGAAGGCATAGGATTCCTGCTTGCGGCGAAATCCATTTTTCGTTTTGGAGAACTGACAAAGGCAAGGGAAGTGAAGATTACAGAGTATGTAATGATTGGCACTCTTTCCAGTTTCACTATTGCCATTCTGTTAGGAGCTATCGCTTTGAGAGTAATGTGAAACTAACCATTTAGTCAGAGTTTTCGGCTACAGGCGAAAGACCTTTCGCCAGTAGCCAATAACCTTTTCCTTGCCGATGAACGCCCTATCGGGCGTGCGGGCTGGCACAGGGCCTGCCCCTACATCCACGGTATGCCTCACCGACACAATTACAGGCAGAACACTTTCAGAGTGGCTTGTGATGAAAAAATGTCAAATGAAAAAGCCATGACCAAACAGCATGTTTTTTCGGAAATTGTGTTTGGCAGTGTCGAAAGAAACAACTAACTTTGCAGCCGAAAATGTGGGGATGCCGCTCGACGCACATACGAAACACAGAGACGGAAGCGTCACGACGACACCCACACCAAGCATCTGACAAACGCAGCCATACAGGAGTTGCAAGAAAAAAGCCATCAGAGGTCTGACGATGAGGATAGGCATAGAGGCACAGCGTGTCTTCCGCAAGAACAAACACGGCATGGACTATGTCGTGCTGCAAGAGGTGTTGCAGTTGCAGAAGCTGGACCACGAGAACGAATACTACGTTTTTGTCAAGCCCGGCCCCGACCGTTGCATACGCTCGTCGGAGCGCGTACATGTGGTGGAGCTCGAGGCCCCCACCTACCCCGTGTGGGAACAGTGGGCACTGCCAAGGGCTGCGCGCCGCGCCGGCGTGCAGCTGCTGCACTGCACCAGCAACACAGCTCCCGTCCGGTGCGGCATACCGCTGGTGCTGACCCTGCACGACATCATCTTCATGGAACCACGCAGCGGCGGCAATCAGTCGGCCTATCAGAACATGGGCCGACTGTATCGTCGCGCAGTGCTGCCGCGGGTGCTGCCACACTGCCGGCGTATTATCACCGTGAGCCGGTATGAGGAGCAGAACATCGTGAACCGAATGAACATAGCGCCGCAGCGAATGGCCATGATATACAACGGCTACAACCGGTGGTTCCGCCCGACAGACGACCCGCAGCAGCTCTACCGGCGATACATTGACAAGCCCGGCTTCATCTTCTTCCTCGGCAACACCGACCCGAAAAAGAACACCGAGCGGACGCTGGTGGGATACGCACGCTATCTGAAACGGTCGGCCGTGGGCCGGCAACTGCTGATGGCCGACCTGGACCGCGGCTACCTGAACACCATTGTGCGCCGCAACAACATAGGGGAGATACTGGACCACCTGGTCATGCCAGGATACATAGTCAACAGCGACCTGCCATACATCTACAACGCCGCTTTCGCCTTCCTCTACACATCGCTGCGCGAGAGCTTCGGCATACCGCTGCTGGAAGCCATGGCCTGCGGCACACCCGTGGTGACAAGCAACACATCGTCGATGCCCGAGATAGCAGGGCCAGACGCACTGCTCACCGACCCCACAAGCGCCGACGACATAGCCGACGCACTGTTGCGACTGGAGACCGACCAGCAGCTGTGGCAACAGCAGCGACAGGTGGGACTGGAGCGGGCCCGACATTTCTCGTGGCAGAACACTGCCGAACAGCTCATGCAGCTCTACAGAGAATGTGCGACAGAAGTCTGAAGCAGGACACAAGACAACATTAACATATACACAAATAAAGATAAAGAAAGGAACTCAAGAAAGTGGATTTTGAAAGCAAAGTGATCAGTCGCGAGATTTCGCAACTGCTGTGGGAAAGAGAGAAGACCGTCTCTACAGCTGAGAGCTGCACCGGCGGACGCATTGCCGAGGCCATCATAGCCGTGCCGGGAGCATCACACTATTTCATGGGTGGCATCATCTCATACACCGACCAGGTAAAGGAGAGCCTGCTGGGTGTGAGTCACGAGCTGCTGGAAGAGAAGACCGCCGTGTGTGAAGAGGTGGCCATCTGCATGGTGGAAGGAGCCTGTCAGCGCCTCGGCACCGACTATGCCATAGCCGCCACCGGAGTGGCCGGACCCGGAGGGGGCACCAAAGACACCCCCGTGGGAACCATCTGGCTGGCCTGCGGCGCACCGGGACGAATAGTGACGATGAAGGTGGAGGAAGACCACGGCCGCGACATCAACCTGGCCATTGCCACAAACACGGCCATGCGCATGTTTCACCAGTATCTCATGTCCGAAGAGACGCAAGACGAGACAACGATAGAGGAGGCCGAAATTGTACAGTAAACGATATTTCATCGTCGGATACGCCACAGTAGTGGCAGTGCTGGCCGGGGTGAAATGGGCGTTCGGCATATCCGTGGCGCCCAGCGCCACGGCCATGCCGACACAGACGGAGACCGTCACGCTGGCCACGGCCACGACCGCAACACACAAGCCAAAGCCCCACCCCATACGCGGCGTGGCAGACTACGACCTGTGCTTCCCCGACAGTCAGGAGGTGCAGTTGCGCTCGGCCATACGCTGGGGTGTCAGCAGCGTGCGCAACCGCGCCGATGCCGAGTTACGCAAAAGCGATTTGGTGTATATCGACGCCAGCCCCTACTACCAGGTGGACAGACTGTGGTACAGCATACCGTATCTGGTGCCGCGTGCCGCCACGCTGCTGCACGACATTGGCCGTGCATATTTCGACAGCCTCGATGCCAAGGGACTGCCTCTGCACAGGTTGCTCGTGACCAGCGTGCTGCGCAGCGAAGATGACGTCAGACGGCTGCAACGACACAACGGCAACGCAACGGAGAACTCGTGCCACCTGTATGGCACCACGTTCGACATCTCGTACAACAGATACATAACCGTGCAGGACCCCGAGGGGCCACAGCGACGGCAGGTGAGAAACGACTCGCTGAAATACATTCTGTGCGAGGTGCTGCGCGACAAGCGCCGTGAAGGGCGCTGCTACATCAAATATGAACGGAAGCAGGGCTGCTTCCACATGACCGTGAGATAAACAGACACATGAACCACGCCACGCACGCCACACTGACCGCCGACAGCGGCAGCACCAAGACCGTATGGCGGCTGACACCCGCCGACGGGAGTCAGCCGCTGTTCTTCACTACCCAAGGACTGAGCCCCATACACCAGAGCGAAGACGAGATACAGCGGGCGATAGACACAGAGCTGCTGCCCAAGCTGCTGCCCTACCCCAGCGAGGGCATGACGATAGAGTTCTACGGCTCGGGCTGCCTGCCGGAGCTGTGCCCCACGGTGGAGCGCTGCCTGCGACGCAGCTTCGCACGGGCGGCGGCAGTGACCGTTGACAGCGACCTCATGGGTGCGGCACGCGCCCTGTGCGGCAGCAGCGAGGGCATTGCCTGCATACTCGGCACAGGGGCCAACTCGTGTCTCTACGATGGCCACAACATAACCATGCACACACCACCAATGGGATACATCCTTGGCGACGAGGGTAGCGGGGCGGACCTGGGCAAGCGACTGCTCAACCTGATGTACAAAGGACATCTGAGCGCCGCACTGCGCCACGACTTTGAGCAGCAGACGGGCATGGGATATGCTGACGTGATACGCCGCACATACCGCGAACCGATGGCTGCACGTTTCCTGGCATCGCTGTCGCCATTCATTCATGGCCACCTCGACGAGCCTGAACTGATGCGCATGGTGGGCGACAGCTTCCGCGACTTCTTCCGTCTGCATGTGGCGCCATACGGACGATGCGACCTGCCTGTGGCCTTCGTGGGCAGCATAGCCCACAACTACAAAGCCCTCCTCGCCGAGGCTGCCGGCGAGGAGGGCTTCGTGCTGGGCCGCGTCATGCGGCAACCGCTGGGCTGACCGTGGTGTCGGCCCTGCCAAAAGAAGATTACGGCTGAGCGGGAGTCGGCTGCGCGGGGGCGGCAGGAGCCTGCTGACTCTGGCTGGCACCGAAGCCGGGCAGAGTGTTGGGGTTGCTGACGGGACTCTCCACGCCCTCCATCACCGAGCGCTCGGCAGTGGCCTGCGGAGCAACGTATGCACATGCTATGCTCAGAACAACCATAGCGGCGGCCATGCTCCATGTGGCCTTCTCGATGAAGTCGGTCGTCTTGCGCACACCGGCCACCTGATTATACTGGGCGAAGCCGCTGGCAAGACCGCCACCCTTCGACTCCTGAATGAAGACGATGCCGATCATCAGCAACGCCACAATGCAGATTAGGATTACGAATAATGTGTACATTGTGTTTGAAAAAAATTTGTTATTGTTGTTATTATTGTTATTATTATATTGCTGTGTCGTTATGTCACAGTCTTTATCTGTCGAATTGTTGATTAAATGAGACGCTCTTTCGTTTCAATGCCGCAACCTTCAGACCTTTCAGCTTTTCGTCCCCGCTCTCTCGTTGATGATTAGCTTGTCGAGGAAACGTAGCTGGTCGTCGTAGTAGCCGTTGGCCAGCGGTTTCTCGCGCTTCAACTGCAAGATAATGTCGCGTGCCTGTTCATAGTGTGCCTGCTTGATGTAAATTCGCGCCAGGGCCTCGGTGCGCACATCGTTGCCGTCGCCCTGCGTCTCGCTGTCGGCGATGCCCTTGGGCGACTGCGGCAGGGTGATACGTCCACCTTCATTCTCCAGGAAACTGTCTATCAGGCCCTGTCCGCGCAACGGTGTGGCCGAAGCAGCCTCCTCCCAGTTTTCGTCGCTCTCCATGAGGTAAGCAACATAGTCGACGGCAGCATCGGCTGGTGTGGGCTTGCGTGGCTGCTTGTTGTGGTGCTCGTAGTCGTCGTCCTTGGGTATAGTGCTGAGGAAGCTGTCTATCAGCGTTATGGTGCGGTCGCCCCCAACGCTGGCAGCCGCAGCATCGGCATCGGCAGCGGCGCTGCCACCCGCCGGCTTGTCGGCCGGCAGCTGATAGTGGCCCGCCTCAATCATCTGAAACAGCACCCGCCGGTCGGCTATATAGATGGCCGCCCGGCGCAGCTCCTCGTCGAACGACGCGTCGTGCAACAGGTACAGGTTCTGCAGCAGCAGTATGCGAGCCGTCTGATAGTAGGGATAGAGCGCCAACAGCGAGCGAAGCTCATACAGTGAGTCGCGGTCCAAGCGTTCGGGATGGCTGATATATTCTGTTACGTCTATCACGTTGTTTGCCGTAGATAAGTCCTTACAATCATATACTTTTTTCAGTCCTTGTCCTACCAGTTTGCCACGGTAGCATTGAAAATCTGGTCGCAGATGTCCTTGCACATCTGCGTGACCAGCTCTTCCTGGACAGACTGCAGCGACTGCGTCGTCTCGTAGCTCTGCGAGGCCGAGAACTGTCGTTCGAAGTCCTCGTCGTGGTTGATGTTGTTGGTGAAGCGGACGTTGACGGTAATCGACAGCTCCGTCTGAGCCGAATAGCCCTCGGCAGACACCGACTTGTTGCGCTGTTCGTAGCGCGTTATCTCGCCCTCGACCTTCAGGTCGCCATTGCGTCTGACCTGCGACAGCCGTGTGTGGTTGGCATACTGGTCTTTCAGCTGATTGTTGAAGATGGCTGCCATAGGGCCCCACACATAGCTGGAACGTATTGGGAAATCGTTGATCTGTATGGTCTTGGTCTTGCTGTAGTCTATGCTTGCACCGTTGAACTTGTAGCTGATGGAACAAGCTGTCAGCAAGGCCGTGGCGCACGCGGCCAGCAGGCCCAGACAGAGCGGCCAGCACCGGCGCGACAGACCGTGGCCGCTGCCTACACGGCACGAGCCACGGACGCTTGCGTCAGCAGCGTGCGAGCCGGCCAGCAGCCCACAACTCTCTACAGCGGTAGCCAATCCTTCAGTCTTCATTTATTCTATACCGAATTGTTTCAGTCTGCGATACAGGGTGCGGTCGCTTATGCCCAGCTCCTCGGCCGCCTTCTTTCGGTTGCCACCATTGCGTTCGAGCGCTTTCTCAAGCATGACGCGTCCCATGACGTTAAGGTTGAGGTTTTCCGGTGGGGCTGACACGGCGGCGGCAGGTGTCTCTGGCTCGCGCGACAGTTCCACCACATCTTCGATGTCGGTGATATAGTCGTCGGTCTTGGCAGCAGACTGCGGCTGTATCAGCACAGGCGACACAGCGTCATGGCCGGCAGCGACAGACAGCGTAGCCGGAGCAACCGAGTGGTTCTCAAGCTGCTTCTTCAGCTGCGACATCTCGCGCCGCAGGTCATTGACGTTACCCCTCAGCTCAAACAGGATTTTGTAGAGCATCTCGCGCTCGTTCTCAAACGAATGGTCGCCTGCGCCGTGCTGGGGGATAGTGGCCAGCTGTGTGCTCTCCCTGTCTTGTGGCAGAAAGAGCGCCAGCGTAGCCGGCGTAACGTTGCGCTCGCGACTGAGTATGCTGAGTTGCTCGGTGAAATTCTTCAGCTGCCGGACATTGCCCGGCCACTTGTATTTCATCAGCATCTGCTTGGCCTCGTCGGTCAGCGTGATGCGCTCCATACGGTATTTCTCTGCCATCTGCATGGCAAAGAGGCGGAACAGCAACACGATGTCCTCGCCTCGCTCCCTGAGCGGTGGCATCTGTACGGTGATGGTGTTCAGCCTATAGTACAGGTCCTCGCGAAAACGCCCCTCGCTGATGGCCTTTCGCATGTTGACATTGGTGGCTGCAACGACGCGCACGTCGCAACGTCTCACCTCGGTGCCCCCCACGGGTATGTATTCGCCCGTCTCAAGCACGCGCAGCAAGCGAGCCTGCGTTGCCATGGGCAGCTCGCCCACCTCGTCGAGAAAGAGCGTTCCCTTGTCGGCCACACCGAAATAGCCGGGCGAGTCGTTGATGGCTCCGGTGTAAGACCCCTTGACGTGTCCGAACAGCTCGCTGTCGATGGTGCCCTCGGGTATGGAACCACAGTTGATGGCAAAATAGCGTTCACGGCGCCGGGGCGAGTTGTCGTGTATGATACGTGGCACGACCTCCTTGCCCACGCCGCTCTCGCCCACTATCAGTACGCTGACGTTAGTGGGGGCCACCTGCAGGGCAACGTCGAGGACGTGGTTGAGCGCCTCGCAGTTGCCCACGATGTTATAGCGTTGCTTTATAAGCTGCAAGTCTTGGCTTGGCATCGATAGTCGTTCTTATTTGTTTGGGGCGCAAATTTACTAATTAATTTTCTTTCAGCTGTCCAGCAGCTATTTTTTTAACTTATCTTTAACTTTCATCTGCCACAATTTCTGGTTCTGCCTGCGTGTCGACCTGCCCGACGGCTGCGGCGGCATCCGGCTCGCGGCGGTCGTTGGAGCGGAAGCGAACCTTCTCGCTCTCGTCGCGGCGCTCGTGATACAACTTGGGCAGGGGGTTGCCCATAGGTTCGTCGTAACGCGAGCGCTGGCGCACCACGTCGGTGACCATATATATGGCGGCACGCATGGCCGACACGTCGGCAATGTTCTTGCCTGCTATGTCGAAGCAGGCACCATGACCGGGCTCGGCCATCACAATGGGCAATCCTGCCGACAGCACCACGCCGTCGCCCCGCTCCATGAGGTGGAATGGTGCCACCACCTGGTCGCGATGCATGGCCAGCACTGCATCGTAATGGCGCAAGCGGTCTGGCATCATCAACCTTTCGGCCGAGTAAGGGCCGAACACCTGGCGGCCGTCTTGCGACAGCTGTTCCACGGCAGGCGCTATGATGTCGAGCTCCTCATACCCCGGCCGGTCGTCGCGGCCGCCACGGGCGTTCCACGCCAGTACGGCTACACGCGGGTTGTTCACATCAAGGTCACGCCTGAGCACCTGTAGCAGCTGTGCTGCCTTGGATGCCACACTCTCGGTGGTCAGCATGTCGGCCGCGTTGCGCAGACGGCCACCGTCTGTCAGCGTGGCAACACGGCACTCGTCGCCAACCAACAACCGCAGAGCGTTGACGGCAGCTGTTGCGGTGCCCGGCTCGGCAGCAACGTCAGCACCGGCATTGCCCTGAGCGGCGGCCATCTTGCGAGCATGGCGCTCGAGCAGCTGAGCCACCAGCTCGGTCTGACTGTCAAAATGCAGGTCCTTGAAATCGAAACCACGCTCGTTGACAGGACCGGCCACGAGGCCATCCATCAGTCCGTCGCGAACGTCGGCCACGGCCTTGGCCAGTGCCTTGACGGCTGCCTCGGCCGACTCAACGGTGGGCTGCCCCATGTCAATCTTCACCTCGTCCTGTATCACGGCCAGCAGGTTGAGCTGACCGTCGCGCGCATCGTCCGCATCGTTGATGACGGTGTAGCTGACATCGCTACCTAAAGCCTTGCGATAGTAGGAAGCCACCTTGGGCGAACCATATACGACGGGCGTACATAGTTCGAACATGGTAGGGTCTTCGAAAGCCTTGAGAATGAGTTCAAGGCCCACACCGTTGGTGTCGCCCTGAGTTATAGCTATGCGTATGCGTCTGTCTTCGTTCATTGTCGTTGTGAGATATTATTATTTCAACTTTATCAACCGTATAGCTTATAGACAGTTTAATGTTTAATGTTTAATGCTTAATGTTTAATGCTTAATGTTTACTGTTTAATGCTTAATGTTTAATGTTTAATGTTTTTGCTTTCGTATTAAGCAGCCCACACG
>JAILBT010000001.1 GCA_024680755.1 Prevotella sp. | reverse complement strand
AGGTGCTGGGCCAGGCAGACAGCATAGACATCGAGTCGCGTATCTGGCAGATCTATCAGCAGTGCCGCAGCGAAGAGGAAATCAACGAGGCCTTCGAGCGGCTGCAGGCTGAGATGCAACAGCAGATAGACGAGCGCATGACGGAGGTGCGCTCGCAGGTGTTGGAGAACTTCGACATCAACGTGCAGGAGCATCTTCGCATGACGCGAGATACAGCGGGAGCCTTCCTCAACCGCTACGAGCACATCTTCTGGGAACTCACCAAGTTCGTGCTGAGCAAGGAGGCTATATTCAGCGATGCTACACATACCTTCGTATTACGCACGCCTGTGGCCGGACAGCGCAAGGGCAAATATGCGATGCTCAAAAACACAGGCGATGCCGTGCCCTATCGCCTGAGCAGTCCGCTGGCGCAGTATGTCATCATGCGGTGGTTGTCGTAGTTGGCCCGTTGCCTTGCTTCATCCAAGGTGTAATGTCGCGAACCGTTCGCATTCACATAGTCGAAACAGAATCGGACTTCGCGCTCGTAGAGTTCTACTTCCCATTGTTCGTGGGCTGACAGCTGGTCTTCACGACTGTAAGGATTTATATCCCAATCGCTGCCAAACTTGCTATCGTTTTCGTCAAACCACGCTCTTTCCGCTTTGCTCCATAAGGAAGTATTTCAAAAGTGTAGCAGACAATGTCCTAAATGATAGAGAAACTGGGAATTCAAGTCACTGTCTGACTTGAAATATAAATCACTAATTGGGAGAAATCTAAATCCACTAATTGAGAGAAATATATAAATCCACTAATTGAGAGAAATATATAAATCCACTAATGTTTTGATGATACAACCGCCGGAACAGAATGAGTCGCTCCCCCCAGCCATTTTATTGTGTAAATGAATGGGAAAAAAATAGCTACAGACAGTGCATGAGCCAGTCTGTCAGTTGGTCTATCGTCGGGTGCTTCAGCAGAACCGTTCTTCTGCTGTCTGTAAGCACCATCACAGGCATTTCTGTCAGGTCGTAAAGCAGGTTGTCGCCGATGCCCGTTCGGTCTATCGCTATTGTCCACTGCTGTGGCATGTTGGCTGCCGTCTGTCGCCACAGGGCTTCGTCGTCTCCCGTATATACGGCCAGCATCGTGAGCCTGCCTTCGTTGATGGCCAGGTTGAGCGGCGAACAGTATTTCAGCCTGAACATCTGGTTCTGGCAGCTCTCGCAGCATGGGTCATAGCAGAACAGCAGCATTGGACCTTCTATGCTGTCGGTGTTCAGTTGTCTGCCATCCGCTGTCTCACAGTTGAAGGCCGCAGCCTTGCTCCCCACGGCGTTTAGGCTGGTCAGTCGCAGCATAAAGCGCGCTTTTTCCCTCATCGCCCCGTCTGCCGACCTGAGCTTCAGCGAATGTTGTAGTATGGTCTGTAGCGTTTGCTCGTCGCGCAGCGGCGACTGAGCCTGATAGAGGTAGCTTGCGGCCTGACGCAGAAAATATCGGCACACGGTGGTGTCGCGGTCGGCCTGTTTCAGCCACAGCCGTATGCCGGCATCACGGTCGTTGGCGGTGGCATACGGCATCAGAGAGAGAAACTCTACCATAGCCTGTTCGGCATAGTCTTGACGCAGCAACGTGGTGTCAGAAAAGTCGTAGCGCTGCCAAAAGTGCCGAAGCGCGTAGCCAGCCCTGTCTGATGTCGTGGTCAGGCTGTCTGGCACGTCTGGCATGGCATAATGCTGTGCTGTGGTCGTCAGGGCGCAGGCAGCCCAGGTTGCGATAGACATTATGATTCGGCTCATGGGTGTGTGCCGCGATTAACGTAACGTGCGTGTGGCTGTTAGAGCAGCAACTGTAGCAGTTGCTCGGGGCGATCGATCTTGGTCAGCCGCTCGTGCTCATATTCTTCGAATGTCTCCAGTTGCCATGTGACATGGAAGGGTATATGCACGGCCCAGGCTCCGATGCTGAGGGCCGGTGCGATGTCGCTGCGGAACGAGTTGCCCACCATCAGCAACTGTTGCGGTTCGATGTAGAAATGGTTGCACAGCTGTTGGAACTCACGTTCTGTTTTGTTGCTCGTTATCTCAACATGGCTGAAATAGTGTTTCAGTCCTGAGCGTTGCAGCTTGTTCTCTTGGTCTTGCAGCTCGCCTTTTGTGAACACCACCATGCGGTAGCGGTGGCTTGCGGCCAGGGCTTGCAGCGTGGCTTCTACGCCGGGCAGAGGGGTGGCGGGCAGCTGCAGCAGCTGCTTGCTGTGGTTGAGCAGTTGCTGCAGGCTGTCGGCCGTCAGATGTGGTCCGCCTACGCGCAGGGCTGTCTCCAGGATGCTGATGGTGAACGCTTTGCAGCCATAGCCCAAGTCGGCCATATTGTTGCTCTCGGTCAGATAGAGTTGTGCTGCCGCGTCGTCACAGTAGGGCTGGATCAGCTGGTACAGGTGTCGCTCGACGGCCTCAAAGTGCGACTGGCAGTCCCACAGCGTGTCGTCGGCATCGAAGGCAACGACCGATATGTCGTCAGTGTTAATCATGCTTTATGTTTGTTTACCGCCAGTTCGATGACGCGCTCTTCAGGTATGTATGGTCTTATCTGGTCAAGCCTAAGCAGTCGGGCGGCTGCTTCTGCCTGCTGCTTCATGTCGTAGCCCTGCGTGGAGCCTCCCAGCGCCAGCAGGGCATCGCTTAGCACCTGCATTGGCACCATACCTATCAGCTCGGTGCCTGTTACACGCAGGCCCCGGGCTTCAGCCTGTCGGCACACCTCGGTATAGGCACGGTGCAGCGGTGTGCGGCTGCGGTCGCAGATGTTCATCGACACCTGTGCAAAGCCATACTCCGGTATGTACCAGCCTATGGCTTTGGTTCCGGGCAGGGAGCCGGGCTGTCCGTGCCATCCGCTCTCTCTCACGGCGCGGGCAATGCTGGTCGCGGCTTCGGTGTCAGAGCTGTCAAGGTTGAAATTGACTGCTATCAGAAAGTCGCGTGCTCCCACCACGGTACAGCCGGTGCGAGCCATCTGCTGGTCCCAGGGTCGCCAGCCCAGGTCAGGATGTTCTGCGGGGTCGTTGGAGTCGATGCGTGCCTGCAGCCCCTCGTAGTCGCCTTTGCGGCAGTGGGCCAGATTGCGGTGCTGCGGCAACACTGCTGCAGCCTCGTAGAGATAGCACGGTATTTCAAGTTCTGTCGCGATGCGCCGGGCCAACGACGTGGCTATCTGTGCTGTCTCTTCCAGGCTGATGCCGCTGACCGGAACCAATGGCAACACGTCTGTGGCCCCTATGCGTGGGTGTGTGCCGTGGTGCAGGCGCATGTCGATGAGGCGTGCGGCGGTGGCCGTCATGCGCCACGCAGCCTCGGCCGTGGCCTCAGGCTCGCCCACAAAGGTCATCACCGTGCGGCCAGCTCCCTCGCCAGGGTATATGTTGAGCAGGCTGACACCGTCAACGCTTCTTATGCTCTGTGCTATTGCTTCTATTGTGTGTTTGTTGCAGCCTTCGCTGAAGTTAGGCACACATTCTATCATTCTTTCCATCGGAGCGAAACACATTATATATATATACACACACATCCTGTATCAGCAGCTACCGGCCGGTTGTCTATCGTCCGGTGTGTATATATTTCCTGCCGTTACGTATGTACAGGCCTCGCTGACGTATGTGGCGCAAGTGCCGTCCCTGCATGTCGTAGGTGGGGCTGTCTTGCTGTGCAGCATCATTGCCGCTCTCGGAGGCCAGCTCTGTTATGCCGGTGGGGTTGTCATAGTTGTCATAGCTGAACACTGTGGTCTGCAGGTTGCCCCATATCATCTTTTCCAGTCCGGGATAGTCAACGAAGGGGTTGCGGTTGTGCTGTATGCCATAGACGGCGGCGTTTCGTTTCAGCTCCTTCTCGCTGACGGGGTCTTCCTCGGCCCAGCGCAGCAGCATATTGATGGCCCATGTGGTGTATGCAGGATAGCTGTTGCCTGCCAGCATGGGACTTGACCATGTGGCAATCTTGTCCTCGTAGCATGTGGCCATGTAGAAATAGATGCGGGCAAAGTCGCCTTTGTATTCGTCGTTGGGCTCAAACACTTTCTTCGACGTTGAGTAGCCCAGTGAAGCCGTTGCGTTGCCAACCTTCGAGAAGCCTTCGTTCGACTGCCATGTCGGACTGTTGGTCTCGCCGTATGGCAGGTCGCTGCGCCGGTTGTTGACATAGCTGTCTGTAGGAATGACATGCATCAGGTCGGTGTACATGGGCGACGCACCGCCGAACCAGTTTGATGGCAGCGAGTGTTCACGGTTGTAGTTGTCGCCCTCCTGCCGGAAGCTGCTGTGGTTCTCGTCTGCGCCGGGGGTGTAGTTGGTTGTGGCCGAATACATGTCCCATATCTTGCCGTCGGGCCTTACGTCGGTTGTCTTATAGTCGTCGTAGAGCTGTTTGTATGTTCGTGCGGTGTGGGTCTTGATGATGTTGTGCAGGGCCGTCTTCAGCGCTTTGCCGCTTTTGCCGTCGGCTTGGCGATAGTAGGTGCCGCTGTTGTTTGGCCCTTGCGCCGACACGCCCGTGGCCGGCAGCAGCAGTGAGACTGTGGCCAAGCTGTTGTAAAGTAGAGATTTGTTCATTGTGGTAAGTAGTTTTCTTGATTTTGGTTGCAAAGTTATGCATATTTGTGATTATCTCCAAATCTTTTTGTTCCATTCGTCGAAATTGCATACCTTTGCCACTCGTATTTCATCAGGCAGACATCGAATCAAGAATGAACAGCGATACCTTTGCCCGTGCCTTGCAGTGGCGCGAGCGACATCTCAGCCAGCGTGTCTTTATCATATTGCTGGCGTTGCTGACGGGGCTCTTCTGTGCTGTGGCAGCCTTCGTGCTCCATTGGATCATACACCAGATAGAACTGTTGCTTACTGGGCGCTTCAATGCCGGCGGGGCCAACTGGCTCTACCTGGTCTATCCTGCCGTAGGCATATTGCTCACCTCGCTCTTTGTGCGCTACATAGTGAAGGACAACATCTCTCACGGTATAACGCGCATTCTTTATGCCATCAGCACAAGCCACAGTCGTCTGCGCGCTCACAACTGCTGGACATCGCTTGTGGCGTCGGCCGTGACAATAGGTTTCGGTGGCTCTGTCGGTGCCGAGGCTCCTATAGTGTTGACAGGCTCGGCCATCGGCAGCAACCTGGGACAGTGGCTCAAGCTTGACAACAAGACGCTCATGCTGCTTGTAGGCTGTGGTGCCGCCGGTGCCATAGCCGGGGTGTTCAAGGCCCCCATAGCCGGCCTGGTGTTCACCATCGAGGTGCTGATGATCGACATGACAATGGCCTCGCTCCTACCTATATTGGTCAGCTGCGTCACGGCCACCTGCGTCACATATATCTTTAGCGGCGACAAGGCCCTGTTCTCTTTCCACCTGGAGAATGCCTGGACTGTTGACAGAGTCCCTGCCTGCGTGATGCTTGGCGTGACGTGTGGTCTGGTGAGCTTGTATTTCATCCGCATGTCGGGGACGTTAGATGGCATGTTCAGCCGACTCAGGTCCCGGCTGTGGGCCAGGTATGTGGTGGGCAGCCTGCTGCTCAGTGCACTCATCTTCTTCTTTCCTTCGCTTTATGGCGAGGGCTACGGCAGCATCGACATGCTGCTCAACGGTCAGGACCTGCAGGTGCTGAACAATTCGTTTTTTGCCGGTCAGCAGCATTTGCTCATACTCTATCTGGCCCTTGTGGTGGTGGCCAAGGTGGTGGCTACCAGCGCCACCAATGGCGGTGGTGGTTGCGGTGGCACCTTTGCTCCGAGTCTTTTCACCGGCTGTTTCACGGGCTTTCTCTTTGCCCGGATATGGAACATGGAGCAGATAGGCGTGCTTGTGCCAGAGAAAAACTTTGCCCTGCTGGGCATGGCGGGTGTCATGTCGGGTGTCATGCATGCTCCGCTGACGGGCATCTTCCTCATAGCCGAGCTGACAGGAGGCTACGACCTTTTCCTGCCGCTGATGATAGTCAGCGTGGCCTCTTATCTGACAATTGTGCTGTTTGAGCCCCACAGCATCTACAGTCGTCGTCTGGCGCGCGAGGGTAAGCTCATCACCCACCACACTGACAATGCCGTGCTGACGCTGATGCAGCTCGACAGCGTCATGGAGCGAGCCTCAGAGACTGTGCAGCCCGACATGGAGTTGGGGCAGATGGTGCACCGCATTTCCCGCTCGCGGTCGACCGTGCTGCCCGTGACCGACGCAGCAGGGCGGCTGCTTGGCCAGATAGACATCAGTCGCACCCGGCATGTGTTGTTCCGCACAGAGCTCTACCACCGCTTCAAGGCCAGCCAGCTTATGCAGCAGCCTCCGGCCACGCTCAGTCACGACATGGCTATGGCAGACGTGGTGGCAGCCTTCGAGCAGACGCATGCCAACCATCTGCCCGTGTTGTCGGCCGACGGCCGGCTGCTGGGCTATGTCTCACGAACGCGTCTATATACCATGTACAGGAAGATGGTGGCCGACATGAGTCAGGAATAGACAGTTGTCGGCAGAATCGGGTAGGAGGTGAACACTAATCAGTGGTATTCACCTCCTACGCGCTTATTTGCCCGCCACGAGCGTTGTCCGGCGGGTGAGCAAGGCTTTCTATTCGTTCTTATTGTAAATCTGCTTGTAGAGCCGCAGGTAGCTTCCTGCCATTTTCTTTGCCGTGAAATTTTTCTCCACCATTCTGAGCGAAAAATCTGAGAAGCGGCGACTCACATCTTCATTGCTCAAGATGTAGTCTATTTTCTCCACGAATGCATCTACGTCGTTAGGCAGTACATAACCGTTCTTTCCGTTGACTACGATTTCCGGCACTCCTCCCACCATCGATGCCACTATGGGCTTTCCTTTGCTCATGGCTTCCAGCAGCACTATTGGCAGCCCCTCGTAATTGCTTGGCAACATGAATAGGTCGGCCTTGTGGCAGTATGTTGCTGCGTTTGGCAGATTGCCTGCGAAGAACACGTTCTCTGGCATGCCATGCATTGGCATCAGGTTGCCAATCCACACGAAAGCATATTGTGGCAGCCTTCGCGCACAGTCCAGGAATATGTCCAGGCGCTTTGGCATGGACACACGTGCTATGCACATCACAGTCTTCTTGTAAGTCCCCGGTATATCTATGGGCAGATGCCTGTCCTCGCTTGTAATCTTTATTCCGTTGTAAATCAGGCTTATGTTGTTTGATATGCCCTCACTGTGCAGGTTGTTGGTGTCATACTGGCTTACGCCTACTATTGCAGCGCACCGTTTCTGCATTATACGTTCTATGAAAAGCAGTTTTCGGAATGCCACGCGTATAGAGTCGAATCCGTGTACTGTGTATATAATCTTCCTCCTGGGGAGGATGAGCCGTCCGAGCAGGCCGGCCTTCGACGAGTGCAGGTGTATGATGTCTGGCTTCAGTCTGCGTTGCAGATTCCAGATGAAGAAGAGAGTTCGCATGTCGTGGTATGGCGACACTGCGCGCAGCAGATGCTTATAGCGTATCTTGTGCACACGGTTATCTACTTCGTCAAGCATCTTTCCGTCACCCTCGCCAGCCACGAGGGTTATGTCATGCTCGCCGCACAGCTCGTTGACAATGTTTGTCACCACGCTTTGTGCTCCACCTAGTTCTGACTTTGTTATGATGTGAAGTATCTTCATAGTTTTTCGCGCGCAAAATTACTCAATTTTAGCGACATTGCCAAACTTTAGCAGAACAAAATGGCTTTTGTTTTGCCGTTTCAATGTAAATGGCTGATTTTGCAGAGCAAAAGTAGGAGGCGACGTGTCTCACGTCGCTATCCAGCACTTATCTTCATTGTTGTTGTTTGTTTCTTTCTGACGAGTGAAGAAAGTTAAGAAGTTGCTCTGCTGAATGTTTCCATGTCAGATGTGTGGTTGCATAAGAATAAGCTGCTGCTCCGTACTGCTCAATCAACGTTGGATGTTCGTATAGGTAGTCTATGGCTTTGGCTATCTCGTCAGCTTGTGGGGACACCAATAGACCTGTACCCTCGGGTACTTGCTCGGATAAGGCTCCGACGTTAGTGGCGATGACGGTTCTCTCACCGGCAAAGCACATGGGTATTACTCCTGACTGTGAGGCTCTTTTATAAGGGAGGACGAAAAAGTCTGTTTTTTCAATAATGGTTTGTATCTCAGTGTCTTCTATGTATCTGTTTATCACTTCTATGCGCGGATTTTTCCTTATCTGTTCTGCAAGTTCAGGATCTATTTTTCCAGAGCCGGCAATCAGCAGCCTGATGTCGGTTGTCTGTAGCTGCTTAAAGGCTTCTATAAGCAAATCAAGTCCTTTGTAGGGTTCAATTCGCCCTATGAAACCAATGTTTTTCTTGATACTGTTGTTACCTGTATGATGCTGGAAGTAATAGTCGAAACATGCATGAGGAATGACAACCACAGGCTTATGATAGCGTTCTTCCACAAGTGGTACATCTCTATGATTCAACAGTACGATGGAGTCAACATAATGCATAGACCCATAATTGAGGATATTTGTAAAGAAGTCCGAGAGATTGCGGTAAGAGTCGTGCAGTGTTACGTCGTGAATAGTTTTTACAATTATTGCTTTCCCATGCATTAATCCGAATAGGAAACGCTCCCACATGAGTATGAAAGGGCTATATAAGACATCAGGGTGAAAGTCGCGTATCAGTGAATATACACGATATTTGCGTACGATATTGAATGTATTAAAAAAAACAGAAGACTTGCTCCTTTTGTAAGTCTTTACAATATGAAATTCTGCATCGCTGTCGGCAAACGCGTTCTTCCATAGTTCCAAGTTCTCAACATTCTCAGAGACAATTATCTGGAGTTGGCAGCGTCTGTCTGCCGACAAAGCGCGTGCCATTTCATAGGAATAAACCGGCCCTGCACCTGTGCTCCCAAGGAATACTAAAGATATTTTCATGCTTGTACGCTTTTTAGTTTTGACTCCAATTTCTTTTTCCATGCGCAGTAATAGTTTAGCCTGTCCTTATTGGCACCATTGGTAATAAATGCTTTGACCTTTTCTTTCCAGATGGAAATGTTATTGCGCATAATAGCCCAGTTGACAGTAGTCTTGAGCGGAATGTCTTTTTTTCGATGGAGATAGCATAATGTCTTAAAATTGCGCTCCATCCAGTCGTGAGTCTCTTTCCTGAAATCCTTTGGGTCTTCATGCAGATGCATATAGCTGAGATGGCGGGCATATCCCATCGTTGCACCTTCAACAGTCAACAAACGGTCATGGATATCTTCCTCTTCGCCATACATAAAGATGTGTTCATCAAATAGGCCCACCTGTTCAAAGGTAACTCTGCGGAGGAAGAAACAGGCTCCGGTTATATACATGTACTTCGGGTAGAACATGTTTAATTTTCCCGTAATAAATCTCAGAGGCTCCGCTATATAAGGATGTATGGTGCTGAGCCATGACGTGGCGCGTCCAATCCTTCCATCGGGCTGACGCTGTGTGAAACCGTAAAGCACCAGACTTTTGTGAAGTGTAAACTGCTCTAAACAGTATCGGAATACAGGCTCAATAAGCCTGACATCTGGATTCATGATTAAGATTACGGGGGCCGTAGCTTTTCTGATGCCTACGTTGTTACCCTGTCCGTAGCCACCGTTTTGCGTGTTCTCAATGAGCACGATGTCTTTGCCCCACTGTTGTCTAAGGCGCTCAAACATCGGTTCGGGCTCGCGGCTGCAATTGTCCACAATGATGAGTTCGATGTCCTCTAAGGGAATGTCAGCCTGGCGCTGAATGGAGTCCACGCAGTCGAAGATATCCTTTTCGGAGTTGTAGGTGACGATGATGATGCTGACCTGTTTCATAATATGTCTGTTTATTAGGAGACCTTAGCTTCTAATAAAGCAATCCGAACATCCATAATGGGATACGATCACCAAAGCCGGTCTCAATACCGTCTATGGCAAGAAAACTGTCAGGAATGCCTTTTATCTGGTCGAAGGTTTTGTTCTTACCACCAACCTCGAACAGATATTTGTGGTTGACCAAGAAATCTCCCCTACGTGGGTAGCAAACGTCTGCGACTGCCGACAACTGATTGATGAAGAAGGTTTCCCTCAGCGTCCCTTTGTCTGGCTGTCCAGTGAGCGCATACATCAGGTTAGGATTGTTCAGGTAAATCTTGTCGGGCTTCAGCAGATGGTGAAACTCTCTATTCTCTGTGGATAAAAGTTGTAGCAAGGCGGCACGCTGCAATAGGCTCATCATCTTCAGACCTTGCTCTCTGGTGGTCTCAAGAATGGCATACAACTCGTTCATCTTTGGTGTCTGAGGCACTCTCTCGGACAGAATCATCAGCATGCGCTGAAGTTTCTGCACGGTGGGGTAGGTTATCTCCTCAATGGCTGGGATGTCTTCGTTGAGTATGGCATAGACCGTTTTCTTCAGGCGCTCGTAGAAATCGTCCATCTCCTCTTTGTAGAAAGGGTAGTAACCATGTTCAAGGTAGGACTCAAACAACGGCAGTACCTTGACTTTTGCAGATAGCTGCATCGCTATTCGGACATGGTCTTTCAACAATTCTTCCAGGCCAACCTCTGGCACATCTATATCTGCTTCAAAAGAGAGGTACTCCCTGAATGAGAGCCCATGAAGCGTATAGTCTGACATCCGGCGGGACAGGTCGGCTTTGCTATGGTCAATCTTCAGCATCGACGAACCGGTAAATGCCACATGCAGGTCTGGGTATTCGTCGTAGATATTCTTCATTAGCGTCTGCCAGGAGGGATATTTGTGTACCTCGTCAATGAACAGATGTGTTCCGCCGTGGGTGTAATGATATTCCACGACCTCACTTAGAGCGTGATTGGCGAACCACAGATTGTCCAGCGATACATAGAGAGCGTGTTCAGGGTGCTCGGCAAACCGCTCCTTGATGCTCTGCAGCATCATGGTAGTCTTACCCACGCCCCTTGCTCCCTTTATGGCCACCAATCTGCTTGACCAATTGACCTTGTCATATAGGTATCTGTGGAAGGAGGTTGTCGTCCGCCCAACCAGCCTGGCCGAAGTGCGATATAATCCGCTTATTGATGTTTCTTCCATCGCAATAGTATTTTCGCTTGATGGTGCAAAGATACAAAAAGATATTTGAAAGGCTAAATCTTTTCAAAAAAAAATATCCCAAAGTCTTTAATCTCTGCAGTCGTTTGAAGCCTTACCCTGTCCGTAGCCGCCGTTTTGCGTGCCTTCTCGGAATGATAGGTAACTTGATAATACTTAGTCGCTTCATTTTTCCTGTTCTATGGATTTTACTCTTTTCTGAAGGAAGATTTTTCGCTTTTCTATCCTTGAAGACCAAAGCAGATAGCACAAAAACGATAACTGGCGGGCGAGAGAAAGAGGCATGAATCGGCACAACAGGTGGAAAAGACGCACCTGTATGCTGAAAATGCGACCCCATGTAAAGGAGTATTTGCGGACGGTGGCAGACATGGAAAGATTAAAATCTCTGTATAGGGTGCCAGAGCGGGCTGTCTGCAACAGCACCTGCAGGGCTCCACGGTAGAGCGCATGGTCGTAGCGTTGGCCGTAGTGCTGCTGCACCATGTCGAAGAACCGTTCCGTGATGTACACGTGGCTTTCCAGATGTGCCTTCGACTTCAGTTTCTTCGACACTGAGCCTGGCGTGTCTGTGCGGTAGCCGTAGTCGGGTGGCGTGGGGCTGTAGTCATAGCGCAGTCCTGCGAGCAGGCACTGCAGGTTGAACATCGAGTCCTGAAGTGAAAGCAGTCGTGTGTCCCATCTTATGCCGTGGCTCAGCAGCGACTGCCGGCGGTAGATGTTGTTCCACACCACGAATGGCAGGAAGCGGTCGCAGAAAGCCTCCACGTCGTCTTTGCTGATGGGGTAGCCGAAGGTGAGGTTTGTTGGTGTGGGGTCGAACGCCGTCTTTCCCCCTGCTGCCGTTGCCGTGCCGCTGCGAAACACCATGAAGTCCAGCTCGCTGTGCTTCTCCATCTGTTCCACCCTCGTCCGCAGACAGTGAGGAGCGACGATGTCGTCGCTGTCGAAGAAGGCGACATACTCCCCGCTGGCGGTCTCCAGCCCAATGTTGCGGCATGTCTGCGCCCCTTTGGGCTCGCGGCTGCGGCTTATTATCTTTATGCGTGTGTCCTTCTCGTACCGTTTCTGTAGAAAATGAGTAGTATCGGCCTCAGAGCCGTCGTCGACCGCCAGCAGTTCCCAGTCTTGATAGTCATTGGCCAAGATGCTGTCAATCATTTCCGCCACCATGTCTTTCTGGTTGAAGAACGGCATCACTATTGATAGGCGTGGAGTGAGAGCGACGCTGTTGTGTGTTGTCATTGCCATAAGTTTATTCGTTGCTGATTATCCAGTAGTCTTCTATAGTTTTGGTATTTATGGAGAATAGGATGCCAATTTTCACGATATTCCATTCTTCCTGCGCGAACGTGAGTGCATAGCCTTTGTCATCTATCTGCTGCAGGGCTTCCTGTGCTGTGATGTTGACCTTCGATTCCGTTACATGGGTTGTGTGGGGCATCAACACTATTACGTATGTGCGTCCTCGTGCACATTTTACTCGCGTGCGTATATAGCAGCGACTTGCCGAAACTTCGCGGTCTGCTCAGGAAAATGTAATTGGCATAGTCGGCCAGCTGCCAGACCAAGTCCGTCTTGTTTACATAAACGTAGTTCTTCCTGACAATCTCAGAGAATGTCTGTATGCCGATGGGGTATTTGCGCCTGCTTGTTGTCATTTCGTCTTATATTCTCGTGCAAAGTTACAAAGAAATGCCGAAACAGCAAAAACTTTAGCGAAATTCTAATTGCACCCCAGTGACTTTAAGGTTTTTCAACGCCCAGATAGCCACCACCATTACCTTCATGCAGTACAACATACTCTCAATTATGAAACGCTTCCATTTCTCCGAAACCATTGGAGAACTGTTCAATCACGCTGTCTCTGACATGGTGGAGTCCTCCATCACCGATTAAATCAAGCAAGTCCTGTTCCGAACCCTGTTCGCCATAGCGGAGAAATTTTCCTTTTATAGCCCTGATTTGTCAACGGCCATCATCAACGAAGATGAGAATATAAAAGCTATTCTGAACCTAAATGTTAAGGGATGTTCTATTAATTAAATGTTTTATTTATAAATATTAAGATAAAGTATTTGGCTATATCATATATTATTTGTAGCTTCACGGCTGAATCACAAATAATAGCTTTATTGAGAATCTGAAACTGTATATAGGACATTGCAAGGCAGGAATCTGTTTTAGGAAGAGATAACCGTAGAGGCACTTAGTGTCTTTGGGAACCCTCTTGAAGTGTTGTCAGCCCTGATAGACTTTGAGCTGTTTCGTCCAACGCCTGAGGATGTCCTTCTGAACAAGGACAGGAAGAGCAATGCCGGTCGCCCGCAGATAGATGTTGTGCTGATGTTCAAGGTGATAATCCTCCAGCGTTATTATGGCTTGGTAACCACCAGATAGAATATCAGATAGTTGACCGTACAAACTCTTGTCAGTTCCTTGGCATACAGGCAGTTAGTTATATTCAAGACGAGAAGACCGTTTAGGCTTGCCGTGAGAATTTGGTGCAGGCTGATGCGTTTGACACGCTGTTCGACGATTTCCGTCTTTTCCTTGACGAGAAAGGGCTGCGTTTTGACGAGGGTAAGATTATAGATGCCACGTTTGTTCCTGCTCCTCGCCAGCGCAATAGTCGTGAGGTGAACAATATCATCAAGCAGGGCAACGGTGATACTCTCTGGAATGCAGAAAAGGGTGACAGCGAGAAGGAAAAGAAGACCAAGAAGGCAAAGAAATGCCATAAGGATGTCGATGCCCGTTAGACGAAGAAGCGTGGCGAGACCATCTACGGCTACAAGCAACATACAAAGGTGGACAAAGGCACGAAGCTCATAGAGAAATACAAGACCACAGCCGCTAACGTACACGACTAGAAGGTAGTCGGCGAACTGCTGGAGGAGAACGATGAGGGGCAGACGCTCCATCTTGATACAGGCTACGTCGGAAAGGAGGAGGTGGAGAGACACGGGATGACACCCGTTACTTGCGAGAAGGGGCAGCAAGGGCCATCCTCTTACAGAGGAGCAGATAAAGAGCAATCGCACAAAGTCGAAGGTAAGATGCCGTGTTGAGCATGTCTATGGCTTCATCGAAGGAGCCATGCACGGCTCACTTGTAAGGAGTATCGGCATTGTCAGGGCAGAGACCAACAGCGCATTAACCTGCCTGGTCTACAATGTGTTTAGGTTCTGCCAAATCTCTAGATTACAGCCAGAATTGATTAAAACCATGGGCTAATTGTGTCCAAATGTCAAAAATGCATAGAAAAATGAGTGGATAGAACGTATATGAGCAAAAAAAGCCTCTGACGAGGTGATTATTCCTAAGCAATGATGTTGAAGGAAATGGAAAAACACTAAAAGTCAATTATATAGAATATACCTTAATTTACCCCCACAGTGTAGGACTTTCGAAACTCGAATAAAAATTGCACGCATATATTGCAATAAAATGGCTTTTCCCTCGTTACAAATAAAAAAACCTTTATACTAGTTTCGCCTGCTTGCAGTGAAAAGGTGTGAAAGGTGACTGGGCCTGCCGTAGTAAACGGCTGCATCACTTTCCCTTTTCTCCTTCTTGCAAGTAATGCTGGCGAAAACATATACTGCGAAACAGATGTCATACCATCATGCAAACAGCAGGCGTATAGCCGTGAACACATTCGTACTCTATGTGCGTATGTTGCTTCTCATGGCTATAGGTTTTTTCAGCTCAAGACTAGTTCTGCAGGCCCTTGGGGTTGAGGACTTTGGCATTTATAATGTTGTGGGTGGCTTTGTAGCAATGTTTGCCGTACTCAGTCAGTCGCTTTCAAGTGCAGCCAGCCGTTTCCTCACATTTGAACTTGGTCGTGGCGATGAGCGTCGTCTGGCGTGCGTGTTCTCGTCAACGTTTGTCATTCACTTCTTCCTTGCATTCATCATCTTGGTCGCTTCCGAGTCAGTGGGCGTATGGTTTGTCAACAATGTGATGGTCATACAGGCAGAACGCCTTTCTGCAGCAAACTGGGTGTTTCAGTTCTCCCTGCTAATGTTCTGCGCAAACCTCATAACCGTGCCCCACAGCGCGGCGGTCATAGCCCACGAGAGAATGACTGCTTTTGCCTATATCAGTGTTTTCGAGGGCGTGGGCAAACTGGCTGTTTGCTTCATAATAATGAGGTCTTCGGCCGATAGACTTGTGCTTTATGTCTTGCTGATGCTTGCCGTTCAGCTGTTTTCTCGTATGATGTTCTATGCCTACAGCCGCTACCATTTCTCTGAGTGCCGCTCACACCTTACCTACGACCGTGGCCTGCTTAAGGAGATAGCCTGCTTTGCCGGTTGGAACATGATAGGCACTTCGGCCACCATATTGCGCAATCAGGGTGGCAATGTGCTTCTCAACCTTTTTTTCGGCCCAGCGGTTAATGCAGCCCGTGCACTGGCTAACCAAGTGCTTCAGGCAGTAAATTCCTTTGTTGAAAACTTCATCATGGCATTGCGCCCCCAGATAACCAAGTCATACGCCATCGGCGACCGTGAATACCTGATGACTCTGCTTTTCCAGGGCTGTCGGCTGTCGTTCTATATGCTTCTGCTCATCTGTATGCCTATAATGCTGAGCACCGATTATCTGCTGCACCTATGGTTAACCGTCGTCCCCGAGCATACTGTTGTCTTCGTGCAAATCACGCTGTTGTTCACCATGATTGAGTCGCTCTCCTCCCCCTTGATTACGGCCCAACTCGCTACAGGCAACATGCGCAACTATCAGCTTACCGTCGGTGGTATTCAGCTACTTAATGTGCCTTTGAGCTATGTCGCTCTGAAGATGGGTGCCCCGGCAGAGACAATACTCATAGTTGCCGTGGTGCTTTCTTTGTGCTGCCTGTGCGTCAGGCTATATATTTTGTCTGGCTCCATTGGCCTAAATGTAAAGAACTTTTTCTGCAAGGTCGTGGTCAATATTGTTGCAGTGAGCATCAGTGCTGCAGTCCTGCCGCTCCTGCTGTGCGGTATGGTCGACGGGTCATTACTCATGTTTGTCCTGTTTATGTTTGTCTGTATGGCGTGCACACTTTTGTCTGCTCTCTTTGTTGGCTGCTCTAAGGCAGAGCGACAGTTTGTCGTCAACACACTACGTCAGTATAGTAAAAAAAAATCTCATGATAGATATAAAAAATCCCTGTGACTGTTGCGGATGCACTGCTTGTGCCAGTGTTTGTCCTCATGGAGCCATTACCATGTTTCCCGACACACTTGGTTTCCTCTACCCAAGGGTTGACCCTGTTAGTTGCACAGATTGTGGTCTGTGCGAGCGTGTGTGCCAGTTTAATGATCATTACGACAAGAGTCTGAATCTTTCACGGCCCCTTGCCTTTGCAGCCCGCCACAAAGATATTGACGAAATTATGAAGAGCCGCAGCGGTGCAGTTTTTGCTGCTGCCTCCGATTTCATTTTGGAGCATGGCGGTGTAATCTATGGAGCTGGGTTTAAAGACCATTTCCGTGTGGCTCACAAGCGTGCGGTGACAAAGAGCGAGCGTGACGAGATGCGTGGCAGCAAGTATGTGCAGAGCGACTTGACTGGTGTGTTCTCGCAGGTGCGCGAGGATTTGCGCAATGGTTTGTCTGTGCTTTTCTCCGGCACTCCATGTCAGACGTCGGGGCTTGGAGCTTTCGTGGGACCAAAGTTGCGTGAGCAGCTCTATCTTATGGACATTGTGTGTCATGGCGTTCCGGGGCCATATGTTTGGCGTGACTATCTGGCCTATTTGGAGAAAAAACACCATTCCCGGATTTGCCGTGTTTGCTTTCGCGACAAAGAAGCCTTTGGATGGAGCGCACAAAGAGAGTCGTTCTGGTTTGAGAATGACAGGGCGAATCGTGAATCGCCTGACTTCCTGTATTACCACAACATCTCGTTCCGCCATTCATGCAGTTCGTGCCACTTTGCCAATCTTCAGCGGCCCAGCGACTTAACTATTGCCGACTACTGGGGGTGGGAGCGCACGGCACCGACCCTCAATACTGACGACAAAGGGTGCTCGCTAGTTATTTGCAACACGTTCAAAGGTAAGGAACTCTTCAAGGCTATTAGTGATAAGATGACCGTGCTTGAGGCTGCTCTCCCCGACATAATGCAAAATGCTCTGCGCCAGCCTCCTGCTGTTTACCCGAAGCGTGTTGCTTTTGAGGCTTTTTATGCCAGATACGGGTTCGAACGCACTATGAAACATTTTCATCTCCTGGGATGGAAATATGAGTGTGCCAAGCTTAAGGGAAGAATTTTTTCACTACTTAGATTGAACGTAAAATGAAAATTGGGATACTCACCTACCATCGCAGCCATAATTACGGTGCCCTTCTACAGGCCATAGCCCTGCGTTCTGCGCTGAAGCAAATGGGTAACGAGGTGTATTATGTAGACTATGTCCCCGACATTCATCGGCAACTTTATCTGCCATACTCGAAAGCGATGGCTAGCACACTCAACTTAAAGGGCAAGGCAACATATCTCCTGGGATATTTCTGGCGTGAAAGACGCCATGCCAAGTTTGCACAGTTCATAGCTCAGCACATAGCGCCTTATTGCCGTGGACAGCAAGAGGAGTACGACGTCATCGTCTATGGCAGTGACCAGATATGGCGTAAGCAGCCTGACACAGGCACTTTCGACCCAATGTATTTCGGTGCCGGCGGTTTGCTGGCCGGGCGGCATGTGTCATACGCTGCCAGCATGGGCATGATGAGTCTTGACGAGGAAGATAGGCAAAGACTTAAGGAGCTGGTGAGCCATCTCAAATACATTGGCGTTCGTGAGGAGCCTCTTAAGTCCCTCCTTGAGTCGTTGGGAGTGTGCAATGTGCGGCTGACGCTCGACCCTACGTTGCTTCTTAATTCTGGGCTATGGGACAAAATTCTACCCCCGAAGCCAGACGTTGGAAAAGGGTATCTGCTGTTCTACGATCTTCTAGCGGGCAGTTTCGCCAACCGTGCTGTGCGCGCCTTCGCTCGCAGCCGTGGACTGAACGTCATTAGAATTGAAGGTGACAGCAGTAGGATTGCGTTGAGAGGACGGAGGGAAGCTGACGAACCGACCGAGTTTGTCAATCTCATTCGCCATGCCAGCTATGTGCTCACCTCGTCGTTCCACGGACTGGCTTTCTCGCTGATTTTCCACCGCCCGTTTTTTGCTGCGTTTCGTGAGAACAAGGGCCGAGCAGAGGCTTTGCTCTCTCTATGCGGTCTGTCTGACCGGATGGTCGATGCAGGAGCTGAAAGCATCCCGTCCATGCCTGAAATAGACTTCGCCAATGTAGACGAAAAGATACGACAAAGCAGGGAGGCATCTTTTGATTATCTGTCCAAT
This sequence comes from Prevotella sp., assembly GCA_024680755.1. GTDB lineage: Bacteria > Bacteroidota > Bacteroidia > Bacteroidales > Bacteroidaceae > Prevotella. Next base: position 23,402 of record JAILBT010000001.1, on the reverse strand, counting down.
AGTCTTTATTCCTGACACTTGTCATGGTTTCTGTGACTCACTACTGCTCTTAGCACCTCACTTGCGCAAAAGCCTATGAAGAAATAGAACCATGGCTCAAAGAGGAAAGTGTTGCTCAGCATAAGCTTCACAATGCTTATTGAAAAAAGCAGCAGTACGAATTCTTGTGTCATTTTTCCTCTGGTCACCCAGAATGCAGCCGCAACAAGGGCCGTTAGGAGCACCAGAAGTATGCTACCTGCAAGATAACCGTAGGTGCAGAAGAAGTCCAGCGGAAGGAAGTGCGCATAGATTATGCCGTAGTTTTGCGTTCCTAATGGTCCAAGTCCCCAGAAATGGCCGCTGCCGTCGAGGATGTTGTAGAGAATCTCACGCAGTGCTCCGCGCTGAGAGTCGTTGCTTAGGTCGCCAGAAACAGTCTTCTCAAGGATGCGGGTGCTCATATTCAGTCCGGTGAATTTCACGACGAGGTAGTAAATGATGTCTTTAAGGAACAGTATCACGGTGAGCATTGCAGCCAGAATTCCTATCTTTAAATATATCGCTCCCTTGAATTTCATGTAGAAGATGAAATACACCAAACCGAAGAATCCGAGGCATACAAAGGGTCCGCGCGTGCCACACGACAGCAGGAACATTGTCCCGAGGAATAATACCGTTAATTTCCAGATGTGGAATTTTCTGAGTGTTGCCCAAAGCATCATGGCTATATGTGGAAGAATCTGGTATGCCACCCACATATTGTCATCCGATGTGAAGTTGGTCATGTTTTTCTGCGATGGGGCGAATGAGAAGAAGAAGTATAGGTCGGCAAATATGCAGATGGCTGAAAGAATTGTGAACGAGTTGAAGTAGCTGTCTATGTCTGTCAGCCGGCCTATGAAATAGCATGGCAGCACGCAGCACATGCAAAAGAACATGTTTTCTGTCACTGCCGTGGCGTTTTCCGGAAAGAATACATAGCTGCTTAAGTAATAGAGTACGTTCAATGCAAAGAACAATATGTCTGCCATGCATATCTTGCCTCTCATTGCCGGCAGTGCCAGTGCTGAGAGCAATGCCATTGCTGCGGTAAGTGTCGTCTCAGGCGCATCGCCGAGGAACGGTATGCGCTTTATCACTCCAAGAATATAGATGTAGAGCATCGATGCCCATACCGTGCATACCAGCACCCTGAGTTTCAAGTCCCCTCCCTGTGCTATTACAGCCTTTTTTTCAAGCGCAAACTTCACTTTGACGTTTCCTCCCTGCTTATCTCACTCCTATCATCTTAGTAAGGTCATGGCGCGCTATCCATGTCGTAGTGAACATTGTTGTCAGTACGAGCATGAATATTACAAAGAGCATTCGCTTCGGTCCTGCCGGTTTTTCCACCACGGCGGCCCCTTTCAGTTGTGTGAATGCCGGTGTTCGCTCCTGTAGTTTTGCCTTGGCAGCTTCCAGTTGTCCGGCTATTGAGGTGTAAGCAGAGTACTTGAATTGCATTTCTTTCTGCAGGTTCTCCCTTTTCGTCTTATAGGATGTCATGACGATATTTGTGTTAGCCTCTGAAAAGCGGTCGTATTTGTTGCAGATATCTTCATATTCCTGCTTTTTCTCTTGTGCCAGCTTCTCATAATGCTCCACGTCTATTCGTGCTTTGTTGGTGCGGTATCTGGTGATAAACTGCTGTAGCCGTATCTGAACTGAGTCTGCCAGAATCCTTGCCACCAGTGGGTCTTGCGACGTTGTCTTCACTGTGATGATGCCTGTTTTCTCGTTGAGGCTCACTTTTATGTTTCCCCTCACTGTCTCTGCCACACTGTTTTCCTCTTCTGAGAGCCAGTATGGCGACTTTTCGCTGTCATTTGCCGGCCCAGCCGTTTTCTTCTTCGGTAGCAGCGACTTTATGGCTTTCGTTACTGCTTTGATCATGTTTCCCCACCAGGGCCGTTTCTGGTAATTCTTCAGGTAGTCGTAGTAATCGGTGTCTGTTTCTCCGTCGGCGGTTTTAACACGAATGGTGAAGAGCGACGTTACGAACCCGTTGTCCTCCATTAGGTCAGGGTAGAGCATGGGGTTTATGGCGTCTGTGCTCTGCATGTTTCCCAGGTCGAATCCGAATGACGAAGCCAGCGAGTTCACTCCTGCCATGTCTATGCCCACTGCCATCTCGGGGGCCAGCTTTGCTTCTGAGTTATAGTAGCGTGGTATGCAGACTATGTAGAGGCTGGCCAATACGAAGGTGATGGGCCACACCCTGTAGAAGAACAGTTTGCGTCTGGCCCATATCTTTTTTATCAGTCGTCCTACATCTATCACGTCGTTTTCTTTGCTTTCTACCATTGTTCTAGTACATTAATCTATATATATGAAACGTGATGCTATTCTTTTTTATTGCCTTTTCAGTATGAATATGGCTGTACCTATGCGCATCGTTGTGTTTCCGTGGCTTATTGCCGCGGTGTAGTCGTGGCTCGTGCCCCATGCGTCCGACGAGTTGCGGGCAATGAGCTTTTCCTCGAAAGTCATCACCAAAAGTTTCTTTCTTGTTGTGTGGCGGCAAAATTACACAATTATTATGAAATGAGCAAGAGTAATGCACTTTTTTTTAATTGTTCAAGCTTCTCAAGCTTGCCGTTTTTTTCTACCACAGAGGACATGGAGTAAGCGGAGTATGTTTTATCAGACTAAAGAGATTTTCGGCCATGGCGCCTTGTCTTTGGCTGTTCGCTTGCCGCTATCAGGCCGCGCTCGTGACTTGCCCCGTTAGATTATGCCCATGTCGGGCGAAGACATCAAAATCCCGGTCAGCCTCCGAGCTGACTGGGATTTGTTTCTTTGCCTATCCTTGCTTATCGTTGGTTCAGGTATCGCTCTGCCTCGATTGCAGCCTGGCAGCCGCTGCCGGCAGCCGTGATGGCCTGCCGGTAGATAGGGTCGGCCACATCGCCGGCCACGAACACGCCTGGCAGCTTCGTCAGCGGGCGCCCGTCTTGCTTCTTCAGGTACCCTGCTTCGTCGGTGTCCAGCCATTTGTCGAACAGCTCGGTGTTGGGCTTATGGCCTATGGCCAGGAAGAAGCCGTCAATGGCGATGTCCACCATCTGTTCGTCGGTCTCGCCCTTGCGCTTCACCAGGTGGGCACCTTCCACTCCGTCTTCGCCGTATAGTCCGAGCGTGTTGTGCTCAAACAGCACCTCGATGTTCTCGGCCTCCATGACGCGCTGCTGCATGACCTTTGAGGCACGCAGGTATGGCTTCCTCACGATCATGTACACCTTCTTGGCCAGGTGGCTCAGATAGAGAGCGTCTTCGCAGGCCGTGTCGCCACCGCCCACGACCGCCACGGTGCGCTTGCGATAGAAGAAGCCGTCGCATGTGGCGCAGGCTGACACGCCCATGCCATTGTATTTCTTCTCGTCGGGCAGTCCTAAGTATTTTGCCGTGGCTCCGGTGGCAATGATGACGGTCTCGGCTTCTATCTCTGCGCCGTCGTCGGCCTTGAAGCGATATGGCTGTGCCGACAGGTCTGCCTCGACGATGGAGCCCGTGCGTATGTCGGCTCCCACGTTGGCAGCTTGCTGGCGCAGGTCTTCCATCATCTGTGTGCCTTCCACACCGTCGGGATAGCCGGGGAAATTCTCTACCGTGGTAGTCTGAGTGAGCTGTCCGCCGGGCTGCTGTCCGCAGTATTCCACGGGTTTCAGGTTAGCCCGGGCTGCATAGATGGCTGCCGTATAGCCGGCAGGTCCCGAGCCTATGATGAGACATTTGGTTTTCTCCATAGCCAGTTCACTTGTTCAGCTCTGCCTCTACCATCTTCTCTATCACGGCAATGTCTTCGGTGGGCTCGAAGCGTGCCACCACCAGTCCCTTCTTTGATATCAGGAATTTGGTGAAGTTCCACTTGATGTCAGGCGACTCTTTGTAGTTGGGGTCAGCCTCGCTGAGCATCTTGTCCAGGATAGGGGCTATGGGGTGCTCCATGTTCCAGCCGGCAAAGCCTTTCTGGCTCTTCAGCCACTTGAACAGCTCGTCGGCATCGTCGCCGTTGACCTTCACCTTCTTGAACTGCGGGAAGTCTGTGCCGTAGGTCAGCTTACAGAAATCGTGTATCGACTCGTCGGTTCCCGGTGCCTGCTGTCCGAACTGGTTGCAGGGGAAATCGAGTATCTCGAAGCCCTGCGAGTGGTATTTCTTGTAGAGCGCCTCCAGCTCTTCATACTGCGGCGTGAAGCCGCACTTGGTGGCTGTGTTGACCACGAGAATCACTTCGTTGGCATAGCCGCTCAGACGCACGTCATTGTTCTTCCTGTCCTTGACAGTGAAATCGAATAGTGTTTTCATTTGTTTTGAATTGTTGATGTTTGTGTTTGTGTTGTTATTACCGTTTGTGTTGTTTTGGCTATTGTTGTTTCCGCCGCACGAGGCGGTCAGCATTAGTGTGGCTACGGTCAGCGCCAGGCTTTGTGCAAGAGTGTGGATAAAAGCTTTTGTCATGTTGCTTGTTTTGTTGTGTTGGTATTCATCTGTTTCTTTGTCACAGTTTATTGCTCCACCCTTATCAGGCAGCACGACACGTTGTCTATGCCCCCTGCCTGGCATGCAGCCTGGCACAGGTCGTCGGCGTTGGCTCCGGTCATCAGCATGTCGGCAATCTTGTCGTCGGAGACCTCGTCTGTCAGTCCGTCGCTGCACAGCAGCAGTATGCTCCCCGGTGTCACATGGTCCGTTATCTCCTGTGTGTCGAAGTAGGCATGTTGTTCTCCGCCGCCTATGCAGTTGACTATCACGTTCGAGTGTTGTTTGTAGCCCAGCATGTTCGACAGCGAGTGGTCTCGTGTGAGCTGTGTGAGCTGTTGGTCTTTCAGCAGATACAGTCGCGAGTCGCCGCAGTTGAACCACAGGTAGTGTCCGGCATAGTAGGCCAGTGCCACGAGTGTGGTGCCCATCTGTGCCATTGTCGGGTCTGCCAGTCCCCTCGAGTTGATGATGCCCGATATGCTGTCGAGCCATTGCTTCATCATCTCTACGAGCTGTTCTGCCGACATTCGTGCCGGCATGTCGCCGAAGAAGTATTGCAGGTTGTGTAGCGTCTGGCTTGACGCCACCTCGCCGGCGTTGTGTCCTCCCATGCCGTCGCATAGGGCCAGTATGAGTCTGTCTCGCTGTTCGGTGTCAATCACCGCATGGTATTGGCCGTCGCGCACGAAGGCTCCGCTGACCAGTATCATATCTTCGTTGTTCTCTCTAACGCAGCCCACGCTGCTGGCTGCCGATATGTTCAGTTTCATTTGATGTTTACTTGTAGTTCTACGTTTGCCAGGGCAACGATGTCGCCGCTCTTGAGCGTCTCTTCCACGTCGGGTTCCAGCTGTCGGCCCGAGACGCGCGTCCCGTTGCTCGAGCCGAGGTCCACGATGCACCAGCCCCTGTCGGCATGGTATCTCAGCTGGGCGTGTGTGCCCGAGATATACCCCTGTGCGGCCAGTTGCTGGGCGTAGGGTCCCTGCTTTCGTCCTATGACGGCCTGGTTCTCGCCCACGAGGCTGAGGCCGAGCGAACCGTTTTGCAGAATGAGCAGGGGCATGGAGTGGATGGTGGTGGCCATGGCGTCGCCCTCAGACATTTCGCACATCTCGCCTCCGCAGTGTGTGCAGCGTCGGCCCAGCCCCACACGTCCGCAGCGCGTGCAGAACAGCAGCTGCTGTCCACACTGGTCGCAGAAGCGCGAGTTGTCGTCTATCTCCTCTTTACAATTCGGACAAACTATCATTATTTTTTAGTTACGATTATACTATGTTTACAACTTTCTGATTAGTGGTACATCAGTAGTTTACCATTTACTGTTTTACTCCTTCTAATCTCCTAATCTCCTAATCTCCTCATCTCCTCATCTCCTCATCTCCACATCTCCTCGTCTCCACATCTCCTCATCTCCTCATCTCCTCATCTCCACATCTCCTTCCAGCCGTTCACTAAGTCCATCGGTTGATGGATGGTATGTCTTCTGGCGTTATGGTCTGGTATGTCTCTTTTGTGACCTCGCCAGGCGGCATCATGGCCACTCGCTGCGACAGTTGCTGCACGGTCTGGTCCAGCAGGTTGCGCATTTCGCGTGCGTTGCCGAAGCTTTCGTCCTTGTTTTCCACCATGCTGTAAATTGTCTCCATGAGCTTGAACTCTGCTGCCGCTTGCAGCACATACTGTTCTTTCTCAGCCATTGTCTTGTATATCTGCAACAGTTCGTCTTCGGTGTAGTCGTCGATGTGCAGATGATGTGTGAAGCGGCTTGCCAGTCCTGCGTTAGCCTGCATGAACTCGTCCATTTTGTCCTTGTATCCCGCAGCAATGACGACAAACTTACCCCTGTCGTCTTCCATGCGTTTCATCAGTGTGTCAACGGCTTCCTGTCCGTACTGGTCGTTCTGGTCGGTCAGTGTGTATGCCTCGTCGATGAAGAGTATGCCCCCCATTGCCTTGTCGCACATCTTGTTCACTATCTTTGGCGTTTCTCCCATGTACTTGCCCACCAGCGTAGCTCGGCTGGCCTCTATGACGCGTGCCGTAGGCAGAACATCGATGGCCTGCAGCACCTCGCCCATCTTTCGGGCTATTGATGTCTTGCCCGTGCCGGGATTGCCCGTCAGGGTGAAGTTCATGGCCATCTGTTGCACGCTGCCGGCTCCCGCCGCGGCTCTCTGCTTCATGAACATGCTTTGCACGGCCAGACGCCTGATGAAGTTCTTCACCTGTGCCATGCCGATGAAGTTGTCCAGCTCTTGCAGCACGTCTTCCAGCGGCCGTGCGCTTTCTTCGCGTCCGGCTGGCAGGTCGTCGGCTGTTATGCGATACATGTCGTCGGTGGTCATAGCCGTCTGGTCGATGCTCTTCATCAGCCGCTGGCTCTGTCGTTCGATGGTCAGGTCGAACAGCCGGCGTGCCTCGCGGGCATTGCCGAAATTCTTGTCGCGCCGCAGGTAGAGTTGTTCAAACATGCGTTTCACGGCGGCAGATGTGTCGCTGTCGAGGGTGTATCGCTTGCCCGCAGCCATGTTGAGGAAGATCTGCGTCAGCTCGTCCGGTGTGTAGTCGTCGAAGTGTATAGTCTGCGTGAAGCGGCTCTTCAGGCCCGGGTTGGTGTCGATGAAGTCCTGCATCTGGTCTGTGTATCCGGCCACGATACAGACGAATTTGCCGCGGTCGTCTTCCAGTCTCTTCAGCAGTGTGTCGATGGCTTCTGCCCCGAAGCTGTCGTTGTCGCTCTGCTTGAGTGTGTATGCCTCGTCGATGAAGAGCACCCCGCCCAGTGCCTGATCCACCAGCTGGTTGGTCTTGATGGCTGTCTGTCCGGCAAATCCGGCCACCAGTTTTGCTCTGTCTGCCTCGATGAGCTGTCCGCGGGCCACTATGCCGAGCGAGCGGAACACATCGGCCATGATACGTGCCACGGTAGTCTTGCCTGTGCCCGGGTTGCCGGTGAAGACGTAGTGTTTGCCCTGGAAGGTGTTAGTCTCGCCGCGCATGACCTGCAGGTTGAGGAAGGAAGCCAGCGAGCGTATCTCTTTTTTCACGTTGGCCAGTCCCACCATGCCGTCGAGCTGCTTGAGGCAGTCGTCTATGTTGACCTGCTGCGGGGCCTCGTATGGTATGTCCTCTTCTTCGATGGTCATCAGCTGGTCGTTGCTCACGGTGGCCATATCCACGGCCTGCAGGCGCGTGGCCTGGCGCTTGGTGATCTGCTCAAACAGCTGGCGCATGGCACGCCCGTTGGCAAAATTCTTGTCGCGGCTGTCGTACATGGAGCGTATGCACAGCTTGGCCTTGGCCTCGGCCTGAGGCGAGAAGATGTATTTCTTCTCCCTGGCAAACGACAGCATGATGAGGAAGAGCTGTTCGGGTGTGTAGTCCTCGATATTGAGGAAATAGGTGAAGCGGCTCTTCATGCCGGGATTGATTCTGAACAGGTTGTCCATCTCCTGCCTGTATCCGGCGGCCACGACCACAAACTTGTCGCGGTCGTCCTCCATGCGCTTCATCAGCGTCTCGAGCGCCTCGGCCCCCTGCTTGTCGCGTTCGCCGCTCTCGCTCACGGGTGCCAGGGTGTAAGCCTCATCGACGAAGAGTAGTCCTCCCATGGCCTTGTCGCACAGCTGGTTGACCACCTTGGGCGTCTCGCCCTGGTAGGGGCTTATCATCTTGGCGCGATCTACCTCCACCACATGTCCGCTGTCGAGATAGCCTATCGCCGCCAGTATCTCGCCCAGCTTGCGGGCAATGGTGGTTTTGCCGGTGCCGGGATTGCCGGTCAGCACGATGTGCATCGACGGCTTCTGCTCGGAGCCTATGCCGCGTTGCTGTCGCTGCATGGCGCTCTGCACCGTGTATGCTATCTCCCTGACGGCTTTCTTCACCTCGTCCATGCCGATGAAGAGGTCCATGTCGCCCAGTATGTCGTCCAGCGAGCGCTCTTCGGGCACATAGCCGCGAATGTCGCATTTCTTTATACCGTTGTCGTCAATGCCTCGCTGCAGGAAGGCGGCAAAGATGTCTTCGGCAGTCTGTACGGCCAGGTGAGCATTGCCGAAGGTGTCGTCTTTGGTCTTCAGCTGGTATTTGAAATATCGCAGCAACTGGTCTTCGGCCTCGGGTGTGAAATCGTCGATGGCGTATGTCTGGTGCATCTGCTGCCGGGTTATGGCCAGCAGGTCGCTGGCCGACGGCGTGGGCAGGCGGAAGATGTACTTGAAGCGGTTCTTCACAGCGGGGTTCTGTTCGAGAAAGTCTTCCAGGCCCTTGGGCAGTCCGGCCATCATGACTACAGGGTCGTCGCGCCATTTGTCCATTTCGACAAACAGCTTGTCCAGCGGGTTCACCTGGTTGCTGTAGCGGTCGGGCAACAACTTCTGCACGTTGTCGAAGAAGAGCAGTCCGCCGCGTGCCTTCTCGATGTTCTCGTCCCATTTATCTACGAAGCGCTGGAAGTCCACGGCATCGACCATAGTGACCAGTTGCTTCTCCAGTATGTGTGCGTTGAAGAGAAAGTCGCGCAACACCTCGGCCAGCATCGTTTTGCCGGTGCCTGTGTCGCCTATGATGATTGAGTTGACGCTCAGGCGTATGTTGGGCACGTTCTGGCGCGACTGCAGGAAGGTGTAGGTGTTCTGAATGCCTTGCAACTGCTGCTTGACGTCGTCCATGCCGATAATGTCGTCCAACGGGTTCTTCACCGGCATGGGCTTGCCACACCATTTGCAGAACTTCGCCGACGGTCGGTTCTCTCTGTTACAATGTTCGCATTGCATCGCTCTATAGTTGTGGAAAAAGTGTTGAGAGTGCTTTCTTGTTGTGTCACATGATTCTGTAGGGCCACCGTCAGAACATCTTTGGCGCCACGAAGCGTGTCACCAGCATGACTATCACGAGCAGCGACCACAGCATGTAGTGTATCATCGACTCTCCTTTGTAGCTCTCTATCTGGTTTGAGGCATCGTCGAGCAGCGTGAACTTTGAGCCTTTGAACTTGAACGAACGCTGTTTGAAGGTATATACCAGCGGTTCTATCAGGGTCGATTTGACATCGTCTTGCAGCACGCTATCTACCAGTTGCTTGTCGGTCTTGCTCTCGCCCTTGAAGCTGCTCAGGTGGCAAATGCCTATATATATTAATGTGATGACCGCCACCACTGCTTTCATCATGCCCGGAAAGTGCGTCTGTGTCCACTGCATAGTCAGCACCACGAGATAGCTTGTCGCGCCGAAGGCCAGTCCGGCCAGGAACGACAGCATGGCTCCGTAGCCCTTGAAATATGCTCTTGTGGTGGCGATGATGCCCGTGGTGGTGCCCAGCGGCAGCACTATGGTGTAGAGCCAGCGGTCGAGCACCTGCTGCGGGTGGCTGATGCCGAAATAGAGCACCACGACCATCCACGCCACGCAGAGAGCGTAGAACATGCCCTGCCATGAGAGCTGCTGGCGTCGGGCTGTTTTCCACGCGTCCTTCACCTGTGTTATGCGAGCTGCCGTCTCGTCGCGTGCCTCCACATAGCGTTTGTAGTAGTGGTTGGCCGGGTCTATCTGTCCCAGCACTGTGAGCCACGCCACCAGCTCGTTTTCGTAGCTATAGGGCTGGCTGAAGTCGCGCGTCGGGTCTTCGTGGAAATAACATGCCAGCCACTGCGCCAGCGACCCTTTGCGCTGTTCGTCCAGCAGTTGGCGTCGCTGACTGTCAAGTCTGTGCTCCATGTGCCGGCCGTCGGTCAGGAGCTGTCCGTCTTTGAGACGGTAGGCGGGGTCGCACCCCAGCTGTCGGGTGAAGCGGTAGCTGGCCGTCAGCAGGTCGTAGGCTCCCAGCCGCTCGCGGTTTTCGCGGCTCGTCATGTCGAAGGTGTTGCGGTGGTCGGCCAACAGGTCGTTCCATCCGCGCAGTTCGAGCCAGTAGGCCAGCCGTCCTTTCAGGTCGGTCAGGTCGGTCAGCGCGTCAGCCACCTCCTGCTCCGAGGCATACTGCAGCCGCTGCAGCCTCTGCTCAATGTAGCGTCCCAGTCGCTCGGGCGTGTTCACGTCTTGCAGGTCGTATGCGGCCTTGCGGTCCATGTTGTACAGCACCTGATATGCCAGGTTCCTGGTGTAAGGCTTGCCTTCGGTCAGCAGTCGCAGCTGTTCGCAGGCCATCTGGTCCGAGTGGCTGTGCACCCAGGCCAGCAGTCGGCCGTCGCACAGGCTCTGCCATTCGTCGTCGTTCATCTCGCCCGAGCCGAAGGCCAGCGCTATCTGTTCTATCGTGCCCGACGGACGGTTCATCAGGAACGGCATGTCGGGGTCCATCTCATAGACGGCCTTCATGACGCTCGTCAGCATGTCGTGGCGTGTGGGAGCATCGCCTGTGAAATAGGAGCGCAGCTGCCGCATGTCGCAGCGTGCGTGAGCCTCAAGATACAGAAAAACCTCGTTGTTGGGCTGGCGCATCAGTAGCGCATATTCCTCCCAGTAGGCCATGACGCTCAGCGCCACCTCGTGTACGCTGCTGCACTTGTTGCCCTTGATGTCGCTGTATGGCCGGTCGGGTGCCATGGCGTAGATAGCTGCCCACAGTCCGGCGTGCTGGTCGTCGGGGTAGCGGCGTGTCACAATGTCGCCCACGATGGTGGCCAGCTTCTGGTTGCCGCACTCCTCGAGCCAGCCCTTGATGCGCCCGTTATACAGGTACTGTGTGGCCAGCCGCTCATTGTCGGCCAGCATGGGCACAAGCTCCTGCACGTTGTCGGCCACCTGGTTGCGGTCGGGGTCCATGATGAAGCTCTTATACTTGAGGTATGGCGACGAGATATCAACCTTGACGTTCTCGCCCTTGAACCATCGTTCCACCTCCTCATAGCCCCATCTGGTCTGTGCGTTTACGGCCGTCAGTCCCTGCACCAGATGTCTGACGTTGTCGGGCAGCTCGCCCAGACGTGGCAGCCGGCCCTCGTTCTTCTGCCTCATCATGATGCGCTCGTTGGCGTTGAGCGGTGTCTCGCCCAGCCAGAGTGTGAAGAGGGTCATGCCGAGCGAGTAGAAGTCGGCTGCCGGTGTGACATCAACCACGCCGTCGATCACGTCTGCATACATCTCGGGTGCGGCAAAGATTGGTGTGCGTGCCTGTGTGGTGCGGTGGGCAGTGGTGCCAGCCGCTGCTATCGACGATATGCCGAAATCGCCCAGCACGAGCTGTGTGTGCTCTTTGTCGCGGAAAAAGAAGTTGGCCGGCTTGATGTCCTTGTGCAGCACACCCAGCTTATGGCAGTAGGCCATGGCACCTGCCGCCTGCAGCGTGATACGTCTGAAGGCTTGCATGTCGCCGCCCAGCTCATATTCTTGCAATGTGCCGCCCTGCATGTATTCCATCAGCTCGTAGTTGCGCATCTTGCCGTCAACGTAGGTCTTGCCAAAGTCGCGCAGGTCAATCACGAACTCGCAGTGCATCGAGTGTATGGCTTTCTGAAGGTCTTTGTTGACGTCGAACGAGGGGTAATATACCTTCAGTATCTCGTCGTCCTGCCGATCTTCGCCTCTGACCAGAAACACGTCGCCCTCGCCGCTGCCCTGCGAGATTATTCTCTGTAGGTTGTAGCGTAGTCCTTTCAGCCAGAAAATGTTGGTGGCTTGCTTCTTCTCTTTTGGTGTGGCCATCTGGTCCATCATGCCACCGGGCCGCAGCGTGCCGTCTGCTGCACCGCTTCCGGCTACCATCGACATGCTTTGTCCGGGAGCTTCTGGCCTCAGCGTTGAGTCTGTGGCATGTGCTGCGGGCGTGGCCGAGGTCATGCGTTTGGTCTTGTCGTTGTTGTCGTTCATCTGTTGTCAGCTTGTCGGCTTTCGTTTCTGTGTTTATTTGTCGTCGTGTGTAGAGCTGTTGCGTCCCAGCAGCACCCATTTTCCTCCAAGGTTGGGCTTGGCGCAGCCGCATGGACTGCTGTGCAGGGCGTGCTTCCAGTCGCATTGCCATGCCAGCCGTATGCCCCTGGGCTTGGTGGCCAGGGCGTATGTGCGCGCCTGTGCGTGGCGCGGCTGTGGCCGGGCTGCCAGCTGTTGTAGCAGCTGTGCCAAGCGTTGCTCCTTCTCGGCTTTCACGGCCTGAAGCTCCTCCTTGCTGTACAGGGCGCGTGGGGGAACGCTTTGTGCCGGCGCGGGCTTGCCGCTGTCCATGGCCAGCAACTCAAGCACATGTCGCCGCAGCTGATCGGCCTGCGACACGCGCAGCTCGTCGCGCGACGATGTGGTCACGCGCTGCATGTCCAGCTCAAGCAGGTCGGACGCTATGCGCGACATCTCGCGATATTCGGGCATGTCCTTTACATGCTGCAGCGTCTTGGTGGCCTCTTCCGTCAGAGGGGTGCCACACTGCTTGCAGAAGCTGAACTCGTTCAGCGTGTGGCACACAGGACATACTATGCCGGCCTTGGGCGAGCCACACTCGGCACAGAACGAGGCCGAGCCGTCCATCGGGGCGCCACAGAAGGAGCAGATGTCTTTGCGTATATAGTGGTGGCACAGCTCGCACAGGTCGGCACCGGCCTCTACCTCTGCGCCGCAATATGGACACTGCATGGCTGCGGCCTGCTGTTCAGACTCCTGCTGCACGACAGAGAATTGTTCGGCTGAGGGCTGGGGTGGGGTGGGGGCAGACTCTATCTGACGCTGGCGCGACAGCGTGCCTGGCTGCTGTGCGGCATTTGTGTTAATGGTGTTCATCTTTCCTTGGCTGTCGATTGACTTAGGATACTAAAATATTAGCGTTCATCCGCTTATTTTGTAACTATAGTATATAATGTGCTGCAAAGTTACGAAACTTTTTTTATTACATGCAACAATCGGCCCTTTTTTTTTCTCCTCCCGACACAGGGCCTTTTCATTTAACTCTGTTTTATTTGACATTCTATTACATGCTGTGCGGTTTCAGTGTTGTCTGCCCCTACCGGGAGTGTGTCAGGTTTTTGCCTACAGGCGAAAGGCTTTTCGGCTACAGGCGAAAGGCCTTTCGGCTACAGGCGAAAGGCCTTTCGCCTGTAGCCAAAAACCCTGAGCGGGCCTGTTTTGTACCTTGGCGGAGCCTGTCTTGCACCTTGGCGGGGCCTGTTTTGTACCTTGGCGGGGCATATATTACGCCGCAACTGTGACATGATGGCCGTGAGTACATTTGTTCCAGTTCGTGAAATAAAACAAGACAATCCCGCCGCAGCGGGATTGTCTTTTCTCAGTCCGGGTATGTCATGTTCCTGTCTGTCATCTGTAGCAGCACCTCGTTGAGATATTTCTTTGCCTCAAACCTTGCCATGGGCAGGTCGTGCAACAGGTAGTTGCCACAATCGCGTGGCGCCGCTCCTGGTATTTCGCCGCTATAATCGGCTATGAAGCTGAAACAGCGTTGCAGCAGTGGCAGTATGTCGGTCGGTTGCAGCTTGCCCCGCATGAGCAGGTAGCAACCTGTCAGGCAGCCCATAGGCCCCCAGTAGATAATGCTGTCGCGCCATTGTGGGTCGTTGCGCAGGTAGGTGGCTGCCAGGTGCTCAATGGTGTGCAGAGCGCCCTGGTGCAGCGTCGGCTCGCGGTTGGGCTCCTTCATGCGCACGTCGAAGGTCGTCACTATGTCGCCGCCCACAGCGTCGCGGCGGCTCACATAGATGCCCCGAAGCAGACGCTCGTGGTCGATGGTGAAACTGGGTATAGTCTCCATTGTCTCTGTTTTTGTCACGTTGTGTGAGGATTACAGCTGCGCAAGGAATGACTTGGTGGCCTCGAACGAACCGTTTGCCATCTGCGCCCAAAAGTCGTGATACTGCTGGGTGTTGTTGTCCGAGAGGGGCAGGTCGCTGATGATACGCAGCGAGAGGAAAGGCACGTTTTTCAGATAACACACCTGTGCAATGGAGCAGCTCTCCATATCGACGGCGATGGCCTCCGGCTGCCTGCGTTTCACGGCAAGCATCTCTGACGCACCTGTCACAAACCAGTCGCCACTGGCTATCAGCCCCGCCACGGCACCTATCTCGGTGGCCTTTGCCACCAGCTCGGACGGAGCATCATAGCGTGCGGGCAAACCCTGCACCTGGCCGGCGGCTGTCTCCGGACCACAATAGACATCGTGGTATGCCACGGCGCTGCCAACTACCAGGGAGCCTATGTGCAGACAATCGGACGCACCGCCGGCACACCCGCTGGAAATAATCAGGTCAGGGTGATGGGCATCAATCATCCGCATGGCACCTATGGCAGAGTTTACCTTGCCTATGCCGCACTTCTGAAGCACAATGCTGTTACGCCGGCTGCCGCCGGCTACAACCTCACGGAGCTGCTCAAGCTCTTTGTCCATCGCAACTATTATACCTATCTTCATATATACTTACAGTGGTAACTTCGGTTCAATATGCAGTGATGCAACAACGCAGCATGTCGCGTTTGTCAGACGCGTCTGACGCTACTTACGACACCACAATTTTTCATCTGCAAAGGTACGCAAACTAAGTGAAAAGGCAAAAATACGGCCACGAAAAAATGCAAGATATCATAAAAGAATTGACTTTGCACAATTGCTGCATGTGTGCAAAAAGGGTTGAAATAAAAAAATAAGTAAATTTTTCGTGAAATTGATTTGTGTTTGTAAAAAAAGATGTAATTTTACACCCGAAATCCGAAGAGCGGACAATACCACCGCTTCTACTTGCTTTGTACAGCGCGCCAATACTACATTAATTTCTAACCTAAATAAACAAAATGAAAGCCCAAAAAGGTATTTTCTTCTCGCTGGCTGCAGGCACTGCCCTGCTGACAGCATGTGGCGGAGGCTCTGTCCAGCCCGAGTCACAGCTGACCGCTTCGGGACTCGATCCGGTCAAGTTTGACACCATCATTCGCGGCGACAGCGTGAAGCTCTACACGCTGAAGAACGACAAAGGCATGGAGGTGTGCGTAACCAACTATGGCGGACGCATAGTCTCGCTCGTCGTGCCCGACCGCAACGGCAAGCCTACGGACGTGGTGTTGGGCTTCGACAACATCGCCCAGTATGCCGATACGCTCAATTCGCCCACCGACTATGGGTCGAGCGTGGGACGCTATGCCAACCGCATCTGCGACGGAAAATTCAAGCTGAACGGCAAAACCTACCAACTGCGCCAGAACGACCCGCACGAGGGCGACACCCGCATACACTGCCTGCACGGCGGCGGTGCCACGGGATGGATGAACCAAGTATATAGCGTGATAGAGGCCAACGACTCGCTGCTCAAGCTGCAGATAAAGGCTGCCGACGGAGAAAACGGCTTCCCCGGCAACGTGACAGCCATCACTACCTATAAGGTGACGGCCGACAACGTGCTCGACATTACATGGGAGGCTACCACCGACCAGCCCACCATCGTCAACCAGACCAACCACAACTACTACAACCTGAGCGGCGACCTGGAGAACCCCGCCTACGACCAGGTGCTCTATGTCAACGCCGACTACTTCACCGAGGCAGACTTCAGCTATATGCCCACAGGAAAGATACTGCCGGTAGAAGGCACGCCAATGGACTTCCGCAAGCCGCATGCCGTGGGAGACAGCATCAAGTCGGAATACTACCAGACAAAGAATGCCCACGGATACGACCACAACTGGTGCCTCAACACCAAGGGCGACGACACGCAGGTGTGTGCCTCGCTCTATTCGCCACGCAGCGGTATCTTCATGGAGATGTACACCAACGAACCCGGAGTGCAGGTGTATAGCGGAAACTTCCAGGGCGTGGGAGGCGAAGAGAACATCGTGCGCAAACTGGGCAAGAAATATCCTCAGCACGTCAGCGTGTGCCTGGAAAGCCAGAAATATCCCGACTCGCCAAACCATCCCGAATGGGCAAGTCCCGTCGTGACACCCGAGAAGCCCTACTACAGCCACGCTGCCTATAAGTTCAGCGTGAAATGAAATCCAAACAGACATTAATCATTAATCTTTAACCAAGAGACCCTTGCCCCCGTCAAGGTCTTCCCCTAAAGGGACAAAAGGGGGGCTGAATTATGAACTGGAGTTCACATGAATTTATCTGGCTCGACTGGACAGTGCTTGTGGTCGGCCTGTTAGGAGTGGTGGCTGCCGTATGGTATGCCATCTGGAAGGACAAGAAAGCCCAGCAGGGCGAAGACTCGTCGGCATACCTTTTCGGTAAGGGCGAGCCCTGGTATGTCATCGGCATGGCTATCTTTGCTGCCAACATCGGCTCGGAGCACCTGGTGGGTCTGGCCGGCACCGGCGCAAAAGACGGAGTGGGCATGGCCCACTGGGAGATGCAGGGCTGGATGATACTCATCCTGGGCTGGCTCTTCGTGCCCTTCTATCAGCTGCTTATCACAAAGATGGGCAAGATCATAACCATGCCCGACTTCCTCAAGTTCCGCTACACACAGCGCACCGGCTCGTGGCTCAGCATCATCACACTCGTGGCATACGTGCTGACAAAGGTCAGCGTGACAGCCTTCACAGGCGGTATCTTCTTCAAGTATCTGCTCGGCATACCTTTCTGGTATGGCGCCATAGGCCTGATAGCCATCACAGCCGTGTTCACGGTGTTCGGCGGCATGAAAGGCGTGATGACACTGTCGACCATACAGACACCCATACTCATCATCGGCTCGTTCCTCGTGCTCTTCCTCGGACTGTCGGCCCTGGGCGACGGCAGCGTCTCGGCGGGCTGGTCCAACATGATGGCCATCTGCAACGCGGCCCACGAGGGCTATGGCACCACACACATGTTCCACACCGACCCGGGCGACCCGATGTACCCGCAGTTCCCCGGTTATGTGGTGTTCCTCGGAGCTTCCATCATTGGCTTCTGGTACTGGTGTACTGACCAGCACATCGTGCAGCGTGTGCTCGGACAGGTGCCGGGCGAGGACAATGCCGCCGTCATTGCTCGCGCACGCCGTGGCACCATAGCTGCCGGCTTCTTCAAGATTCTGCCCTGCTTCATGTTCCTTATCCCCGGAATGATTGCATACGCTCTGTCGCAGAACCCTGATAGCGGCATCGTGATGGACATCACAAATCACGAGTCAACCGACGGCGCATTTGCTATGATGGTGAAGAACATCCTGCCTGCCGGTATCAAGGGTATAGTGACAATCGGCTTCGTATGTGCCCTGGTGGCTTCGCTGGCCGCATTCTTCAATAGCTGCGCAACACTGTTCACCGAGGACTTCTACAAGCCCATGAAGAAGGGCATGAGTGAGGCACACTATGTGTTCGTCGGACGTATGGCCACTGTCGTCGTCGTGCTGCTCGGCCTGGCCTGGATGCCCGTGATGATGTCTATGGGTAACCTGTACAGCTATCTGCAGGACATACAGTCGCTCATCGCTCCGGCTATGGTGGCAGTGTTCACACTGGGCATCTTCTCGAAGAAGATCACGCCCAAGGCAGGCGAATGGGGACTCATCGGCGGCTTCTGTGTCGGCATGGTGCGCCTGGTCACAAACGTCATCACCGACTCGGGCAAAGCCGCTATGGACGGTGCCTTCTGGCAGAACACCACCTGGTTCTGGCAGACCAACTGGCTCATCTTCGAGTGCTGGCTGCTCGTGTTCATCATCTGTCTGATGGTGGTGGTGAGCTGCTTCACACCCGCACCCACTAAGGCGCAGGTCGATGCCATAACCTTCTCGGCCGATTTCAAGAAGAGCATACGCGAGAGCTGGGGCGTCTGGGATGTCGTGGGCACTCTCGTAGTGGTTGGCCTGTGCGCCTGCTTCTATGCCTATTTCTGGTAAAAACATTCAGAGGATTGAAAATTGAAGAGACTGCACACTGTACAAAAGAGCTGGCCTTCAATTTTCAATCCTGCATGTATATATATTAATGTATAAAGCTGTGACCACATTCTATAACGACTACGTCCCGTTGCTGGTGGCGGTTGACTGCATCGTCTTCGGCTTCGAGGAAGGTCAACTGCGACTGCTGATAGGAAAACGAAAGATGGATCCCGGACGCGGACAATGGAGTCTATATGGTGGCTTCGTGCGTGAGAATGAGAGCTTGGACGCTGCGGCTACACGCACACTCGAGAAACTCACGGGGCTGACAGACATCTACATGCAGCAAGTGGGGGCTTTCGGACGAGTGGATCGAGACCCGGGTGAGCGTGTCATCTCGGTGGCATACTATGCATTGATAAACGTGGCCGACTACGACCGCAACTTGCTCAGGAAACATGAGGTGGAGTGGGTGGACATCAAACAGCTGCCCCTGCTCTATGGCGACCACCGCGACATGGTCTTCATGGCCCTCGCACGGATGAGAAGGCAGATACGAATCGAACCCATTGGCTTCAGCCTGCTGCCAGAGTTGTTCACACTCACACAGCTGCAAACACTCTATGAGGCTGTCATGGGGGAGGAATTGGACAAACGCAACTTCCGCAAAAAAGTGAAAGAACTGGACTTCATTGAGAAGACGGACCAGATTGACAAGCTCTCGTCAAAACGCGGAGCGGCTCTCTACCGCTTCAACAAAAATCTCTATAACGAAGACCCTAACTTTAAACTGTGAACAAGCTCTTCCGTCTGCCCACATCATGGGCAGACGGAGGAACGGAAACAAAACGACAAGATTATGTTAGAAGAACTGAAACAGAAAGTATTCAAAGCTAACCTGGACCTGGTGAAACAGGGACTGGTCATCTTCACCTGGGGCAACGTCTCGGGCATCGACCGCGAGAAAGGCCTGGTAGTAATCAAACCCTCGGGCGTGAGCTACGACGACATGAAAGCCGAGGACATGGTGGTGGTGGACCTCGAAACAGGTAAGGTCGTCGAAGGAGAACTCAACCCCTCGTCTGACACTCCCACACACCTCGTACTCTACAAGGCCTTCCCCAACATCCAAGGCGTGGTACATACTCACTCAACCTACGCTACCGCCTTCGCACAGGCCGGACGCGACATCCCAAACATCGGAACCACACATGCCGACTATTTCTACAAGGACATACCATGCACACGCGACATGACCAAGGCCGAGGTGGAAGGGCAGTATGAACTGGAAACGGGTAACGTCATCGTCGATGAGATACTGAACCGACGCAAGATAAACCCCGACCATACACCGGCTGTGCTGGTGAAAAACCACGGACCGTTCTCGTGGGGCACCTCGCCCGACAACGCCGTCTATAACGCCAAGGTGATGGAACAGTGCGCAAAGATGGCCTTCGTGTCGTTCGCGGTCAACCCCAACACCACAATGAACCCACTGCTGGTGGAGAAACACTACAACCGCAAACACGGACCAAACGCCTACTACGGACAGAAAGGACAGAAACACTAATTGTGAGAAATATTTTACACAAATTGTGATAAATATAATTCACTAATTGTGATAAATATAATTCACTAATTGGGATAAATATAATTCACTAATTGTGAGAAATATTTTACACTAATTGTGAGAAATATTTTACACTAATTGTGAGAAATATAATTCACTAATTGTGATAAATATAATTCACTAATTGTGAGAAATATTTTACACTAATTGTGAGAAATATAATTCACTAATTGTGAGAAATATAATTCACTAATTGGGAGAAATGTTTAGCACTAATTGAGATAAATATGACAAGGCAGGAGTATAGAGACATGTACGATGTAGTGGGCGTAGCGATGGAAGTATATAACACGCTGGGCAGAGGCTTGGATGAGCATATCTACCAAGAGGCATTTGCTATAGAAGCAAACATTCGTGACATGGATGTTGAGCGAGAAAAGAAACTGAGCCTGTCATATAAAGGTGTAGAAATTAACAAGGTCTTCTTTGCTGACTTCTATTATAAGGGTATCATCCTCGAATTTAAGTCGGTAGAAGCATTGACTGCCGCCCATCGTGCACAACTACTCAACTATATGCGTGTCTCGGATAAGCATAGGGGTATTCTTTTCAACTATGGAGAGACGAATCTCCATACTGAGCGTTACCTCTATCTGCCTGCCGAGGACCGTTTTGTGCTGCTCACTCAACAAAACTATAAACTCTACATTTATAATTAACTATTTATCCCAATTAGTGAATAAAGTTTATCCCAATTAGTGAATAACATTTATCTCAATTAGTGAATTATTTTTATCCCAATTAGTGAAAAACTATATAATCTTAATTAGTTAAAACGCACATTTAATTTTACCAATTTTATTAACAAAACATTTGTGTTATGAAAGCATTTGAGAATTTGGAACTTTGGTGGATCACTGGTGCACAACTGCTCTATGGCGGCGATGCCGTGGTGCAGGTCGATGCTCACTCAAAGGAAATGGTAGCCGGACTGAACGAAGGTGGTCTCATACCCATCAAGGTGGTGTATAAAGGCACGGCCAACAGTTCGAAAGAGGTGGAAGACCTGATGAAGGCTGCCAGCAACGAGGCAAAGTGTGTGGGTGTCATCACATGGATGCACACCTTCTCGCCCGCCAAGATGTGGATCAAGGGTCTGCAGGCACTGCAGAAGCCTCTGCTGCACTTCCACACGCAGTATAACGCCGAGATACCCTGGGCCACGATGGACATGGACTTTATGAACCTGAACCAGTCGGCCCACGGCGACATCGAGTTCGGACATATCTGCACCCGTATGCGCGTGCCACGCAAGGTGGTCTGCGGCTACTGGAAGGACGAGCAGGCACAGAAGCAGATAGCCGTTTGGGCACGCGTATGCGCCGGCGTGGCCGATGCCCATAACGTGCGTTGCCTCATGTTCGGCATGAACATGAACAACGTGGCCGTGACCGACGGCGACCGTGTGGAGTTTGAGCAGCGTCTGGGCTACCATGTGGACTACTATCCTGTGTCAAGCCTGATGGAGTACTTCAAGAAGGTTACCGACCAGGAGGTTGCCGACCTTGTTGAAGAGTACAAGAAGGAGTATGTCATCAAGATCGACGAGAGCGGCGAGGAGGTCTATTGGCAGAAGGTGAAGAACGCTGCCCGCGCCGAGATTGCCCTGCGTCGCGTGTTGAAGGACGAGGGCGCAACGGCCTTCACCACCAATTTCGACGACCTGGGCGACGCAGACATCGACGCACCCGACTTCTGCGGCTTCGACCAGATACCGGGTCTCGCCTCGCAGCGACTCATGGCCGAGGGCATAGGCTTCGGTGCCGAGGGCGACTGGAAGACATCTTGCCTCTATCGCACACTGTGGGTGATGCAGCAGGGACTGACCAAGGGCTGCTCGTTCCTCGAAGACTATACGCTCAACTTCGCCGGCGACCGGTCCAGCTGCCTGCAGAGCCACATGCTCGAGGTGTGTCCGCTCATCGCCGTCGAAGACAAGCCCAAACTGGAGGTGCACTTCCTTGGCATAGGCATACGCAAGCAGCAGACAGCACGACTCGTCTTCACATCGAAGACCGGCTATGGCATCAAGGCCACCGTCGTTGACCTGGGCAACCGCTTCCGCCTGATCTCGCAAGAGGTGGAGTGCATAGAGCCTAAGCCCATGCCCAACCTGCCCGTGGCCAGCGCACTCTGGGTGCCGCAGCCCACATTCGAGATCGGAGCAGGAGCATGGATACTGGCCGGAGGCACACACCACAGCGCCTTCTCGTATGACATCAACGAGGAGTACTGGGCCGACTTCGCCGAAATCCTTGGCATCGAGTATGTCAAGATCAATAAGGATACAAAGACCTACGAGTTCAAGCAGCAGCTGCAGAACAACGAGATGTACTACATGCTCTCAAAGGCACTGCGCTGAGACAACATCGGTCCGTTAGTTTACAGACACATTAATATTACATAAGCACACAGAGGCACAGGAAGTGGCAGAAAGCTGTCAGCCCGTGCCTCTGTGTATGTTTGCAACATGCATGAACGACCGTTGATGCAGCGACGTTTCAGCCAATGCCATGCGTCCTTGAAGAACCAGCCGATGCGGGTCCAGAAGAGGGTGGTGATGCTGACGTAGATAATTGTGGCGATGAGCAGGATGATGGCTATCCCGAGGAGGATGAGTTCTGTGGTCATGCTGCTGTTTTCTTCGTTGGCGGCTTCCCTGTCTTTCGCTGCCATGAAGGCTTCAGCTTCTTGTCGCATGACAATGCCCAGGGTGTCTAAGACTGCTTTGTGGAGGTCGAAATAATACCGAACCTGTGCAGTGTCGAGCAGCGCACTGTACTTTTCGAGCGAGTCATTGTAGGCTCTCTCTTGTCGCTCCAACTCCATTGCGTGCTCACTCAGCGGCACCCTGTAGATGGTCTTCTCCGTTTTCTGACAACCGCACACGGCAGCGAGGGCGATGATGATGGTGATGATTTTCTTGTTCATAATGCTATTCTAATTGATCTTCGTTCTTCTTTTGACGCGACTCGGCAGAACCCAAGCGAGCTTGGTTCTGCTCTCACTGCTCCGTCAGTTCTAACTGGTCGTAGGGGTAGCGTTCTGTGCGCACCTGCATGGTGCCGTTATACATGCGGCTCCACAGTTCGTTGTACTTCACGTTCCAGTCGCGCTGCATCTTTAGGACTTTCTTGCGGCCGCTGAGACCGTAGTCGTAAGTGTAGGTGTTGATGCCGACATACTGTTGTGCCTGGGCTGCTATCGTCAGCGCGAGGGCCATCATGGTCACTAAAATCTTTTTCATGTTGATAAATGTTTTATGGGGTTATTTCTTCTTCGGCTGCTTGTTCAACCTATATGCCGCAGTGAGCATGATATATCGTGGCAGTGAATTGTAGTTGGTGTTGGAATAGCCAGTGTTTGAAATGCTCCATACTCGGTTGTTCGTGCGGTTGAGAATGTCGTGGGCGGTGAGGCTTAGTGTCAGGCGGTCGTGACAGAACGTCTTGCTGAGCTGGGCATTCCAGATGGAGCTGGTGACGTTCATGGCACTGCTTTCGTAGCCGCTACGGTGGAGCATC
>JAILBT010000091.1 GCA_024680755.1 Prevotella sp. | reverse complement strand
GATACCGACAAATACTAATGTGCCATCAATCCAGGCATTACCCGTCTGGAACAGCGGTGCTAGATACACGTAGGCACCCGCTACGACGGCAGCAACAATTACCAAGACAATGACTGAGGATAATTTCAATGTTTTCATAAGCTTAATGTGTAATTCTGTGAGTTTATACAGTAGGAGGAACAGGAGGCATACCGGGTACTGGAGGTGGAACGTTGAAAAGTGCTGTCAGTTCTGCCACCTTAATGGCAGGCAACCAGTCGGACATACCATTCTTCCATGCAAGCGTTTGCGGTGTGATGACTTCCGATTTCACCATCTGCCGTATGGCATTGATGTCGTAGGGACCCGCCTGCTGACCGTTTAGCACAAAGTAGATGGCGATGGCAGAAGGTATGGGGGGAGGAGTGCCTTGCGAAGGCATCGTTCCCTGTGGTGTCATTGTATTGGCATATTGAGCAAATTGCGACCCCATTGCCATTCCTATGCCTATGGCGGAAAAGCTGCCAGCACCTTCGTTGGCCGCAGCCGTCTTAATAATGTCGTACTGCTGTTCGCTGCCATCGAAACGACCCATGTGACTGCGGCGAGAATGGACTCCTGCGCCTTCACGCATACTTGTGTTCAGGTCTTCTACATACTTTTCGTAGTCCGGCGAGAATATATTTATGACCGTATTTGTCGTTGCCTCAATGCCATATTCGGCTTGCAACTCGCGATTGATGGCAATGACCAGTTTGCGGTTGAACTCCTTCCTGCGAGTCAGCAGCAAATCCTTGATGTCGGGATTGTCATTGATGATAATTTCATTCAGCTGGTCAATGAAGATACTCTTGAGTCGTTCCTGCACAAACTCAATGACTTCGCCCGATGAAGCAATACTGCCTGAGCCGAGGTAGCGGTCCATGAACACCGCTGGGTCGCTCAGCTTAATGCCGATCTGCCCATTGCCACCAATCGACATGGGGGTCTGCTCTTTAGAATTGCTGTCGGTGTGCTGGCAAAACACATTGGCCGATTTCCCGAATCCTATCCTGACCTTGCTCTCGGTTGTCAGATTGAAAAACCACACTTCGGCAGGATAGGAAGACTCGCCGCCTGTTGCAACATTGAGATAATTGTTGATGAAGGGAAAATTGTTTGACTCCGTCACCACATGACGACCTGGCTCAAGCATTTCGCCCTGACGTACGCCGTTGATATAAAGTGCAGCCACTTGATTTTGGCGTACGATGATAACAGCTCCACGCTTGATGTCATCGCCTCCTGGGTACTTGTAGGCAAAAACATCGCGGTCCATGTCGCATTGGATGACGCCACCCACTATGCCTGTGTGGGTAGTAGAGTTTGGGGCATTCACCTTCCCCGTCTGATTGAAAAGACCCATATCAAAATCAATCCCTTTTCATGCCTGCTGTCCCCATTGTGCAAGGCTGTTTAGGTTAGTTATTTTTTTCCGACGGCATAAAAAGAAAGCGTGGGAACCACTCTGTCGCCCGTCCCACACTTCGAGGCCTTCGCATAGCCCAGTTTAGTTGAACGAGCAACGCGATAGCCCACGCCGATATGAATATAGTACCCCTTATAGACCGTGTAGCAGTACACAAAAATATACTTGCTTCCACCAAAGGGGATGCGTATAGACACATCCCGAGGGCATCTACCGTTGCCTCATCCCTGACTAAACTTGGAAGTTTGCGAAGTTTCGAAGTGTCAAAGACAAGACGCTTGAAGACGCCTTTTTTATGTCGTGACCCTCGCATTTCCTGCCCAATGCCCGCCTTGTTGCTGCATTGCCTCACGTGGCCCGGCGTGGACTGTCAATTGCGTTGCGGGCGGTAACGATATTCAACCGTCTGTGCCGACTGCTCATGACTACGAGGAACCGTGTGCAAAGGTAAGTATTTTCTTTTTCACGGCAAAATTTTCTGACTAAAAAAAAATGGGAAAAAATTTGGCGGTTACAGAGAAAAGCCGTACCTTTGCAGCCGCAAATGAAGATATGGTACCTTGGCCGATCGGTTAGGTAACGGTCTGCAAAACCGTTTAGAGCAGTTCGACTCTGCTAGGTACCTCACAATAGATGGAATGAGAGGCGAGACTATCTGATGATAGCTCGCCTTTTTACATTAACATAAACAGCTTCACCGTCGAGTCACAATTTCAAACGCGCCATGAACGAACATACCTGCACCGAGCACTTAGTCAAGGACATCAAACAACGTTTCCGCCTGATAATGGACGGCCACACAGCCGCCTCAATGCGTCAGAAAGGCAGCCAGTATGCCCTGAACTGGGGTGCCTCGCAGCTCATGCTGGCACAGATGGCAGCCGAGGTGAGGCGCGAGGTGACAGCCGACAGCGCCGACCAGGCAGAGGCCGACAAGCGCTTGTACCATCTGGCGGTGGCGCTGATGAAGGAGGACATACGCGAGTGTAAGCTGCTGGCCACCATGCTGATGCCAGAGGGTGTGATGTTGCCAGAGGTGGCGTGCCTGTGGGTGGAGCAGACACGCCAGGTGGAGGTGGCCGAGGCAGCGGCCATGCACGTCTATCAGCACCTGCCACAGGCCGGCGACCTGGCCTACCGCTGGATAGCCTCTGCCGACGAGCTGACCCAGCTCACGGGCTATCATGTGCTGTCGCGGCTGTTCATGCGCGGCATGGTGCCGGCCGAGCGTGCCATCAACGAGCTGACAGACCAAGCTCTGGCAGCGCTGGCCAGCCCCACCCTACCCCTGCGCCACGCCGCCATGAATACCCTGCAGCGCTTTGCCGACCTGGGACTGGTGTATCGACGCATGGCACGGGGGGCTACACGCAAGGCCGGCTACGACTTCATCTGAACCGCTACGAAGCGTTGAGAAAAAAGAGAGGCTACTATATTAAGTTTACAATCTTTTTTGGACAACGACAAGCATCGCTGGAACACCGTGTACAGCGCATCATGCGACGCCAAAACGTCAGCGAACAACAGGCCCGCGACATTATTGCAAAGATGGATACCACACGTGAGGCGTACATCAAAAAATATGAAGATACCACACGCTACGACACACGCAACTACCAGCTCGTAATCACTGCCGACGGCAAAACCGAGGAACAAATCGCTGACCTCATTATGATGTACATCTCTTAGGCACTGAATGTCCCGGTGATTTTTTTCTAAACAATGTAACCACCCTGTTCACCCTCCACCCCCTAAAACCTTTTAAGGACAACGAAATTCGTTGTTGAAAAGAAAAGGGTGGGAAAGTTCAATCAGTTAACCACCCGGCTACAGGTGAGAAGCTTTTTGCCTGTAGCCGAAAGTTCATGGCAGTTACCGACAGTGGCAAGCTTTGACGATGACTGATTAGTTACCACAGTGCACCGTTTAGGTTAAAAATTGCTAAAGATACAAAGAAAATATGCAGCGAGCATACATTGTTTGCAGGAAAAGTTGTAACTCTGCAGACGATTCTGAACGAGCGGGACGTAACCCAGTCAGTGAAACCCGCGCGAAAGGGTTAACCCTTTCAGTTGTAAGAGCAATAGGCAGACAACCTGTTCAGGCTAACTGACAACCAATATCGTTATAGGAATCAAAAGGGGTAAACGCTTTTAGTGAGACAGTAATTATTGTAATAACCAATTAAGTTTAACTCTCCAAAAAGTGACAACCTTTTTCAGTTGAGGTCAGCGGCACATTCTGCCGACCCGAAAACATGCAGTTTAGTGCATTTTGTTAACATAAAAACATGCAGTTTAGTGCATTTTGTTAACACAAAAACATGCAGTTTAGTGCATTTTTCCGCAAGAAAAATTTGCTGGTTCCGTAGCTTTTACTTACCTTTGCAGCAGTTTACCACCATTACTGCACCATGAACTCCATCGAACAGATACTCAGAGACCAGCGACTGGAGCTTGAACGGACAGACTTCAAGAGCTATGTCAGCCGCAAAGAGGAGCAACAGATAGAACTCGACAGCAACCTGGCGCAGATTGTCATCGGGGTGAGAAGAAGCGGGAAATCTACGCTCTGCCAGAAAGTGTTGAAGGAGAGCGGAGTGCGTTATGCCTATGCCAACTTCGACGACCCCGTACTTGCAGCACTGAAGGCAGACGACCTGCTACGGCTGCAAGAGACGCTCTTCCGCATCTATGGCGACTACACACACCTGTTCATCGACGAGGTGCAGAACATAGACCAGTGGCCACTGTTTGTCAATCGCCTGCTTAGGACAAAAGTACGCCTGCTACTTACCGGCAGCAACGCCAACCTGCTGAGCGACGAGCTGAGTACCCACATCACAGGCCGATACAACGAGATACGCCTCTACCCCTTCTCCTTCGCCGACTATTGCGTGGCAAAGCACATCGACACCAAGGCACAAGACACACTTGCGCGAGGACTGCGCAGTCATGCACTCGACACCTACCTGATGGAAGGAGGCCTTCCAGAGACACTGAGGCTGCGCAACCAAGCCAGATACGTGAGGTCGCTGCTCGACGCCATCGTCAACAAGGACATCTGCCGCAGATACAGGGTGCAGTATAAGAGTACGCTCATGCAGATTGCCAACGGCCTGCTTGACCATTTCTGCCAGGAGATAGGCTACGGCGACATACAGCAGGCTTACCAGCTGAAATCCATTCACACAGCCAAGAACTACATCTCATACGTAGAGAAAGCCTATCTTGTACGCTTCGTGCCACGCCTGTCATTCAAAAGCATAGAACGCCTGAGCCACAGGAAAGTCTATGCCATAGACACCGCCTTTGTCACCACACACCACGACGTGCTGCAGACAGACAACCTGGGCTGGCGGTTGGAGAACGTCGTGGCCCTGGAACTGCTGCGACGCATGGACTACGCTGACCAGCAGCTCTACTATCTGCGCGAGAACCGCAGCTACGAGGTTGACTTTGCCGTGGTGGAACGCGGGCGGGTCACACAGCTCGTGCAAGTGACCTACGACTTCACCTCGCCACGTGCGAAGCTGTACAACCGCGAGATAGGCGGACTGCTCAAGGCTGCCGCCGCCACTCATTGCCACGACCTCACACTCATTATGATGACGGGCGAGCCCAAACAACTTGTAGTGGGTACAGAAACCATTCGCTGCGTGCTGGCTACGGACTGGCTGCTTCTCTAAGGAGTCTGGGAATTGCTGGCTTTTATTCTAAGGAATTTAGGAATTTAGGAATGCCGTTTCTTCCTATATTCCAAGCCTTGACTTGAGCAATTTCAACACCGCCAACGTGACGGACATAGGAGGCATGTTCTATGGCTGCTCCAGCCTGACAAGTCTTGACCTGAGTAATTTCAACACCGCCAACGTGACGAACATGTACGCAATGTTCGGTGGCTGCTCCGGCCTGACCACCATATATGTCGGCGAGGAATGGAAAACAGAAAATGTTACGGACGAATGGCAAATGTTCACAAACTGCACCAGCCTCGTCGGCGGCCAAGGAACGGTGTATAACGCAGAACACACTGACTATTCCTACGCCCGTATCGACGGAGGGGCGGGGGCACCAGGATACTTCACCGACAAGACAGCAGTGGGGATTGCAGGTACCTTCAGTGAAACAGGCAGCAGCGCCCAGAACCGATACTACAACATGGGCGGTCAGCGCGTGGCGCAGCCCACGAAGGGACTGTACATCAAGAGCGGAAGAAAAGTAGTGGTGAAGTGACCCTGAAACTGCACGAGTTTTCTGCACTTTTAGAGATGATAAATCCGTTGGCTGTGGGAATGTTTACCACAGACCAACGGATTGTTTTCTCTGTGTACGCCAACAATACTTCCGCTCCATTGCAAATGGGCCTCCGCTGCGATGCAATACGGCCTCCGTTGAGATGTAAAGGGGCTCCAGTTACAAGGTAACGGGGCCTCCGTTGCGGTGTAACGGGGCCTAATTTGCGAAGCAAAAAGGCCATCATTTTGCCAACAACCTGACACACAGCCCTATAGCAGACACGCCTCAGAATGGCGTTTTTCTCCGCCATTCGTTTTTTGCTCGAAAATACTTGATTCTACAGCTGGATAGTTGTGTTAAAGTTTTCTAACGCAATGAAGAAAAAAGCGCAGACAGTGCAGAGTTTGCAGGAAAAGTAGTAACTTTGCGCCCGATTTCAGTCCGTGGAGGCTCGACAAAGACATGGCAGGGATGCCGTGCGCCTTGCGGAAAAACCCGTTAACAACATAACTAATTAATGTACGCAATTGTTGACATTCAGGGTCAGCAGTTCAAGGCCGAAGAGGGCAAGAAGCTCTTCGTTCACCACATCAAGGATGTGGAAGCCGGCCAGGCTGTTGAGTTTGAGAAGGTGCTGCTCGTTGACAACGAGGGTGCCGTGAAGGTAGGTGCCCCCACCGTAGAGGGCGCAAAGGTAGTAGTGGAGGTGATACACCCGCTGGTGAAAGGCGACAAGGTCATCGTGTTCAAGATGAAGCGCCGCAAGGACAGCCGCAAGAAGAACGGCCACCGCGCACAGTTCACCGAGGTAAAAATCACAAAAGTAATCGCTTAAAACGTCAGGAGGAACAAGAAATGGCACACAAAAAAGGTGTAGGTAGTTCTAAGAACGGACGCGAGTCAGCCGCACAGCGACTGGGCGTAAAGATTTGGGGCGGGCAGAAGTGCGTGGCTGGCAACATCATCGTTCGTCAGCGCGGCACCAAGCACAATCCCGGCAACAACGTAGCCATTGGCAAGGACGACACACTATACGCTCTGGTTGACGGCACGGTCAATTTCCACCGCGGCTATCACAACAAGAGTGTTGTGTCGGTCATACCCGAGGCATAACACACCGTCGGGGCTACCAACAAAAAAACATACTTACTTCCAAACAAACACAACGGCCTCAATCGACCTGAACAGACACTGTCAGGGAGATTGAGGCTTGTTGCTTTCAAGACCTTAAATACCATCAAGCTATGAGAAAAGCACTCTTATCCCTTCTATGCTCGTTAGGCTGCACGGCAGCCGCCCAGACCACCGCCGCCGACGTGCTGCAGACGGCCCGGCTGGCCAACGACTATTTCATGGCCAAATACAGCGACCCCACCCTGCCCACCAACGTCAAGAAGATACGTCCGAGCAGCCTGTGGACCCGTGCCGTCTATTACGAGGGACTGATGGCCCTCTACGCAATCGACCCGCAGCAGCGCTACATCGACTATACCGACAGCTGGGCCAGCTTCCACCGATGGACGCCCCGCAACGGCACCGCAACCAACGATGCCGACGACCAATGCTGCATGCAGACATACATCGACAGATACATGCAGAGCGGGGGCCAGGAGAAAATCGATGCCGCCAAGGTCAACCTGGCACAGCAGATGCGCACGCCCAACGCCCGCTTCGCACAAGCCAACGCCGCCGTGATGGGCGGCACCGACGGGCTGTACGGCTGGTGGACATGGATAGACGCCATACAGATGGCCATGCCCATCTACTTCCAGATGGCACGCATCACGGGCGACATGGCCTACCGCGACCATGCCATGAGCATGTACACATGGAGCCGCGACACCCTGGCCGGCGGACTGTTCAACAAAGCCGGCGGACTGTGGTGGCGCGACAAGGACTATGTGCCGCCTTACAAGGAGCCCGACGGACAGGACTGCTACTGGAGCCGCGGCAACGGGTGGGTATATGCCGCACTGGTGCGCTGCATGGACCAGTATCTCACCAGCCACGCCACATACAAACCCCTGAAGAAAGACAAAGCCTTCAAGCAGCTGAAGAAGGACTTTATCGCCATGAGCGAGGCCCTGCTGCGCTGCCAGCGCGACGACGGCTTCTGGAACCCCAGCCTCACATCGACAAACTACGCCATGAAAGAAACCTCTGGCACAGCCCTCTTCATCTACGGCATGGCCTGGGGCATACGCCAGGGCTGGCTGAAAGACAAGCTGTACCGCCCAGCCATAGAGCGAGCATGGAACGCCATTGTGCGAGATGCCATACACCCCGACGGCTTCATAGGCTGGATGCAGGGCACGGGCAAGGACCCGTCGGCCGGGCAGCCCCTGAGCTACGACAAGGTGCCCGACTTCGAAGACTATGGCACGGGCTGCCTGCTGCTTGGAGCAGCCGAATACTACAAGCTGCTGAACAAGTAAGGAATTGAACTTTCCCACCCTTTTCTTTTCAACAACGAATTAAGACGAATTTCACGAATTGTACGAATTCCTGCCAGACCAGCTGACAATGCCGCTGGGCTGGCAGTTTTTTTTTGCAAACCAGACAGGTTGAACGCTATCGGCTTCAACGCATGCACGGCTAAAACATATAGGGCTGCGCCACAACGCTCCGGCTCCTCATACACAAAAAAAGACACAACAGCCAGAGAAAAAAAGACAAAGTTTACTTGTGGCATATCGTATTTTTTTCGTAACTTTGCGGCGTGGAAGCAGATAACGGGCCGCGAGGCCAGCACACACGCGAAATGTCGTCCAAATGAACGCGAACACCCAAGAGCAAACACCTTGCACAGCACTGATTTCATAATATTCAACACGCTCATACTCGGGATAACCATTCTGGGCGTTTCTTTCTACCGACACGGCAGGAGTTCACACGATTATATGACAGCCGGCCGCGACCTGCCGGGCTGGTTGCTATCCCTCAGTTTTCTGGCCACATATATCAACGTGGTGAATTTCATGGGTATTCCGGCCGGTGTGTTCCGCACCAACTGGAGTCTCGTCATGTTTGTCGTGCCGGTGCCCATCTTAGCATGGGCAGCGGCCCGCTGGGCCGTGCCACGCTATCGCGACCAGAAGGACCCGTCGGCCTTTGCACAGATGGAAAGCAGCTTCGGCCCGGCCACACGCCGCTATGCAGCCATGCTCTATCTGCTGAGCCAGGTGCTGCGCCAGTGTGTCGTCATATACCTGCTGGCGATGATTATGCACGAGATGCTCGACTTGAACCTCCTGACCACCATGTTCATGTTTTGTGCCACGACAACGCTTTACTCCGTCTTAGGCGGACTGCGCAGCGTGGTGTGGACCCAGGCCGTGCAGGGGCTCATAATGATGTCAGGCGTGGCCGTGTGCTTGCTTGTGTTGGGCCGAGCCATGCCCGGTGGCATAGAGAACGCCCTGCCGCTGGCCATGGCGGGCGGCAAGCTGGCCTTTGGCGACATGTCGGTGTCGATGACGCAGCCGTCTGTGCCACTGCTGCTCCTGATAGCCGTCTTCGGCACCTTCGAGCGATACTTCATCGACCAGAGCTACATACAGCGCTACAACTCGGCACAGACCAACCGCGAAGCCCGACAGGGCGTTGTCAACAGCAGCTGGCTGCATGTGGGCACGGTGCTGACGCTCTACCTCATAGGCACCATGCTCTACTGCTACTACAGCGACTTCACCATCCTGCTGTCTGACGACGTGCCCCACGACTACATCTTCCCCTTCTTCGTTATCAACCAGCTGCCCGTGGGCATGTCGGGCTTCGTGCTCGTAGCCCTGGTGTGCAGCGCCATGGCCACCCACGCCGGCATGATAGCGAGCAGCAGCCTGACGGTGCTGAACGACCTTGTTGGCAGGCGAGCGCAGGGCTACGACGAGATGAGACGCAAGACCATACTGCGTGCGGCGGGCATCAGCGTGTCGGCCGTGAGCATGGGCCTGGCCATTGCCATCGACTTCTGCCACGAGTGGCTCAACCCCTGGTGGGTGCTGTCAGCCCTGCTGACGGGCAGTCTGGTGGGACTGTTGCTGCTGACCGTTGTGGCACGGCGAGCCACGCAGCGAGAGTCGATCGTGGCCTCCGCCTGCGGACTGGGGGCAAGCATCTGGATAGCCCTGTGGTGGTGGTTAGAGCTGCCCGACACGGGGCTGCACTCATACATGGCCGACATCGTGGGCACCATAACGACGGTGAGCCTTGGCATGCTGCTGGCCATGCTCCACGACCGAAAGGACAACATACGAGAAGAGACACATCAGCAACAATGAATCTGGAACAACTGTTGAACGAGAGCCAGCTGGCCGCCGTGACCTACTGCGACGGGCCGCAACTGGTGATAGCCGGCGCCGGGTCGGGCAAGACACGCGTGCTGACATACAAGATAGCCTATCTGCTGGAGCAGGGCATGCAGCCCTGGCAGATACTGGCGCTGACCTTCACCAACAAGGCGGCCCGCGAAATGAAGTCGCGCATAGCCGACGTGGTGGGACAGGAACGGGCACGCTACCTTGAAATGGGCACTTTCCACAGCATCTTCGCACGCATACTGCGCAGCGAGGCAGCAGCCATAGGCTTCCGCCACGACTTCACCATCTACGACCAGGCCGACCAGCGCTCGCTGGTGAAAGCCATCGTGAAGGAGATGGAGCTGGACGACAAGAAATACAAGCCGGCCGATGTGGCCGCGCACATCTCGTCATGCAAGAACCGCATGATCTCGCCCGCGCAATATGCAGCCACACACTCGCTGACCGAACGCGACGCACAGCGCCAGCAACCGAAGTTCCACATCATATATGGCAAGTATAACGAGCGCCTCGGCCAGGCCAACGCCATGGACTTTGACGACCTGCTGACAAACACCCACCGCCTGTTTGACGAGCACGAGGACATACGCCGGAAATATGCCGAGAGGTTCCGCTATGTGCTCGTGGACGAATATCAGGACACCAACGCCGTGCAGAAAGCCATCGTCGTCATGCTGGCACGCGACCACGGGCGCGTCTGCGTGGTGGGCGACGACGCGCAGAGCATCTACAGCTTCCGCGGCGCCAACGTTGACAACATACTGGACTTCAGCTCCGACTTCCAGGGCACACGCACCTTCAAGCTCGAACAGAACTACCGCTCCACGCAGAACATCGTTCAGGCGGCAGGCAGCCTGATAAGCCACAACAAGCGGCAGATACCCAAGAACGTGTTCAGCCAGAACGACGTGGGCGAGCGCTTGCGCCTGCGCGAGGCCTTCAGCGACAAGGAAGAGGCCGCCATCGTATGCCGCGACATAGAGCGGCTGCGCCGCAAGGAGCATGGCAGCTACAGCGACTTTGCCGTGCTCTACCGCACCAACGCCCAGAGCCGCTCCTTCGAGGAGCAGATGCGCAAGGAGGGCATTCCCTACCGCATATACGGCGGACAGAGCTTCTACCAGCGCAAGGAGATAAAGGACATGATAGCCTATTTCCGCCTGGTGGTCAATCCCGACGACGAGGAAGCCTTCAAGCGCATCGTCAACTACCCGGCCCGCGGCATTGGCGACACCACCGTGGGACGCATCGTGGCCGCAGCCACACAGGCCGGACAGAGCCTTTGGCAGACGGCCGGCGAAGCACAGGGCCTCGCAGCCGCAGGCATAGCCAAGGCAACGGCCACGAAGGTGCTCACATTCTGCAACCAGGTAAAGGCATGGGCCGCCAGAGCCGCCACAGAGGATGCCTATACCGTGGGGCGAGACATAATAAACGAGGCCGGCATCGTGAAAGACCTCTATGCCGACAAGACACCAGAGTCGGTGGCGCGGCAGGAGAACCTGGAAGAGTTTCTGACCGGTATGCACGACTTCGTGGACGGCCGGCGCGAAGAGGGGCTGGGCGAACACACGCTGCTGGCCGATTTCCTGCAGGAAGTGGCGCTGCTGACCGACCTCGACAGCGACGACGACAGCGAGGCCAAGGTGACACTGATGACCATACACGCAGCCAAAGGGCTGGAGTTCCCCAGCGTGTATGTCGTCGGACTGGAGGAAAACATCTTCCCCTCGCCCATGTCGAGCGACTCGATGCGGGCCTTGGAGGAGGAGCGCCGCCTGCTCTATGTAGCCATCACGCGCGCCGAGCGCCACTGTATGCTGACCTGCGCGCAGAACCGCTTCCGCTACGGACGGCTGGAATACGACACCCCGTCGCGCTTCATCAGCGACATCGACCCTGCCCTGATCGACCGTGGCGACGACAGCCCTGCCACACCACGCCGACAAGCAGCCGACCGTGGCAGTCGCAGCAGACAGTGGCAGCAGAACGCCCACCCCGTGGCCACGCAGTTCAGGGCCGACCCAAAGCCCAGACTGGTGGCACCGAGGAAAGAAGAGGAGCCGGTCAACCCGTTCTTTGGCAATTACCAGCCCCTCAGGAAAGGCCAGGCCGACAAGTCTGCCGCGACAAGCATTGACAAGCCAAGCGCACCGACCGCCACAACGCTCGGCTCAACCCCGACGGCCAGAGCCGACAGCGGCGACCTGCGCGAGGGCAGCATCATCGAGCACCAGCGCTTCGGACGCGGACAGGTGTTGCGCGTCGAAGGCTACGGGCAAGACCGCAAGGCCACAGTAGAGTTTAAGAACATCGGCACCAAGCAGCTGCTGCTGAAATTTGCGAAATATACCATCGTCACGCCATAACTTTCCCCCCCTCGCCAGACACACCATCGTCACACCATAATCCCACAGCCAATCATGGACAGACGCAACATAACCAGCCATTATGACGAGCTCAGCTACGACGAGCTGTCGGCTCAGGAGCTCTCGCTCGTGCAGCTTGCCACCGAATGTACCGGTCGCAGCTACGCACCCTACAGCCACTTTGCCGTCGGTGCGGCGCTGCTGCTGGCCGACGGCACCGTCATACCGGGCTGCAACCAGGAGAATGCCGCCTTCCCTGCCGGTATATGTGCCGAGCGCAGTGCCCTCTTCGCAGCCGGCGCTGCCCACCCCGACACGCCCCCGGTGGCGATGGCCATAGCAGCAAGGCACCTGCCCGAAACGGCTGCCATGCCGCAGACACGGCAGCCGGCCTGTCTGCTGCAACAGCAGCTGCTGGAGGAACCTGTCACACCGTGCGGCACATGCCGGCAAGTGATAGTGGAGACAGAGAAACGCTACCGGCGACATATACGACTGCTGCTCGTGGGCCGAGGCAAGATATACGCCATCGACAGCATACGACAGCTGATGCCGCTCACCTTCACCGAGTTTTAGATTGACTGCCACATTTGCAATATACTGTATATCAATTGCCCAACGGAACTTTTAATATTGGTAGAATACATGAAATCAGACAGTAGATATCCCACAGAAAGTGAATTATTTGTCATTAAATACATGGCTGATAAAGCCAATTACGAATGGCAGAAATGTGCCAAGGAACTGAAAGTTGCAGATATGCAAGACGGAATGGGCAGTTTGCTACTAATACCGGCAGAACAGACAAAAATAAACAGAACATTTAAAGCACAAATTAGCGATTCTATATTCACGGATGTTGACGGAATAGATGTCATCGTTTCACTAAACATTGACCAGGATGGTTTCTTATATGAATTGGATGTATGGAAGATGAACTATGAGCGGGTTATAAGTTTTGCGGGACTTAACCAATGAAGTTCTCGCTAGCAATACACTTTTATAACAATGTTAATAGATACAACTACAATGAAACCTACAATCAAATTCCTTAACCATAAATATATACCACTATGAAGAGACGTGAATTGAAGAAGATGATCAACACCATCACAGAGTGTTTCATCGCCGAATGTCTGGCCACATCGCTCTACGGCAACGGGCACCACCGCTCGCAGGCCTGCGAGCAACTGCCATGTCTGCTCCACATACAGCGCGACTACATCAGCCGCATAAGCCATGTGGAGCCGGGAATGAAAGCCAGCCTCTACTTCTGCAAGCTGAGAAACGGGCTGGCAAAAGAGCTGGGCGGAATAGCCGACCAGCTGGAAATAAACCATAAGATAGCATCCTGACACGAAGAAACGACACATGCTGAACAAGTTCTCTCACTGGCTGCTATACAAACGTCTGGGGTGGCGGGCCGAAGTGACCGAACAACACCCCGACAAGTACATCATCTGCCTGGCCCCTCACACCAGCAACTGGGACTTTCTGATAGGTCAGCTGTATATGCGGGCCAGCCGGATGCAGAGCAATTTCCTGATGAAGAAGGAGTGGTTCTTCTGGCCGCTCGGACCCATCTTCCGCAGCATTGGCGGCATACCGGTCGTCAGGCAGAAGCACACCAGCATGACCGACACGCTGGCCGCAACGGCCGTGCAGGCCACCAGCTTCCACCTGTGCATCACGCCCGAAGGCACACGCTCGCTCAACCCCGACTGGAAGAAAGGCTTCTACTTCATCGCACACAAGGCCGGCATGCCCATACTGCTCTATGGCATCGACTACGAGAAGCGCCTCATACGCTGCACCAAGACCATCTGGCCCACAGGCGACGTCGAGGCCGACATGCGGCAGATAAAGCTCTACTACAAGGACTTCCGCGGAAAACATCCGGAGCAGTTCACCGTGGGAGAGCTGTAGAAGGCTGTCGCCCTCAAGAGAGAGGAAAAAGCGATAGCCGGAGAAAAAACCGATGAGCATCAGTAACAAAAAAGATACAGAAAATTGAACAGACTGCAGTTTCTTCTACTCTTTGCTCTGTCCATGTCGCTGCCGGCATGGGCAGATGGTGTATGGACAGACGAATATAGGGGCGAGCCGTGGGTGAGAAACGCGTCGCGCCCCTTCGACGTGAAATACGGTCTCGACGGCCGTCACATCTCTGTTTGGGCCAGCCACGGCCGCTACTACAGGCAGGGCACCCACAAGTGGGAGTGGCAGCGGCCGGCGCTCTTCGGCACACGCGAAGACCTGTTCACGCAGACCATCGTCTCCACATATCTCATACCCATGCTTGAGAATGCCGGTGCCGTGGTGTTCATGCCGCGCGAACGCGACATGCAGACACAGGAGGTAATCGTAGATAACGACCAGCCGGCACAGGTGGTCAGCTATCGTGAGACGACGGCGCGGCAGGCATGGCGAACGGCACCGTGCACGGGCTTTGCCCCACGGCGCGGACCATATACCGACGGCGAGAACCCCTTCAGCTTCGGAACGGCACGCATGGCCGACGCCGTGAAGAGCCGGCAGCGCCAGAGCACCGTGACCTACCAGCCCAATATGCCTGTCGAGGGCCGCTATGCCGTCTATGTCAGCTACCCCAGGATGGACAATGCCGTGGCCGATGCCCACTACACCGTCTATCACCGCGGACAGGCCACGGAGATACGCGTCAACCAACGCATGGGAGCCGGCACATGGGTGTATATAGGCACATACGACTTTGGCAGCGGCTCGTCGCAGGCCAACCGCGTGGTGGTGAGCAACTACAGCCGACACGACGGCACCGTGGGCACCGACGCCGTGCGCTTTGGCGGAGGCATGGGCAACATCGCCCGCGGCGACACGGCCGACACCATGCTGCAGCTGACGGCCAGCCATAGCGTCAGCGGACTGCCGCGCTACCTCGAAGGGGCACGCTACTGGGCACAATGGGCCGGTATGCCATACGATATATACAGCCCCAAGATGGGGGCCGACGACTATTCGGACGACATCAACTCGCGGTCGCTGATGACCAACTACCTGGGCGGAGGGTCGCCGTACATGCCCGGACTGGCGGGCTTGGGCGTGCCCATAGAGATGGCGCTGGCCGTGCACAGCGACGCCGGCTACGAGCGCGACGGCCAGTCGGTCTATGGACCACTGGCCATCTGCACCACAAAGGACGGCGCGGGCAAGAAGCCCGAGTATGCCGTGGCCGAGAGCTACCCGGGAGGGCCAAACCGCTACATGTCATACGCGCTGGCCGAACGGCTGCTGGCCGACGTGGAACGCGAGATGCAGCGCTTCGCACCCGACTGGGTGGCACGCGGCGTGAAAGACCGCAACTACAGCGAGACGCGTCTGCCGGCGGTGCCGTCGGTCATACTCGAGACCATGTCGCACCAGAGCTTCCCTGACATGTTCTACGGTCAAGACCCAAATTTCCGCTTCTTCCTGGCCCGCACAATCTACAAGTCGATGCTCAGGCAGATTGCCCTCATGCACAGCCAGAAGCGCGTGGTGGTGCAGCCACTGGCCCCGCACAATTTTGCCGTCACTATGGGCAAAGGCAGAGACGAACTGCAGCTCTCGTGGGCGGCCACCAACGACCCTTTGGATCCCACTGCCGTGCCGACGGGATATGTGCTCTATACTGCTATCGACGACGGGGGCTTTGACAACGGCGTGCTGCTGACAGACCACACGTCGCACAGGCTGCAGGTGGAGCCCGAGCACCTGTACCGCTTCCGCCTGACCGCTGTCAACGACGGCGGCGAGAGCTTTCCCACCACCACGCTCGTGGCCTGCCGCCGCAGCAGGGCCGCCGGCACGGTGATGATCATAGACGGCTTCAACCGTCTGGCCTCGCCTGCCGTCGTCAACGACTCGCTCGCGCAGGGCTTCGACCTCGATGCCGACATGGGCGTCACGTTGGGCCCGACGATGGGCTGGGCCGGACGCCAGACATGCTTCGACCGCACCGCCATGGGGCGCACCGACAGCGAGGGGCTGGGAGCCACAGACCAGTCGCTGGTCGGACAGCTCATTGCAGGCAACAACCGCAACCATGTGGCCGAACATGCAGAGGGCATCATGGCGCTTACATTATATAATATTGTGAGTGCCGACGCCGACGCCGTAGCCACCGGCCTCATCTCGCTGCGCGACATCAGCGCCGTGGACCTCGTGCTGGGACTGCAGCAGGACGACGGCCACAGCGTGGTGCAGTATCAGGCCATCTCACCCGGTCTGCAGCAGCAGCTCCGACAGTATGCACACCTGCACGGGTCGCTGCTGGTCAGCGGTGCCTACCTGGGCAGCGACATGCAGAACGACGACGACCGACGCTTCATGAACGACATACTGCACTGCCGCCACACGGCCGTCAACCGCTCGGCCAGCGAGAGCGTGCAGGGACTGGGCCTGACAACGCCCATCTACCGCCAGCCAAACGCGCATCACTATTTCGCCACGCGCTGCGACGTGCTGGAGCCCACAACCAAAGGTGCATTCCCCATTATGAGCTACCCCAACGGCAACTCGGCCGCAGTGGCATACAGCAGCAACGGACAGGGAATGGTTGCGGTGGGCTTCCCGCTCGAATGTATCAAGAACAAGAAACAGCGGCGAAA
This sequence comes from Prevotella sp., assembly GCA_024680755.1. Taxonomy (GTDB): domain Bacteria; phylum Bacteroidota; class Bacteroidia; order Bacteroidales; family Bacteroidaceae; genus Prevotella. The sequence continues at coordinate 3,635 of JAILBT010000091.1, read as the reverse complement.
CATCATCTCCACGCTGGTGAAATACATACTGCAATAGGCACGGTCTGGTATCGTAGCAACGGTACAATATAGGCCCCGCCCAGGTACAAAACAGGCCCCGCCCAGGTACAAAACAGGCCCCGTCAGGGTTTTCGGCTACAAGCAAAAAGCCTTTCGGCTACAGGCGAAAGGCTTTTTGCCTGTAGGCGAAAGGCCTTGCGCCAGTAGCCGAAAACCCTTGGCACCCCGGGCGATGCCCTTAGGCCGGTGTCCCGTTGCCCTTTCAGGGCGTTATCGGACAATTGCGGATAATCATTAACTCAAGTTTTCCACCCTCTAAAACCTTTTAAGAACAACGAATTAAGACTAATTTCACGAATTACACAAATGAATATATGCGCTGCGAATTAAGCAGAAACTCAGAAACTCAGAAACTCAAAAACTCAGAAACTCAGAAACTAAAAAACTCAGAAACTAAAAAACTCAGAAACTCAAAAACTCAGAAACTCAAAAACTCAGAAACTCAGAAACTCAAAAACTCAGAAACTCAGAAATTCAGAAACTCAGAAACTCAAAAACTCAGAAACTAAAAAACTAAAAAACTTGAATAATCTTTTTCATAAAAAAGGCGAGAAAGTTTGGCTTTTCCGCCTTTTCTGTGTAATTTTGCGGCCGAATTGTGAAACTGAAATTTGTAAATAGTCAAAAAACAAAAAATAGATTTTATGGCACAACAAGAAGACGTTTTCAAGAAAATAGTGAGCCACTGCAAGGAATATGGCTTCGTTTTCCCCTCGAGCGAGATATACGACGGTCTGGCCGCCGTTTACGACTACGGTCAGAACGGTGTCGAGCTGAAGAACAACATAAAGCAGTACTGGTGGAAATCGATGGTGTTGCTGCACGACAACATCGTGGGCATCGACTCGGCCATCTTCATGCACCCCACCATCTGGAAAGCCTCCGGCCATGTGGATGCCTTCAACGACCCCCTCATTGACAACCGCGACTCGAAGAAGCGCTATCGCGCCGACGTGCTGATAGAGGACCAGATAGCCAAGCTGGACGACAAGATTCAGAAGGAGGTGGAGAAGGCTCGCAAGCGCTTCGGCGAGGCTTTCGACGAGGCGAAGTATCTGGAGACATCGCCCCGCGTGGCCGAGACGAAGCAGCACCGCGACCAGCTGCACCAGCGCTACAGCGACGCCATGAACGCAATGGACCTTGACGAGCTGAAGCAAATCATTCTGGACGAAGAGATTGTCTGCCCAATCAGCGGCACGCGCAACTGGACCGACGTGCGCCAGTTCAACCTCATGTTCTCAACGGAGATGGGAGCCTCGGCCGACGCCTCAATGAAGGTCTATCTCAGGCCCGAGACGGCACAGGGCATCTTTGTCAACTACCAGAACGTGCAGAAGACCGGCCGCATGAAGATACCATTCGGCATAGCACAGATAGGCAAGGCTTTCCGCAACGAGATAGTGGCCCGACAGTTCATCTTCCGCATGAGGGCGTTTGAGCAGATGGAGATGCAGTTCTTTGTCAAGCCTGGCACAGAGCTGGAGTGGTTCCCCCGCTGGAAGGAGACCCGCATGAAGTGGCATCAGGCCCTGGGCTTCGGTGCCGAGAACTACCGTTTCCACGACCACGAGAAGCTGGCCCACTATGCCAACGCCGCCACAGACATAGAGTTCCGTATGCCCTTCGGCTTCAAGGAGGTGGAAGGCATACACTCGCGCACGAACTTCGACCTGTCGCAACACGAGAAATACTCGGGCAAGCAGATAAAGTATTTCGACCCGATGACCAACGAGTCGTACACGCCGTATGTGATAGAGACCTCCATCGGCGTGGACCGCATGTTCCTCTCCATCATGTGCCACTCCTTCTGCGAAGAGAAGCTGGACAGCGGCGAGACACGCACCGTGTTGCGCCTGCCGGCAGCACTGGCACCGGTCAAGCTGGCCGTGATGCCGCTTGTCAAGAAAGACGGCCTGCCCGAGAAGGCACGCGAGATTATCGATGCGCTGAAATTCCATTTCAACTGCCAGTATGACGAGAAGGACACCATAGGCAAGCGCTATCGCCGCCAGGACGCCATAGGCACGCCCTACTGCGTGACCGTGGACCACGACACGCTGACAGACAACTGCGTCACACTGCGCGACCGCGACACCATGCAGCAGGAACGCGTCGGCATAGACCAGCTGCTGGGCATTATCGAGGACAAGGTGAGCATAGCCTCGCTGCTGAAGAAGCTGCAATAAGAAAAAGAGGTGTGAAGAATGAAACGTGATGAAGGTTTAGCCCGGCGGCCCGAAGAGCAAAACCCGTTTGCCTACGCCATGAGCTTACGAAATGCAAACAGACTGAAGAGGCACATCAGACAGGCTTGTGGCCGTCTGCTCTGGGCCGCACTCTTCGCTCTGCCCGCGTCTGCACTGGTCGCCTGCAGCGAAGAAGAGGGCAAGGCCGAGGAATATGCCGACTGGCAGGCTCGCAACAACCGGTTCTTCCAGACGCTGCAAGACTCGCTTACGGCCAACCCCACGGTGTGGCGCCGCTATCGCTGCTACTCTTACGACCAGAGCCAGACCGGTACGACCACGCAATGCATCTACGTCAAGGTGTTGCGCAGCGAAGCCGAGGTCACACAGGTCAACGACACGCTCGGCATAGCCACAACTGCTGACACGCCACTCTACACCGACTCGGTGCGCGTGGCCTACCGCGGACGTCTGCTGCCGTCGCTGTCATACAGTCAGGGCTTCGCCTTCGACCAGACCTATCAGGGCAGCTACAGCCGCTCCACCACAGGCACGTCAAAGATGCTCGTCTCCTCCCTGGTGGATGGCTTCACCACAGCCGTGATGCAGATGCGCCGTGGCGACCGCTGGCTGGTGTATATGCCCTACCAGCTGGCCTACGGCGAGACGGCCCAGACCAACATACCGGCCTACAGCACGCTGGTGTTCGACATCGACCTGTTCGACTTCAGCAATGCTGGCCACGTCATGCGGCCCTACAAGGTCAGGCAACGCTGACCGTCACCACACGAGACATACACAATTCCCCGGCAACGCCATGCGGCGCGCTGCCGGGGAATTGTTTTTCCGGTGGGGGGCTGCAAACGCACACGTTCAGGTCTCGGCCCACCTCACCACGCGTATGCTGAGCTCGTAGAGCATGTAGAGCGGCACGCTGACCAGCAGCAGCGTCATCAGGTCGGGTGGCGTGATGACAGCTGACACCACCATGATCAGCAGGAAAGCATGGCGACGATAGCGGGCAAGCATCGTGGCCCGCACGATGCCCATACGAGCCAGACAGAAAGCCACGACAGGCAGCTGGAACACCACGCCCATGACCAGCGTCAGCGCGACGAAGGTGCTGACATACGAGTCGAGCGTGATGGTGCTGTGAATGCGCGCATCCACGCTGTAGGTACCAAGAAAGCGGAAGGCCACAGGAAACAGCACATAATAGGTCAGCAGCACCCCCGTCACAAACAAGGCATAGACAGCCACGGCCACCCGCACCGAATAGCGCCGCTCGCTGGCATACAGCGCTGGCGACACGAAGCGAAACAGCTCATAGACGATATAGGGTGAGGCACAGAGCAGGCCCAGATAGCACGATGTCGAGACATGGGT
>JAILBT010000051.1 GCA_024680755.1 Prevotella sp. | reverse complement strand
GCGACATTATTCAGAATCTCCAATGTGGTGATACGGCTATCGAAATGCCTCAATTGCTCCGTTACGGTATCTTTTAACCTGCGCTTTGCCAACTCAACCAAGTCATTGGCGGGATTACCAGCGGCCAAGTCAGCAGGGAGGAAAGCTACACTGTTCTTTTCTAAATACCCTTCTGCCAGTTTCTTGTTAGATATCAATCCTTGTTGATTGGCAGTCAGAGTGCACTCATACGTATTCTTTTGTTGACCGAATTCAACATCGAACAGCATCTTCAGCGTGTTCAGGAAGGTTTTCGTTTCAGAGGTCGGTATCTGCCCATTCTGTAAACCTGCCTGTGATTGCCCGTCAAAGACATAGGTTAAGTCCAAAGACAAATGACGTTTAGTGCTGTCAAACAATTCGGACGATATCTCTGGCTTGGTCTTCAAGTCCAGACGATGGAATATGTATGTCAGGTCTGCAAAACCGCTATAGTTGCGAGACCTGATAGAATTGATGGTGTGAGGCAGGTCTGGGTTGGACATCCCCATCATCAGCAAAAGACATTCAAGGACAGAACTTTTTCCTGAACTATTCTGTCCCAGAAGTATATTGACACGGGAAAAGTCATCTATCTTCAGATGGTCAATACCTCTGAAGTTCTTAATCTCTATATTTTTGAATCCATCCATAATATATGGTTCTTTTGATTTGACTACTTGTTTGTACAGATTAGAGTTCTGACATCAACATCTAATACTTCTGCAATCTCTGTTAATTGTGGCAGTGATGGTTGATGCATGTTGGTACACCACTTACTCACGGTAACGGCAGAAACGCCCAACTGCCCTGCCAACCATTTACTCGTCTTTTGGTTCTCAACAAGAACTACTTTGATTCTATTAAGAGGTCTTTCGCTCATCTTTATTTAATTAAAATCGAGTGCAAATATAATAAAATTCAGTTTCTTTACCAAAGAATAATCGAGAAAAACGGTTTTGAACGGTGGTAAATTAAGCTTTTTTGCACAAATACAGTTGTTTGTCAGTTGATGCCATGCTAAGAAATAACTTCGCATAGCGCTTTGTGAGGAGGCTCCGTGCCAGCCCGACGGTCCCATTGGTCCAATGTGCGCCAGAGCTTCTGCAAATGAACGCCCTGTCGGGCGTGCGGGCTGGCACAGGGCCTGCCCCTACAAGGCATAAGGGTAAAACCCCGCGATAATGTGTTTTTACACATTACCGTAAGATGGCACTGTGCGGAAGGAAAAATAGACAAAATGTTTCTCCGTCTGCGAGAAAAACCGTAATTTTGCGGCGCAAAAAGTAATAAAGATACGGTTATGAATAAATAATATGGTCTCTTTACTTAATATGTCACACAGAAGGCATGGAAATCACAAAAGCATGTTCAACGTAATATCTGTGATAAGAGCGTAAACTGAGTAAACTGTTTCTGTGATTTCTGAGTGAAAACTGTTAGGTACTACTCTTAATTCTTTATTCTTAATTCCTATGAAGAACCTATCCCTTCTTGCGGCCGTAGCAAGCCTTTTGCTTGCCGCCGCGCCTGCCGCCGCGCAAGAGCAGATGCAGACGGGCCGCTATGAGCCCACATGGGAGTCGCTGCGGCAGCATCAGACGCCCGAGTGGTTTCGTGATGCCAAGTTTGGCATCTGGGCCCACTGGGGTCCGCAGTGTGTCGAGGGCACGGGCGACTGGATGGCGCGCTCGATGTATTTCGAGGGTAGCCGCGAATACCGGCACCATGTGGAGCACTACGGCCACCCGTCGGAGGTGGGCTTCAAGGACATACTGCCCCTTTTCAAGGCCGAGCGATGGAGCCCCGACTCGCTGGTGGAGCGCTACAAGCGCTGCGGTGCAAAATACTTCTTCGTGCTGGGCAACCACCACGACAACTTTGACCTGTGGGATTCAAAGTATCAGCCGTGGAACTCGATGAACATCGGCCCCCGCCGCGACATACTGGACGCGTGGGCCAAGGCCGCGCGCAGGGCGGGACTGCCCTTAGGCATATCCTTCCATGCCGACCACGCTTGGACATGGTATGAGCCGGCCCAGCGCTGGGACCTTAGTGGCGACAAGGCCGGCGTGTTCTACGACGGCAACATGACCAAGGCCGACGGCCGCGGCAAGTGGTGGGACGGCATGGACCCGCAGCTGCTCTACCGTCAGCGCCACCCCATGAGCCGCGGGTCGTGGGACAACCGTTCGCTACACGGCCAGTGGGACTGGGGCAATGGTGCCTGCCCGCCGTCGGCCGAGTTTGTTGACAATTTCTTCAACCGCACCCTCGACGCCATCAACCGCTACGAGCCAGACCTGGTCTATTTCGACGCCACGGTGCTGCCCTTCTATCCGCTCAACGACTGCGGACTGCGCATAACGGCACATCTGTATAACAAGAACCCGCGCAGCGTCGTGTTCGGCAAGATACTCGATGCCGAGCAGCGTCAGGCGCTGACATGGGACGTGGAGCGCGGTGCCCCCAACGAGATAGTGGCCCAGCCCTGGCAGACGTGCAACTGTATAGGCGGTTGGCACTATAACACGTCCATCTACGAGCGCGGCGCATACAAGACCGCAGCCCAGGTGGTGCGGCAGCTGGTTGACATCGTGTCGAAGAACGGCAACCTGCTGCTCAGCATACCTCTGCGCGCCGATGGCACCTACGACGAGAAGGAGGCCCGCATACTCGACGACCTGGAGGCCTGGATGACGCAGAACGGCGAGAGCATCTTCGGCACGCGCCCCTGGACCCGCTTCGGCGAGGGTCCCGTGGCCGAGGCCGACATCAAGCTGAACGCCCAGGGCTTCAACGACAGTCAGTTCAGCAACATGGACTACCGCGACCTGCGCTTCAACCAGACCCCGCGCTACCTCTACGTCACGGCCATGAGCTGGCCTCAGGACGGGCGTCTCGTCGTCAGGTCGCTGGCCAAGGGCAACCCCGATTTCGGCTGGCCTATCCGTAGCGTCTATCTGCTGGGCCACGGCCGCCTGAAAGCTCGGCAGACGGCCCAGGGGCTGGTGGTAGAGCTGCCGCAGCCGTGCAACGCTATAGCACCCGTGTTGCGAATCAGTAAGTAAGATTAATACAGCGCGGCCCCAAACTCGGCCACGGTTTGCACGAGGGCTGCATGGTTGCCCATGTCGAAGCGGCGGCCGTGCAGCCGCGTGGCTATCATGCCCGAGCGCTGCCGCACCTGCTCGAGGGCCGACGTGAGCTCTATCTCGCGCGGGCTGCCCTCGGCGTCGGCTTGGCGTATGTCGCTGTCCAGCTGCGTGAAGACCTCCTGCGTCAGCACATACTGGCCGGAGACCGACAGGAACTCTCTCTCGCCCTCGTTGTTCTTCACGCCGAGATATTCGTCGGCAAACGCCATCGTGGGCTTCTCTGCCAGCCGGCAGACGGTCATCGTGTTGCAGCGTTTGTCCTCCCAGATGCCGCTGACCATGCCGAAGTGGCCCACCTCAGAGAGCGGCACGGGCACGAGGCCCACGGCCAGCTTGTTGAAGCGCTCAAACTCCTCAATCAGTTGCAGGGCGCATGGCTTGCCGCTGTCCGAGCGGTAGAGCGTGTCGCCCAGCATGAGCAGCACGGGCTCGCCGCGGGTGAAGTCGTAGGCCTGATAGACGGCGTGGCCGAAGCCGCGCTTCTGCCGCTGATAGACGTATGTCAGCCTCCGCCCTATGTGGCGTATCTCCTTGTCTATGCTCTGTGCCTCGTGGCTCAGCTTGGCCAGATGGTCGGCCGGCAGCTCGCGCTCGAAGAAGTCGGCATACAGCTGCCGCTCTTCCTCGCTGCCCAGCACGAGACATATCTCCTCAATGCCGCTTCTGACCAGCTCTTCTATCAGTATGAGAATGACGGGGCGCACCATGCCGTCCGGACAGGGTATGGGGAAGAAGTCTTTCTTCAGCGTCCGCGTGGCGGGCCACAGCCTGGTGCCGAAGCCTGCCACGGGTATGATGGCGCGGCGCACGGCGTGGACAGCCTGCAGCGTGAGTGTGTATGCCTTGAGTCCGCTCTGGTTGAGATACTGGCACAGCTGCTGCTGTGCCTGTTCGCTGCGGGCCAGAAACTGCACCGAGCCGTCGCCGTGGCTGCCCACGCCCTTGCCCCCATAGACGAGGGGCTGTATCTTCGGGTCGGCCAGCACCTGGCGCAGTCGCGGGGCCTCGAGAGCGCCGGACAGCGGGGCCACCTGCTCGTTGAAGATGCGCTCGGCTTCGTTCATCAGGGCTCCCAGCTTCTCGGCGTTGCCGCTGGCCATGTATCTCACGGCGCGCTCCACTATCTGACGGTTCACTTCGCCTAAGGCACGGTGCAGCCGCTCCTCCTGCGGCGTAGAGGCGAAGGGGTATGCCTTGTTCAGGTCGGCCAGTATGCGTATGGTGTCTTTCGATGCGCACAGGTCGGCAAAGACCCAGTGCAGCGGTCGCTTCACGTTCAGCGTGCGCACGCCTATCTCGTCGCCGTCGAAGGTCATCAGCGACGGCTTCACGCCGAAGGCGCAGGCCTGGTCCAGACGTCCGCAGCGGCTCTTGGTGCGCTGTTCGCCCAGGTAGGCGATGTTCATCTCTCCCATCGTGTTCAGGTTGAGGCCATAGAGCATGTTGAACGCCCGTGCCACCAGCACGCAGATGGCGGCCGACGAGCTCAGTCCGCTCTTGATGGGCAGCGTCATGCGCGTGATGGTGATGCGCACTCCGCCCACCTGATACCACTCGCGCATATAGCTGGCCACGCCAGCGCAGTAGCTGAAGAAGTTGTCGCTGCGCGCCACCCGCTTCAGCTCGTCCTGGTCCATGCGGCAGGCGAAGTCTTTCCACAGCTGTGTCAGCTCGGGGGCCGTGCTGCTCATCTCGAAGATACTGCTGCGCTCGGCGGTGGCATAGATGCCCTGTTCGATACCAGTCACGATGGCCATGCCCGGCTCTATCGTGCCGTTCATGGTGCGGTAGTGGCCGGCCCAGTCGGTGTGTTCGCCGAAAAGACAGAGGCGGCCGGGTACAAAGAGCTTGAGCATGATGTTGGGGAGTTGTGAAGTTGTGAAGTTTGGGAGTTGTGGAGTTGTGGAGTTGGGGAGTTGGGGAGTTGGGGAGATGTGGAGTTGTGAAGTTGGGGAGTTGTGGAGTTGTGGAGTTTGGGAGTTGTGAAGTTGGGGAGTTGGGGAGTTGGGGAGTAGGGGAGATGTGGAGTTGTGAAGTTGGGGAGTAGGGGAGATGTGGAGTTGTGGAGTTGGGGAGTTGTGAAGTTGTGGAGTTGTGAAGTTGTGGAGTTGTGAAGTTGTGGAGTTGCTGTTTAATATTTAATGTTTAATGTTTAATGTTTAATGCTTAATGTTTAATGTTTAATGCTTAATGTTTAATGTTTAATGCTTAATGTTTAATGTTTAATGTTTTGCGTGCAGTTCGAGCACGAAGCGTGTTCCCTTTGTGTATGCTGGGTCGATGTAGAGGTCGCCCTTCATCTTCAGCGCCATCTGCTTGCAGATGGGCAGTCCCAGCCCGTCGCCCTGCGTGAGGTCGTGCTGTTCGAGGAAGGGCTTGAACACGTCGTTGTGCCGTCCGGCGGGAATGGGCTCGCCGCTGTTTGTCACGATAAACTGGAAGGTGTGTGCGCTGCGCTTCTTGAAGTCGAGCGTCACCTTGCCGCCCTGCGGTGCAAACTCGGCCGCGTTCTGTAGCAGGTGCGCGAGTATGTGCTGCACATACTCGCGGTTGATCTTGACGCTCAGCTTCTGTGCATCGACGGCTGTGCTGACGTCCGGCTTCACTTTGTCGCGTATCTGTTCCATCAGCATCTCGCAGAACTGCGGTATCTGCGTGTCCTGCAGCTCCACGTCGGCCGTCACGGTCTGTTCCAGCTCCGACAGCGTCTGCACATGTTCGGCAAAGAGCAGCAGAGCCTTCACCTCCGGCTGCCGGCTGTCAAGCTTCTGCAGGGTGGGTATGAGCTGTGCCGAGATGTTGCCGATGAAGTGTGCTTTCAGGGCGTTGTTCTCCTGCAGCATGTCGATGGTTTTCTTCTGCTTGCGTGTGCGCAGGACGAATCGCATCAGCACCAGTGCTCCCACGGCCAGGGCTACGGCCAGGGCCACGGCCAGCACGCCCAGTGCGGCGATGACGGCTGCGCGGGCCGACAGCGAGCTCTGCTGCTCGTCAATGGTTGTCTGCTGCTGGTCTATCTTCTTCTTCAGCGCGGCCATCTCAGCAGCTGTCTTCATGGCGCTGACAGAGTCTTTCCATTCAATGTAGCTGCGATACGACTGCGCCACCAGGCTTGCGCTGCCGCTGCGCCGGCCGCTGGCAATGAGCGTCTGGTATGCCTGGTCCACCTTGTCATACTCTTTCAGCGCCGTGAGCCGTCCGGCCATCTGCTTGAACACAGCGTCGCCCTTGGCGCTCAGCCCGAAGGTGTAGTAGCAGATGGCCTTCTGGTAGAGCAGGTCGTTCTGCACTTCGGCCTTGCCCGAGGTTGCGGCCTGCTGCTCCATGATGTCTATCTGGTCCATGGCGCTCTGGCTCTTCTTCATCTTGACGTACATGGCGAGGCGCTCCTTGGTAATGGTATAGTGGAGTGCCGCGGCGCTACGTGCGTCGGTGTTGGCGTTCTGCACGGCCTGGTCGGCTCGGCGCAGCAGGTCGAAAGCCTCCTTCCAGTAGCTCTCTTTGTGATACAGGCCGGCTGCCTTGACAGCACACTCCATAGCCGGCGACAGTTGACCCTTGGACACATAGTCCTCAAAGGCGCGGATATAGTAGAAACGAGCCGTAGGAACGATGGCCTGCTTGTCGGCCTCAGCCGCACGCTGGTGCAGCTCACTCTGGGCGCCCGCCTGGGCTACGGCCGTAAGACAGCTGAAGAGCAGGCAAGCCAAAGCAATGAAGATCTTTCTCATATATATATGATGTAATATTTAATGTGCAGAAACTTCAATATGTCTAAGTGGTGTTGGGACACTTTTCTGACGTTTTATGTTTTTCAAGACGCAAAAGTACATAATTGTCGGATTATGGCCAAAAAAGTTGCGGAAAATTTGGCTGTTTATGTGAAATCGCGTACTTTTGCACGCGAAAACCCCATATAACGTGTAACAAAACCAATTATTGCCTATCGACGTAGATTTTACTCTGAATCAAAAAAAAGACAAACAATGAGTGACTACACAAGCCGAACCGACGAGGAGTTGGCTCTGCTCTATGCCGATGGAGACAATAAGGCTTTCGACGTGTTGCTGCAACGCACGCAACACAAGCTCTTCTCATACATCATGTTTGTGGTGCGTGACCACGACGTGGCTGACGACATCTTCCAGGAGACGTTCGTCAAGGCCATAGTGAAGCTGCAGCAGGGCAAGTATGTTGACAGCGGCAAGTTTATCTACTGGCTGACACGCATAGCCCACAACGTCATCATGGACTGGTATCGCGACCAGCATGTGGAGAATGTCGTTGAGCCTACCGCCGACAACGACCTGTCGAACCTGCGTTGCGTGTCGGTGATGGACAGCTACCGCGAGAACGAGCTGGTCAACGAGCAGGTGCTGCGCGACGTGAAGCGCCTGGTTCACCTGTTGCCGGCATCCCAGCGTGAGGTGGTTTATATGCGCTACTATCAGCAGATACCCTTCAAGGAGATAGCCGAGCTGACGGGCGTGAGCATCAACACGGCTCTGGGTCGCATGCACTATGCCCTGCTCAACATGCGTCGCATGGCACGGGAGAACAAGATTGAGCTGGCCCTGATGGACTGAAGATATAATGCCGTGCGATGACATATTCACTGTATATACATATCCCCTTCTGCAAAAGCCGCTGTGTTTACTGCGGCTTTTTTTCGACCACACAGCTCTCGCTGCACGAGCGCTATGTGGCAGCCCTGTGCCGCGAGATGAGGCTGGCCGCGCTGCCGTCCGGCCACAGTGTGGACACCATCTACTTAGGCGGCGGCACACCGTCGGTGTTGCCGGTGGCGGCGCTGGCCCGCATACTCGACGCGGCGCACGCAGCGTATAATGTGTCACCGGCGGCGGAAGTGACCGTGGAATGTAATCCCGACGACGTGACGGCCAAGCCCGAGCTGGTGCGGCTGCTGGCCGGCGGCAATGCTGGCCGGCCGCTGCGCGTCAGCATGGGAGCGCAGACCTTCAGCGACGGGCGGCTGCGCCGTCTGGGCCGACGGCACACGGCACGGCAGGTGACGCGCG
>JAILBT010000038.1 GCA_024680755.1 Prevotella sp. | reverse complement strand
ATGTCGAGCACGGCGTGCATGGAGCCAATGTTGCTGTATGGCCCGTAGTATGTTCCCCAGTGCCGGTTGATGGTCCGTGTCTTGAATATCCTGGGGTAGGGCTCGTTTGTTATGCAGATGCTGGGGTAGGTCTTCCCGTCTTTGAGCAGTACGTTGTATCGTGGGTTGTATTTCTTTATCAGTGCGTTTTCCAGCAGCAGTGCGTCCGCCTCAGTATTCACCACGGTATAGCTGATGTCCCATATCTTCGATACCAGCACTTTCGTCTTGAAGCGGTCCACCTCGGTATGGAAATAGCTGCTTACGCGTGCCTTCAGGTTTTTGGCTTTGCCCACATATATTATTGTGCCCTCGCTGTCGTAATACTGATAGCTGCCCGGCTTGTCGGGCAGGGCAGCTACTATTTGTCGCAGGCGTTTCAGCCTCTCTTCGTTTTCCTTTTGTGTCATTATCTTCTATTTCATCGGCTAATTTTTATTTATTATTTCTTCCTTCTCGTTTAATATTTAATCTTTAATCTTTAATGTTTAATGTTTAATAATTAATGTTTAATGTTTAATCTTTAATCTTTAATGTTTAATCTTTAATGTTTAATCTTTAATCTTTAATCTTTCATATTGTCAGCAGTGTGGTCAGTTCGATGTCTTTGAAGAGGTCACGTCCGTGCAGTCCCTCGTCGTGTATTTCTATGATGAAATTCATATACACCTTTTTTGGTTGCATGTATTGCACGAGTTTCCATGTAGCCTTAGCTGTTCCGCCAGTGGCAAGCAGGTCGTCGTGAATGAGAACGATGTCGTCTTTGTTTATTGAGTCGATATGCAGTTCTATGGTATCTACGCCATATTCTTTTGAGAAAGATTCTTTGATGACGGTAGCGGGCAGTTTTCCAGGCTTGCGTGCCAGTACGACACCGCAGCCCAGTCTTGCGGCCAGTGCTGCTGCCATGACGAATCCTCGGCTCTCTATGCCTACTATCTTCGTTATCCCCTTGTCTTTATAGAGCGCCTCCAGTTCGTCCAGCATAATCTTCATACACTCGGCGCTTTGGTAGAGCGTTGTCACGTCTCGGAAGTTGATGCCCTTCTTAGGGAAGTCAGGGATACATCTCAGGTTCTTTAACAATGTCTCGTTGTTCATGGCTGTATGGTTTTGGGTTAATGTTTCACGTGAAACAATATTTGGTAATTGTCTGGCTTTTAGGGCGGCCATACGGTTGGTGTTGTTTCTCTTATGTTGGGTGGTGCTGTGTTTGTTCATCGTCCGAGCAGGACGAGTAGCGCGTTGATGTCTGCTGGCGACACTCCTGGTATGCGTGCGGCCTGTCCTATGGACGTGGGCTGTATGGCTGCCAGCTTCTGTCGTGCTTCGGTGCTTAGTTGGTGTAGTGTGGAGTAGTCGTAGTCGGGTCGTATGCGTATGTTCTCCAGTCGGCGTGTCTTGTCTGCGGCTTGCATTTCTCGTTCGATGTAGCCATTGTACTTTATCTTTATTTCAGTCTCTTCTGTTGCCTCTTCGGTCAGGGCTGTGCTCAGGCCGTTGGCTTGTGCTATGCGTTCGGTAGCCTCGGCCAGTGTGGGCATGACGTCGTAGATCAGCGACAGAGACAGTTGCGGTCGTGCTACCAGTTCTGCGGCGCGAGTGGAGTGTGAGAGTGGGCTTGTGCCGCACCTGCATAGCAGCGGGTTTGCCACGGCAGCGCTGATGACGGTGTCGGTCAGCAGACGGCTTATTTCGTCGATGGCCTGGTGTTTTCTTTGCCAGCGGTCGTATCGTTGCTGTGTGGCCAGTCCGAGCTGATAGGCGCGTGGCGTGAGGCGTTCGTCGGCGTTGTCCTGTCTGAGCAGTATGCGGTATTCGGCTCGGCTGGTGAACATTCTGTATGGTTCATCGACGCCCTTTGTGACCAGGTCGTCTATCAGCACGCCTATGTATGCCTCGTCGCGGCCGAGAGTGAAGTCAGCGTGGTTTGTGGTGTCGGCAGCGCGTGCTCCGGCGTAGATGGCAGCGTTGGTGCCGGCCAGCAGTCCCTGTCCGGCAGCCTCCTCGTAGCCGGTGGTTCCGTTGACCTGTCCGGCCATGAAAAGGCCGTCGATGAGCTTAGAGGCAAGGGTGTGCTTCAGCTGTGTGGGGTCGAAGAAATCATACTCTATGGCATATCCCGGGCGATAGACCTGCATGTTTCTGAAGGCTGGTATCTGTCTGAGCGCGTCTATCTGGGTGTCCATCGGCAGCGACGATGAGAAGCCGTTGAGGTACATTTCGTTTGTGTCGTGTCCTTCTGGCTCAAGGAAGAGCGGGTGGCTGTTGCGTTCTGGGAAGACGTGTAGCTTGGTCTCTATGCTGGGGCAGTAGCGTGGTCCGATGCTTTTTATCTGTCCGTTGTAGAGTGGAGAGTCGTCCAGCGCGCTGCGCAGCCGGGCGTGTACTGCCTCGTTGGTCTCGCATGTCCAGCATGGCAGCTGTGGCAGTTGCGGTGTGGTGCCGCGTTCGGTGAGGTAGGAGAAGAAGTGTGGTCGGCTGTCTCCGGGCTGTTCCTTCAGCATGGTGAAATCGACGGTTCTGCGGTCAATTCTGACCGGTGTACCTGTTTTCATGCGTCCGGCGCGTATGCCGTGGCGTGTCAGGCTTTGGGTGAGCAGAGTGGCTGCAGGCTCGGCAATGCGTCCGCCCGGCACCATCTTTCGGCCGATGTGCATGAGGCCGTTGAGGAATGTGCCCGCGGTGATGACCACGGCGGGGGCTTTGAACTCGGCCCCCCAGAGGGTGCGGACGCCGGTGACGTGGGGTGTGGTGGGTGTGGTGGGTGGTGTGGGTGGAGTGGGTGTGGTGGGTGGTGTGGGTGATGTGGGTGGTGTGGGTGGAGTGGGTGTGGGTTGTTCTGTCAGGAGCTCTGTCACTTCGTCTTGCCAGATGAAGAGGTTGTCGGTGTGGTCGAGGGTGTGTCGCCAGTTTTCGATGAAACGGGCGCGGTCGCACTGTGCCCTTGGCGACCACACGGCGGGCCCTTTGCCTATATTGAGCATACGCAGCTGCAAGGCCGAGCTGTCTGTCACTATGCCCATAAAACCGCCGAGGGCATCGACCTCTCGGACTATCTGTCCCTTGGCGATGCCCCCGACGGCGGGATTGCACGACATCTGTGCTATTTTGTTCATGTCCATCGTTATCAGCAGGGTGCGTGCCCCCATGCGGGCGGCGGCAGAGGCCGCTTCGCAACCAGCATGGCCGGCACCGATGACGATGACATCATAGCTTTGTTGCATGTTTTCTTTTGTTTTTTGGTGGCTGCGCCAGTGGCGCAGCTTACCGGACGGTGGCGCTGCGGCTATGCTACGGTCAGGAGGTAGTAGTTCTTCTTGCCCTTCTGGATGAGGAGGTATTTGCCGTCGATGAGGTCAGAGGCCGTGATGGGGCGGTCGAAGGTCTGAAGCTTCTCTTTGTTGAGGCTGACACCGCCTCCCTGCACCATCTTGCGCATCTCGCCGCGTGAGGGGAAGACCGGACACTCTGTCGTTGTGAGCAGTTCTACGGCAGGACGTCCGAGGCTGTCGGCCGGCAGGTTGTAGTGTTCGACACCCTCGAAGACATCGAGCAGTGTCTGTTCGTCAAGTGCAACGAGCGCCTCCTTCGTGGCACGTCCGAAGAGTATCTGTGTTGCCTGCAGAGCCATGTCGAGTGCCTGCTGACCGTGGACGAGCAGCGTGACCTCTTCGGCCAGTCGGCGTTGCAGTGTGCGTCGTCCGGGGTCTTGGCTGTGTTCGGCCACGAGTGCGTCGATGGTTTCGCGGTCGAGCGATGTGAAGATCTTGATGTAGCGTTCGGCGTCGTCGTCGCTGACGTTGAGCCAGAACTGGTAGAACTTGTATGGCGACGTGCGTTTAGGGTCGAGCCACACGTTGCCGCTTTCTGTCTTTCCAAATTTCTTTCCGTCAGCTTTAGTGATGAGCGGGCATGTGAGGGCGAAGGCCGGCTCGACGTCGTTGCCCAGGGTGCGGCGTATCAGCTCGGTGCCTGTGGTCATGTTGCCCCACTGGTCGTTGCCGCCCAGCTGTAGCCTCACCCCGTGGTGCTGGTAGAGGTATAGGAAGTCGTAGCCCTGCAGCAGCTGGTATGTGAACTCTGTGAAGGACAGTCCGTCGCGTGCGGTTCCGTTGAGTCGCTGCTGGACGCTCTCCTTGGCCATCATATAGTTGACGGTGATATGCTTTCCCACCTCTCGTGCGAAGTCGAGGAAGGTAAAGTCTTTCATCCAGTCGTAGTTGTTGACCATGATGGCAGCGTTGGGTTCAGAGCTGTCGAAGTCGAGGAAGCGTGCCACCTGGGCCTTGATACACTCCTGGTTGTGTCTGAGCGCTTCTTCGCCCAGCAGGTTTCTTTCCTGGCTTTTGCCTGAAGGGTCGCCTATCATGCCTGTTGCTCCGCCGACGAGAATGACGGGTCGGTGTCCGCAGCGTTGCAGGTGTCTGAGCATCATTATACCGCAGAGGTGTCCGATGTGTAGCGAGTCGGCTGTGGGGTCTGTGCCGAGGTATGCTGTTGTGAGGTGTTCGTTCAGGTATTCCTCTGTGCCGGGCATGATTTGCGCCAACATGCCGCGCCAGCGCAGTTCTTCTACGAAATTCTTCATTGTGTGGTTATGGTTATTTTGGGTTCTTTCTTTGGGGGGCTTTTTGGGGAGGGGCTTTTTTTTTTTGGGGGGGGGCTGCGCCACTGGCGCAGCTTACCGGACGCTTTACCGGACGCTTTGGCCGGACGCTTTGCTGGCGCTTTACCGGACGCTTTGGCCGGCGTTTGGCCGGACGGGGAGAGCTCAGGGGACGGGGTCGTAGCCGGAGCCGCCCCAGGGGTTGCAGCGCAAAAGGCGCCAGACGGCGAGCGCCATGCCCTTTATTGGGCCGTGCTTTCGCAGGGCTTCGATGGCGTACTGCGAGCAGGTGGGCGTGAAGCGACACGACGGGGGCGTGAGCGGGCTGATACAACAGCGGTAAAACAGTATCGGCAGTGTGAGCAGCCATGCTACTGCTTTTGAGATAGGGTTCATATCGGTGTCGTTGTCTGCGCGGGTGTCGGCGTCGTTGTCTGCGCGGGTGTCGGCTTCGTTGTTAATGTCGTTGTCTGTGCGGTTGTCGGCGTCGTTGTCGGCGCGGCGTTGCCACCGGCGGCTGTGCCGGCAGCCGCTGTGTTGTTGCCTTGGTTTTCCTGTCTGGTCCTTATCTGTTCGAGCAGGGCTGTGGTCTTGGCGAACACCAGCTGTGTGGGCATAGGCTTGGGCGACATCCATATCAGGGCCATCAGGAGCTGACGGCCCTGTGGTATGGCGTTGCGCAGTGCCTGGCTGTTCAGTCGCCATGCCTCGCGTATCTGCCTCTTGGCCCTGTTGCGGTCCACGGCGTGGTGGAGCCGTTTCTTTGGTGCGCTAACGAGCAGCTGCACGCGTGGAGCTTCGTCGGCCGTTCGCAGCAGCCAGACGGCCCTCAGCGGATAGGCCGTTGCCGACTGGCTTCGGCCTGTGGCGAAGAGCATGTCCTCGAGTTTGTCGCTGACCAGTCGTTCGCTCTTTGGGAATCTGTTTCGGGCCATGTGTGTGGCTTGTCGTTCAGTCGTCGAGGTGCAGCAGGAAGTGGTTCAGTTCTCCGGTCATCGAAGGGTGTTTCTCTGTCGGTGCCTGCAGGTCAAGTCTGAGTCCGGCGTCTTTGATGGCCTTGGCCGTGTTGTTGCCGAAGCAACCTATCATCACGTCAGGCCGTGTTGCTGTGAAGTCGGGTATGTTCTTCAGCAGGGCGTCAACTCCGGCTGGTGAGAAGAAGAGCAGCATGTCGTAGTCGAAGGCAGCTTTCTCTTCGTCGTTGAGGTCGTTGCTGACGGTTCGGTACATGACCACCTCCTTGTGGTTGAGCTTTTTGGCGTCGAGCAGTTTTGTGAGCGAGTCGCTGTGTATGTCGCTCATGGGCACGAGGTATTTCTCCGTCTTGTGTTTAGTCATGGCCGGCAGCAGGTCGTCGATGCGTCCTGTCTGTCCGAAAAACACCTTCCGCTTTCGGTATTGCACATACTTTTGGATATAGAGCGACACGGCCTCTGTGACGCAGAAGTATTTCATGTCCTCCGGCACGGTGTATCTCATCTCCTGGCAGAGGTTGAAATAGTGGTCGATGGCGTGTCTTGATGTGAACACCACGGCAGTGTGTCCGTCGATGGACTGGTGTTGCTGCCTAAACTCGCGTGCGCTGAGCCTGACGACCTGTATGAACGGTCGGAATACGAATTCGACGCCGTACTGTTCTGCCATGTCGAAGTAGGGAGACTTTTCGTTTGCAGGTTTGGGCTGTGAAACCAGGATCTTCTTAATCATAGTGTTTCTCTCTCGCTTATTGGTTGTTTATAGTCAGGTATTGTGTTGTGATTGTCGTTTATATATATGCTAGCCTGAAAGCAATGATGGCAGCCAGTGCTGTGGGTACTATCTCGTTGCAGCAGAAATAGATGGCCAGCTGTGGTGCGTTTTGCTTTTGGCGGAAGAAGATGTTCCATGTCCTGAGCAGTGTCAGTATCCTTGTTGCCGTCAGTATGGCTATTGTGTATATTGTGAAGGCTTTTATGTCGCCTCTGTTGGTTATCTGCAGCATAACAGCTGGCATCAATGCTATTCCCTCTATGGCTGTGATGTATTCCATAGAGTGCATCCACTGTTCGTTCGTCCTTGGCTGGAAGAAGATGGTGTTTGTCAGTGTATATAGTGCTACTCTCAGCATCAGCAGTGCAATGGTCAGTGCGGTCATTGCGAGCAGTGTTGCTGTGTCGCTGTGGTTGGTGATGATGCACGCGGCCGTTGCCGCTGCCAGGCATGTGTGTACCGCCAGTAGCAGCTTGTGGTGCAGTTCTCCTGCCGTCTCGCTGAACATTTTTTCGCTTTTCGGCCTGTAGAAGAAGTCGTGTGCCTGTCGGCTAAGGAAAAGCCACAAACGCCCCGTGCTGACGATGGCCATGATTATGGCCAAGGTCAGCAATACCATTGCCGTGTCGTTGTCGGCAAGGCTCATTTCTATGTCGTTGAATGTCGGCAGCATCAGATAGCGTTCAGACTGCGTTCCGCATTTTCGGGCGGCAAAGTTACGCTAAAAGTGTGAAACGGCCAAATATTTTCCACACTTTTCGCATGCAGCTGTCTGCCGTGTCGTTGCTTAGTATCTGAAGTTGTTGAGCAGTGTGCGGAAGAAGTCCTCGTCGATGTCGCCGGTGCAGCATACGACGACGAAGCTGTTTTTCTCCTGGTGCTGATAGACCATGACCAGTTCCACGGTTTCTCCCTGCTGGTTCTTTCTTGTGTAGAAGGCTCCCTGCTGGTTGGTTTTTGCGAAGGTGTCTATCTGCTGGAATCGTGTGCTGTTGCGGTCGAGCAGGTCAATGGCTCGCTGGTAGTAGAGCTGCACGTCGCTGCTGGTCTTCACTATCCTGAGCGAGCGCAGCTTCTTGATGGCCTCTATCATTCGTTCGTCGAGAGCTGCGCTGTTGCCCATTCCTATCATCTGCTCTATCATCTTAGGGCTGATGGTCACGGTCTCGAGCTGGTTGTCTGCCGCCCATTCGTCGGCAAACTTCTGTGCGAAGTCCTGCGTGCCGTTGGCCAGGGCAGGTATGGCGAGCAGTGCTGCCAGGATTGTCAGTATGGCTTGTCTCATGTGTGTGCTTTGTTTCCTGCTGTGCGGTTGTTATTCTTGCTACTGCGGCATTGTCTGTCCTGTCTGTGCGGCGGTGGTGTCTTGCTGGAGCATGGCCAGCCCCTCCGTTACGAGGCGCAGTGCCTGCCATGTCTGCTGGTATGCGGCTCCCGGGTCGGTGTATGTGTCTTTATATTCGGCATAGTTTATCTCGTCGCTGCCCGGTTGTGCCTGCGTCATGGTGAACTGCATGGCGTTGCCCATCGTGAGCACCACGGCCACGGCCGCCGCCGCCCTGAACAGCGGCTTGAGTCTGTCGGCGAGGCTTACCGTCACGGCCTTTACCGTCGGTGGGATGTTGAGTTTGGCTTCCACTGTTTCTGCGAAGCCGTCCGGCAGGTGCATCTGTTCGCGGTCGGCCTGTGCCAGCCGGAAGAGCGGTGCATAGCGTGCTGTCTCGCCGGGCAGGTCGGCCGGCAGTGGCTGCTGGAAGAAGAGTTGCAGCATCTGCTCCTCTATGTCTGTGGTCTGGCCGTTGAAGTAGCGTTCGACCAGCTGGCTGATGTATGTGTAGTCCATATAGTAGGGTGTTGGGTGTCTGTGGGTTGTGTGCTGATGCTCGTTGTGTGTGGTGGGGCTACTGCGCCTCTATCGCCGAGAAGAGGCGCTTCACGGTCTGTCGGGCCCGGAAGATGTTCACCTTTACCTGCTCTTCGCTTATCTGCATTATCTGTGCGATGTCGCGATAGGGTTTTCCCTCGAGGTCGCGCAGCGTCATGCATGTGCGCTGTTTCTCCGGCAGCTGTGCTATCAGTCGCCTTACCTGCGCTATCCGGTCGTGGCTCTCCGCCTGTCGCTCTGGCGAGGCGCTGTGTGCGGTGTCGGGCATGGCATAGATGGCGGCCTCGGCGTTGTCGGTGCGGCGGGCGCTTCGTCGCAGCACGTCGAGGCACAGGTTGCGGCAGATGGTCATGGCAAAGGCTTCGATATTGTCCATGTCGGCCCACTGCTGCCGGCGCTGCCAAAGGCGCAGCATGGTCTCCTGCACCACGTCTTCTGCCTCCTGACGCGGCAACTGTAGGCGTATGGCCATGCGGAACAGACCATCGCCCAGGGGCATTATGTCGTCACGAAAGCTAATGTCCTTCATCGTGCGTCTTCGCTTATATAACGCAGAAAATGGCAAAAAGTTACATTTTTCTTTCTGATATTAAGAAAAAATCTTACTTTTGCAGCGCACAAGCAGGGACGCGACACGTCCGTTAGGTTCAAGGTCGCGACACGTCGCGTCGCTACGAGAAGAATAATGTAACGGCAGATACACAAAAGTCAGATGAGACATACACCATCTATCATGTTTTTTTTCACGGCGCTGGTGTCGCTGTGTGTCGTGCCGCTGCTCGGCCAGCCGTCGGTAGTGCCTCTGCGCGAGCTGTCGGCGCGCATGGCCACGTCAGACATGCGCCTTCAGCCCGACGCGGCAGGCACGCTGGCCGTGGAGGTTGACAACCTGTCGTTCTTCAAGGACAACGAGTTCGCTGGTTCTCAGGCCGACGGCTACACGCTGCCCGGCTTTTGGGTTCAGCCGCGGCTGACGTGGCAGCCGGCAGCCGGCGTGCGTATAGGTGCCGGCCTGCACGCCCTGGTGTTCGACGGTGCGGGCAAGTACCCCTGCTATGCCTATCACGACATAGCCACATGGAAGGGCGACCAGTATCAGCGCGGTGCGCACATGCTGCCCTTCCTGCGCGCCGAGGCCCAGCTGGGCCGCACGAACATCGTGCTGGGCGACATCTATGGCGGTGCTAACCACCGGCTGATGGAGCCGCTGTTCAATCCGGAGGTCAACCTGACGCAGGACCCCGAGATGGGGGCGCAGGTGGTGGTGAGCGCCAGCCGCTTCTGGATGGACGTGTGGGTGAACTGGCAGAGCTACATCTTCCGCGAGAGCAGCCATCAGGAGGCGTTCACGCTGGGTCTGTCGCAGCGTGTGCTGCTGAACGACGCGAGCTCTGCCGTCCACTGGTATGTGCCTCTCTGCGTGCTGGGCCAGCACCGCGGCGGTGAGCAGGACGCCACCGACATGGGCGTGCAGACGCTCATCAACGGCGGCGTGGGCCTGGGACTGCTGTGGCAGCGCGGGGCCGGCGCGGTCAGCGGGGCCGGTGCCGAGCTCGACCTGATGGGTTCATGGCAGCAGGCCGGCGAGCTGTGGCCCTTCGACACGGGCGGTGCCGCGGCGCTGCAGGCGTCGCTGTGGCTGTGGCGCGACGTCCGCCTGTTTGCCTCGGCGCTCTATGGCCGACGCTTCGTGACGCTCTACGGCGTGCCTTTCTATAGCTGCCTGTCGCAACGACAGAGCGACACCTCGGCGCAGACTTTCCGCGGCAAGAGCTACGACAGCCTGCTGGCCGGACACATTGGGGCCGAGTGGGGACATAGCCTCGCACCGGGATTTGAGCTCGGACTGAAAGCCGATGTCTATCCCGTCAGGGCCGACGACACAAACACCAGCTTCAGCTTCGGGGTGTATATGAGGTGCAGTCCTGGTTTCGTACTGAACAGACATTTAGACAATTAGACATTTAGACAATTAGACATTTAGACAATTAGACAGATAGACAATTAGACATAATTATAATCAACTATGAAAATGAACCTAAAGAAAATCGTCATGTCGGCGGCCCTGTTGCTTGGTGCCGCCACGGTGCAGGCGCAACAGATGCCGCCTGTGCCCGCCGACCCTGCCGTGCGCACGGGCCGCCTGGACAACGGAATGACTTACTACCTGCGCCACAACAACTGGCCGGAACATCGGGCCGAGTTCTATATCGCGCAGCGAGTGGGCTCCATACAGGAGAATGACGACCAGCGCGGACTGGCCCACTTCCTGGAGCACATGGCCTTCAACGGCTCAAAACATTTCAAGGGCAACGAGCTGCTGCAGTGGTGCGAGAAGGTGGGCATAAAGTTTGGGGCCGACCTGAACGCCTACACCAGCATCGACCGCACGGTGTATAACATCAGCAACGTGCCCACCACACGCCAGAGCGTGCTCGACTCGTGTCTGCTCATACTCTACGACTGGGCCGACGGCCTGCTGCTCGAAGAGGCCGAGATACAGAAGGAGCGGGGCGTGATACACGAGGAGTGGCGCCTGCGCACGTCGGCGCAGATGCGTATGCTGGAGCGTGACCTGCCCGCCCTCTATCCCGGGTCGAAGTATGGCCACCGCATGCCCATCGGCCTGATGGAGATAATCGACAACTTCGAGCCCCAGTTCCTGCGCGACTACTACGAGAAGTGGTACCGGCCCGACAATCAGGCCCTCATCATCGTGGGCGACATTGACGTGGACCGCACCGAGCAGCAGATACGCGACCTGTTCTCGCAGATAGCTGCCCCGGGCCCCGACGCCGCCCGTGTGGAGGAAGAGGCCGTGCCGGACAACGACAAGCCCATCGTGGTGGTAGATAAGGACAAGGAGATGGCCATGAGCCTCGTGTCGTTCATGGTGAAGAGCGACCCTCTGCCGCGGCCGCTGCGCTCCACGGTGGCCGGACTGATGACCAGCTATATCACCACCGCCGCCACGTCGATGCTCAACGACCGCCTGCAGGAGACGGCACAGAAGGCCGACTGCCCCTTCGTCAGCGCCGGGGCCTCGTATGGCACATACCTGCTGTCAAGCCCGAAGGACAATTTCTCGCTTGACGTCGTGGCCAAGGAGGGACAGACCACCGAGGCCGCACTGACCGCCGCCATCATAGAGGCACGCCGCGCAGCCGAGTTCGGTTTCCTCTCGACGGAGTATCAGCGCTTCAAGGACAACTACATGGCCCAGCTCGACAAGCAGCTGGAGAACAAGGACAAGCAGCGCAACTCGTTCTATGTCAACCAGTGTGTGCAGCACTTCCTCGACGGCGAGGCCATGCCCGACATCGAGACCCAGCACCAGCTGATGAGCCAGGTGCTGCCCATGCTGCCCCTCGATGCCGTCAACATGGCGATGAAAGAGATGCTGCCCCAGAACGACAGCAACGTGGTGATACTCAACTTCAATCAGGAGCGCCCCGATGCACAGTATCCCACCGAGGCCACGCTGCTGGCTGCCCTGGCAGCCGCGCGCGCCGCCGAGGTGAGCCCCTTTGTCGATAACGTGAAGAACGAGCCCCTCATAGCCCGTCTGCCCAAGGCCGGCAAGGTGAAGAAGCAGGAGCAGTTCAGCTTCGACACCAAGAAGCTGACGCTGTCAAACGGCGTGGTGGTCTATCTGAAGCAGACCGACTACAAGAAAGACCAGGTGCTGCTCGCTGGCGAGGGCAGCGGCGGCAGCAACCTCTATGGCCCGGCCGACTATGCCAACATCCGCTTCTTCGACGACGCGATAGAGGCCAGCGGTCTGGGTGCCTTCTCCCACACCGAGCTGGAGAAGGCCCTGGCCGGCAAGGTGGCCAGCATGAGCCTCAGCATGGGCAGCAACCATCTGACGCTCAACGGCAGCAGCACGCCCAAGGACGTGGAGACCATGCTGCAGCTGCTCTACCTCTACTTCGGCCAGGTGAGCCGCGACGACGAGTCGTACCAGAACAGCGTCAAGGGCAGCGAGCTGCAGCTGAAGAACGCCTTCATGCAGCCCGAGATGGTGTTCAGCGACTCGCTCAACCAGCGCATGAACGCTTTCAACCCGCGCTATCAGATGTCGCACCCGGGCGACCCCACCGCCGCCAGCTACGACCGCATTCTCGACATCTATGCCGAGCGCATGAAGGGTGCCCGCGGCTGGACCTTCACCATCGTGGGCAACTACGACGAGCAGACGCTGCTGCCGCTCATCTGCCAGTATATAGCCTCGCTGCCCACGAAGAACAAGGAGGTCAAGCCCACGAAGCTGAACACCGACTTCACCGGCCGGCAGGTGTGCAGCTTCCGCCGCGAGATGGAGACGCCCAAGGCCGTGGCCGCTATGGTGTGGCGCTCGGAGGCCATACCCTTCACGCTCGAGAATAGCGTGCGCGCCTCGATGGCCGGACAGGTGCTGCAGGCCATCTACCTTGAGAAGATACGCGAGGAGGCCAGCGCCGCCTATACCGTGATGGCTCAGAGCCAGCTCTCGCGCAACGACTTCGGCACCGATGCCGTGCTCGTGGGCTATGTGCCCATGAAGCCCGAGAAGCAGCAGGAGGCCGTCTCGCTGCTGCGCTCGCTGGCCCAGGACATGCAGCAGGGCTTCGACAAGGAGCGCCTCGACAAGGTGAAGGAGTATATGCTCAAGCAGATAGACAACAACGCGAAGACCAACGGCTTCTGGCTCGGCACCATCGGCACCATGCGCAAGTATGGCGTCGATACCTATACCGACTATAAACGACTCGTAGAGGCGCAGACCCCCGAGACCGTCAGTGCATACGTGCGTCAGCTCTTCCAGGCGGGCAACGCCCTTGAGGTCATCATGCTGCCGCAGACAGAGAACTGAGAGCAGAGAGCGGAGAGTGGAGAGTGGAGCAAAACTCTCCACTCTCTTCGTAACTGATAACCGGCGGCAGCCAACATGCGCTACGCGCTTCGCTTGCCGAAGCGATAACTGAGTAGTTACATGTTTAATGTTTAATTTTTAATGTTTAATTTTTAATGTTTAATTTATCCTAAATTGGTACTCAACTACATCTGGCTTGGCTTCTTCCTCGCTGCTTTCGCGGTGGGGTTGCTCAGAATGGTTTTCTGGGGCGACACCGAGGTGTTTCCCGCAATGATCGACTCCACGTTTGCCTCGTCGAAGACGGCGTTTGAGATCTCGCTCGGGCTGACGGGCGTGCTGTCGCTCTGGATGGGCGTGATGAAGGTGGGCGAGCGCGGCGGCGTGGTCAACGCCCTGGCGCGGCTGCTCAGTCCCGTGTTCGTGCGGCTCTTCCCCGACATACCCAAGGGCCACCCTGTCACGGGCAGCATCTTCATGAACATAGCAGCCAACATGCTGGGCCTGGACAACGCCGCCACGCCGCTCGGCCTGCGCGCCATGCAGCAGATGCAGGAGCTGAACCCGCGCAAGGACACGGCCTCTAATCCGATGATCATGTTCCTCGTGCTCAACACGAGCGGCCTGACGCTCATACCCGTCAGCATCATGGTCTATCGCGCCCAGATGAACGCCGCCCAGCCCACTGACATCTTCATGCCCATCCTGCTGGCCACGTTCTTCTCCACGCTGGCCGGCATCGTTGTCACCTCGCTCCGTCAGCGCATCAACCTGCTGAACCGCGTCATGCTGCTCTCGCTGGGCGGCGTGTCGCTTCTGGTGGCGCTGCTGCTCTGGGCGTTCAGCCGCATGGACAGCGCGCTGATGGCCACGGTGTCGTCCGTGGGCAGCAGCCTGCTGCTGATGGCCATTATCTGCGGTTTCATCGTTGCCGACATGCTGAAGCGAAACAACGTCTATGACGATTTCATCGAGGGTGCTAAGGACGGCTTCCAGACCGCCGTGCGCATCATACCCTATCTCGTCGCCATACTCGTTGCCATCGGTGTGTTTCGTGCCAGCGGTGCCATGCAGTGGCTCACCGACGGCGTGGCATGGGCGGCCCGGGCCTGCCATCTTGACACGCAGTGGGTGGGAGCCCTGCCCACGGCCCTGATGAAGCCCCTGTCGGGCTCGGGCGCGCGCGGCATGATGGTCGATGCGATGCAGACCTTCGGCGCCGACTCGTTTGCCGCGCGCCTGGCCTGCGTCTTCCAGGGCAGCACCGACACCACGTTCTATATCCTGGCCGTCTATTTCGGCTCCGTCGGCATACGCTATACGCGCCATGCCGTGGTCTGCGGACTCATGGCCGACCTGGCCGGCATGGTGGCGGCAGTGGCCATCTGCTATATGTTCTTCGGCTGAACGAGGTCGCTGTCTGGGGCCTGGCATAAGCCCCAGGGATAAAAAAGAGCCGTCCTCGTCGGGCGGCTAATTTTTTTGTAGAATGTTGCTCAGAATGGCTGAAAAAAGGCCATGATGTAACTATTCATCCGCCGTTGTCTGTGCTTAGAATGGAGCTGTCATGTCGCGGTAGCGGTACAAAACAGGCCCCGCCAAGGTACAAAACAGGCCCCGCCAAGGTACGAAACAGGCCCCGTTGAGGTTTTTGGCTGTAGCCGAAAAGCCTTTCGCCTGTAGCCAAAAAGCCTTTCGCCTGTAGCCGAAAAGCCTTTCGCCTGTAGCCAAAAACCTTTCCCTGCGACACGCGTGCCTTGCGAAAAGGCTATCCTACAGCGGGCCGTCGTGTTCGCGTCTGCGCTGCTTGATCTTCTCCAGGCTGTCCAGGCTGACCTTGCCCGTCTTGGGGTCCAGACGCAGGTTAAACTCTTCGCGGGTGCGCTTCCAGCGGTTGTGCGTCCACAGCCAGTATTGCGGCGCAGCCACGATGTCCTGTTCCAGCCGGCTGAAGTAGATGTCGGTCAGCTCAAACTCTTTCAGCTGCTGCGGCTGGCGTGTGATGAGCTGAAACTCGCACACATAGTATCCCCGCCGCGGTCTGGTGATGTGCAGGTAGAAGGCGGCGTGGCCCAGGCGCCGCACCAGCCGCTCGGTGCCCGTCAGCACGGGCGTGTCGTGGTTCAGAAACTGGCACCAGTGGTGAATGTTGTTCCAGAAGGGCACCTGGTCGCCTATGTAGCCCACCACGACGGGCTGCCCTTTCTGCCTGAAGGCCACCATGCGGCGCAGCGTCTCGGCCATGGGTATGCATGTCGAGTGCCAGCGCTGGCGCAGTCTGAGGAAGATGCGGTCCATCGCCTGATTTTCCAGCACATGGTAGATCTGTCCGCACCAGGCGTTGGGGCTCAGGTGGAGCGGTATGCTCGTTATCCACTCCCAGTTGCAGTAGTGGCCCAGATAGAGCGCCACCGACTGCCCCTCGTCCACGCAGCGGTTCACCGCGTCCACGCCCACAAAGGTCATGCGGCGGCGCATCTGCCGCTCGCTCATGCTCAGCATCTTCACCGTCTCCACCATGTAGTCGCACAGCCAGCGGTAGAACAGCTTCTCTGTGCGCAGGATTTCTGCCGGGCTTCGGTCGGGGAAGGCGTCGGACATGTTGCGGTGAACCAGCCGGCGGCGGTATCTCGCCACATAGAACACCAGCAGGAAAAGCCCGTCGCTCACCACATAGAGCAGCCTCAGCGGCAGCAGCGACAAAAGGTAGAGCAACGAGAAGAGCAGGCGATATAGCATGGGAAAGTTT
>JAILBT010000033.1 GCA_024680755.1 Prevotella sp. | reverse complement strand
GCCACGGCGATGCCTGAGTTCCTCCTCTGTCATGGGACGCTCTACATACTTGTCATACGTAAACTCTATAATCTGGTCTGCGATGATGTCTTTCTCTGGACACTTTCGCTGCTCGATGATTTTGAATCTGGCATTACCCAGCATTTTGAGTTAATAGAAGAATAAGTCACAGTAATGAACTATAACAAAGGGAAAAAGCTGCTTTCTGAAAGATTCTACTTGACTTGGGCTGGAGAACAGATGTCCTGGACAGTCAGAGTGCTCGCTGATCTGTCCTTGCCCACACGCTTTTTCTGGTTGGCAATGTCCTTGTCGAAAGCACTCAGCAGCGTCTCATACTCACTACCAAAGCCCTGATAGGAATTCTTTGCAAGCAAAGCGTCGCAAGCGCCGAGCGGCGTACCATCTCTGCCGTCACGAAAGCCTCACGGTCTGCCAGGTGCTGATAATGCTTGATGATTTGCGCCTTGATAACTCTTGCACCAATCCGCATCAAGTTCTTTGCAAAGCAAAGCGAACAGAGTTCGAGCGGCCTTTTCTCTCCATCCCTCAATTCCTCGTTTTTCCCTGTCTTGCCTTTTATTTACGCCTTTCTGCGTTAATCTTTGAAAATTGCTCGTTTGTTACAAGCTTTTTTCGTAACTTTGCGCTTTCAGCGCGAAGATACTCCGTCTCGGAAGAAAAAACAAGCGAGCTTGTTTTGTTCTTCTCTCGACTTTTCGTAACTTTGCCACTGCGTGGCGAACTTACTCCGTCTCGGAAGAAAAAACAAGCAAGCTTGTTTTGTTCTTCTCTCGACTTTTCGTAACTTTGCGCTTTCAGCGCGAAGTTACTCCGTCTCGGAAGAAAAAACAAGCAAGCTTGTTTTGTTCTTCTCTCGACTTTTCGTAACTTTGCAGCGCGTTTTCAATATGACACATGAACAAGGAGCAAGAACAGATACGCAAGAAGAGTCCGGTCAGCATAAAGAACCGCAAGGCCTCGTTTGAATACTTCTTCATCGAGACCTATACGGCAGGCATAGTGCTGACAGGCACGGAGATAAAAAGCATACGCATGGGCAAGGCCTCGCTGGTCGATAGCTACTGCTATCTTGTCAACGGCGAGCTGTGGGTGAAGCAGATGAGCATTGCCCCGTATTTCTATGGTTCGTATAACAACCACGAACAGAAGCGTGAGCGCAAGCTTCTGCTCACGCGTCGCGAGCTGCGCCGCTTGGACAGCGCCACGCGTCAGACAGGCTATACCATAGTGCCGCTGCTCATCTTCATCGATGAGAAAGGCCATGCCAAGATGGACATAGCCCTGTGTAAGGGAAAGAAGAGCTACGACAAGCGCGAGACGCTGAAGGAGAAAGAAGACCGCCGCGACATGGATCGCGCCATGAAGAGCTACCGATGAACGCTACTCAGCCAACGCTACAGTCGCAAGTGGAACGCCGTGTGCTGGTGCTCGACGGCGCGATGGGCACCATGATACAGCAGTACGGCCTGACGGAGGATGACTTCCGCGGTGGTCGTTTTGGCGACGTGCCCGGAGAGCTGCGTGGCAACAACGACATGCTGTGTCTGACTCGTCCCGATGTGGTTTGTGACATTCATCGCAAGTATCTGTCAGCCGGTGCCGACATCATAGAGACCAACACCTTCAGTGCGCAGCGTGTGTCGCAGGCCGACTACCATCTTGAGGCTTTTGCCCGCGATATGGCGCTTCATGGGGCGCGGCTGGCGCGCCGCTGTGCCGATGAGTTCAGCTCGCGGGATAAGCCGCGCTATGTGGCCGGCAGCATTGGACCGACCAACAAGACGCTGAGCATCAGCCCCGACGTGTGCAATGCTGCAGCCCGTGACCTGTCGTTCGACCAGATGACGGCGGCATACTACGAGCAGGCCGACGCTTTGATAGAAGGCGGCGTAGATGCACTGCTGATAGAGACGGTGTTCGACTCGCTCAACTCAAAGGCCGCCATAGTGGCAGCGCTGAAGGCAATGGAGCACCGCGGCGTACAACTGCCGATCATGCTGAGCGTCACGGTGAGCGACCTGGCCGGCCGCACACTGTCAGGGCAGACGCTCGATGCCTTTCTTGCCACCATTTCCACCTATCCCATATTCTCTATAGGCCTCAACTGCTCGTTTGGAGCAGAGCAGATGTTGCCCTACCTGCGACATCTTGCCGCCACGGCCCCTTACTACATCAGCTGCTATCCCAATGCCGGACTGCCCAACCAGATGGGGCTCTACGACGAGACGCCCGAGAGCATGGCCGAAAAGATGGCGCAGATGGTAGAAGAGGGACTGGTAAACATCATAGGCGGCTGCTGTGGTACGACAGACGTGTTTATCCGTCTGTTCGGCCCCCTGGTTGACGGCAGGCACCGGCATGTCCCTGTGCCGCGCCATTCCGAGCTTTGGCTGTCGGGGCTGGAGGCGGTCCGTCTGCCGTCGGCTCACGATGGGCAGCCGGCAGACAGGCCTTTCCTTGTGGTGGGCGAACGCTGCAACGTGGCGGGCTCGCGCAAGTTCTTGCGACTTATCAAGGAGAAACAATATGACGAAGCACTGCAGATAGCACGTCGCCAGGTGGCACAGGGCGCTGCGGTCATAGACATCAATATGGACGATGCCCTGCTTGATGCCGAGCAGGAGATGGCACGTTTCCTCAACATGATGGCCGCCGAGCCCGACATCTGCCGTGTGCCGGTGATGATAGACAGCAGTCGCTGGCCCGTCATCATGCGTGCCTTGGGCTGCGTGCAGGGCAAGTCGATCGTGAACAGCATCTCGCTGAAAGAGGGCGAGGAGGTCTTTGTCAGCCATGCGCGCGACGTGCGGCGTATGGGGGCCGCTGTGGTTGTGATGTGCTTCGACGAGCAGGGCCAAGCCACCACATACGCGCGGCGCACGGCCATAGCGCAGCGCGCCTATCGTCTGCTGACCGAGCAGGTAGGCATGTCGCCCCAAGACATCATCTTCGACCCCAACATACTGGCCATAGCCACAGGCATGGCCGAACATGACAGTCAGGCGCTGTCATTCATTCAGGCCACGGAGTGGATACGCACACATCTGCCGCTGTGCCACGTCAGTGGCGGCGTGAGCAACCTGTCGTTCTCTTTCCGCGGCAACAATGCCCTGCGTGAAGCCATGCATACGGTCTTTCTTCATCATGCCAGGCAGCACGGCATGGACATCGGCATAGTGAATCCAGGCACCAACCTGAACTACGACGACATACCAGAGGCGCAGCGCAGCGTGATAGAGGACGCGCTGTTGTGCAGGACATCAGACGCAGCAGAGCGTCTGACAGACATGGCGCGCAACATGATGGAGGCAGAGCCTGCCGCCACCGCTGTCGAGCGCAAGCCTGCGGCCGCCCCTCAGCCGGGGCAGAGATGGCGACAGCCTGTGGAACAGCGACTGCAAGAGGCACTGCTGAATGGCAGCTCGGAATATCTGACCGACGACCTGCACGAGGCCCTTGGACGCTTTCCGCGGGCCGTTGACATCATCGAGGGGCCGCTGATGGAGGGCATGAACCGCGTTGGCCAGCTGTTTGGTCAGGGCAAGATGTTCCTGCCGCAGGTGGTGAAAACGGCTCGCACCATGAAGCAGGCCGTGGAAACACTGCAACCCTATATTGAGAAGGAGAAGTTTGAGGGGCAGCCATCGGCGGGGCGTGTGCTGCTGGCCACGGTGAAAGGCGACGTTCACGACATAGGCAAGAATATCGTGGCTGTGGTGATGGCCTGCAACGGCTATGACATCATTGACATGGGGGTGATGGTTCCGCCAGAGCAGATTGTGCGCAAGGCACAGCAAGAGCATGTTGACATCATCGGTCTGAGCGGGCTGATTACTCCATCGCTTGAGGAAATGGTGCGCGTGGCCCAACTGCTGCGTGAGGCCGGACTGAGCATACCCATCATGATAGGTGGCGCCACCACCAGCCGGCTGCATGTGGCGCTAAGGATAGCCCCTGTTTACGACGGCCCGGTGGTGTGGATGAAAGATGCTTCGCAAAATCCGCTTGTGGCCACACAGCTGATGAACGATGTCAGCAAGCATCGCTTTGCCGAGGAGCTAAACACAGAGTATGAACAGCTGCGACACGAGTACAACGAGCAGCAGCAACAGCTGCTGACACTCGACGAGGCACGTCGCAACAAACCACACCTGTTCGACTGATATATACATTAATATTATGTATGCAGCCGATTATGACATATATGCCGAGCGTGGCAGAAAAGGTCAGGGGAACAGACAGAACAGAAGACAACAGAATAAAGGCAGAACAATAAAATCAAAAGACAGAGATGATAAAGAACGTCATATTCGACTTAGGCGGTGTTGTCATGACACTGTCGCCCGAGGTGGCCGAGCGCCGCTTCGTTGAGCTGGGTTTGGTGGACGCACCGGCCATGATGGATCGCTACACACAACAGGGCATCTTCGGCGAACTGGAGGAGGGGAAGATAACCCCCGAGGAGTTTATCGCCGAGCTTGAACGTCATGTGGGCCGGCAGCTCTCGTTCGGCGAGGTGCAGCATTGCTGGCTCGGCTACTGTAAGGAGGTGCCCCAGCGCAACTTGCGCTTCCTGGAACAACTGCGTCAGGCGGGCTACAGGCTCATACTGCTGTCGAACACCAATCCGTTTATGATGGCGTGGGCCAAGAGCGCAGCTTTCAGTGGCGATGGGAAGCCCATAACCCATTATTTTGATGCCTGCTATCTCAGCTTCGAGATGAAAGTGATGAAGCCCGCACCCGAGTTCTTCTCGCGTGTGCTGATGTCCGAACAGGTGCCGCCGTCAGAGTGTCTTTTTATCGACGACGGTCCGCGCAACGTGGCCTCCGCCTCGCAGATGGGCATGATGACCCTCTGTCCGGAGAATGGCGACGACTGGACGGGGCGCGTGCTCAGTATCTTGCAGAACAACAATGAGGAATAACAGGATAGCCGTAGCCGTGTCGTCGCTGCTGTGTCTGGCTGTATGGTTTGGCGGCGCGTCAGTGGCTTTTGGCCAGACGTCGTGGCGCGACTCGCTGGCCGTGCTGCAGCAGCAGATACGCCACAACCCGGCCGACATGGACCTGCGTCTGCGTAAGGCTGCTGTCAACATCGAACTGGAGCAGTGGGAGTATGCCGTCGAGGAATACGGCCGCGTGCTGCAGCACGAGCCCCACAACCTGACGGCCCATTTCTTCCGCGCATACGCCTTCGTGCAGCAGCGCCAGCTGCCAATGGCGGCAGCCGACTATGAGGCCGTGCTTCAGCAGCTGCCCTCACACTTTGCCGCACGTCTCGGACTGGCGGAGGTCAGGCGCAAGCAGGGCCGACGGTCTGATGCCCTTGACCAGCTGAACATGCTGGTGCAGCAGCACCCCGACAGTGCCACGGCTTGGGCCATGCGTGCCACATACGAAGAGGAGATAGCTCTCGACGGGCTTAAAACAGATGCTGACGGCAACCCCCGTGCCACACTGAGCCGGCAGGCCGTGGGCTGGCTCGAGACGGCAGAGTACGACTGGCAGCAGGCCGCGCAACTCGCACCCGGCAGATACGATTTCAAAAGGGCGCTGAGGCGTGTGCGCAGGCTGATGAGAAACGAAGACTGATTGTTTTATCACCGCATATTGATAACAGTGAAAGCAAACATGAAACAAACATGAAACAAACATGAAACAAATTCGACTGAACACCATAGACGAGGCTCTTGTCGACTTCCGCGAGGGCCGTTTCGTTATCGTTGTCGATGACGAAGACCGCGAGAACGAGGGCGACCTGATTTGTGCCGCAGAGAAGATAACGCCAGAGATGGTCAACTTCATGCTTCACAATGCCCGCGGCGTGCTCTGTGCGCCGATTACGATGAGTCGCTGTGAGGAGCTGCAGCTGCCTCACCAGGTAGATACCAACACGAGCGTGCTGGGCACTCCGTTCACCGTGACCGTTGACAAGCTTGACGGCTGCACCACCGGCGTGTCGGCCGCAGACCGTGCCGCCACCATACGCGCCCTGGCCGACCCGCAGAGCACGCCCCAGACCTTCGGGCGGCCGGGACATGTCAACCCGCTGTATGCACAAGACCACGGCGTGCTGCGTCGCAGTGGCCACACCGAGGCCGCTGTTGACCTGTGTAAGCTGGCCGGACTGTACCCGGCCGGTGCCCTGATGGAGATAATGAACGACGACGGGACGATGGCGCGTATGCCACAGCTGGCACTGTTTGCCGAGCAACACGTGCTGAAGATAATAACCATCAGGGATCTGATAGCCTACAGGCTGCAACGCGAGTCGCTCATCGAGGTGGGCGAAGAGGTGGACCTGCCCACCCAGTGGGGACATTTCCGCCTGATACCCTTCCGGCAGAAGAGCAACGGGCTGGAACATATAGCCCTGATCAAGGGTACATGGCACGACGACGAGCCTGTGCTGGTGCGCGTGCACAGCAGCTGTGCTACGGGCGACATACTGGGCTCGATGCGCTGCGACTGCGGCGAACAGCTGCACCGTGCCATGCAGCAGATAGACCGCGAGGGCAAGGGTGTGGTGGTCTATATGCAACAGGAAGGCAGAGGCATAGGCCTGATGAACAAGATAAGAGCATACAAGCTGCAAGAGCAGGGATATGACACGGTCGATGCCAACGTGCACCTGGGCTTCAAGCCAGACGAGCGCGACTATGGCTGCGGCGCGCAGATGTTGCGTCACTTGGGCATACACCGCATGAGGCTGCTGACCAACAATCCCGTGAAGCGAGTGGGGCTGGAGGCCTACGGACTGGAGATAGTGGAGAACGTGCCCATCGAAGTGACGCCTAACAGGTTCAACCTGCACTATCTTGAGACCAAGAAACTGCGCATGGGGCACAACCTGCACCTATAGAAACTATCATTGCACAGTAGCACATTATCTCAGCTTTTTGATTTATCAAGTCTTCTTTTTCTTCAACTCCTATTTTCCCAATGTTGAATTACAGGAAATTTTTGCCCGACGCACTGATGGTTCTGCTGTTTATGGCCATCAGCTTTGCCTATTTTGCCCCGGCGTGCTTTGAGGGGCGCATACTCTATCGCCACGACTCGTCGGCCGGGCGCGGGGCCGGCCAGGAGGCTACCGAATACCTTCAGCGCACGGGCGAGCGCACGCGCTGGACCAACGGCCTCTTCTCCGGTATGCCCACATACCAGTTGCAGCCGTCGTATGACAGCACCAACATACTGTCTGAGGCTGCCAATGCCTACCACCTGTGGCTGCCCGAGAATGTGTGGTATCTGTTTGCCTACCTGCTTGGTTTCTACATTCTGTTGCGTGCTTTCGACTTTCGCTACCACCTGGCAGCGCTCGGCTCGGTGCTGTGGGCTTTCAGCACCTATTTTCTCATCATCATTGCCGCAGGACATATATGGAAGGTGTGGGCACTGGCCTATCTGCCACCCATGATAGCCGGCATAGTGCTGTGCTATCGGGGGCGCTATCTGGCAGGACTGCTCGTGACGGCCATCTTTGCCGCAATGGAGGTCAATGCCAATCATATTCAGATGACCTACTACTATCTGTTCGTCATCCTGTGCATGTTCGTCGGCTGGCTGGTCGATAGCCTGCGCCGCCGCAGCTATGCCCATCTGCTGAAGGCCACGGGCGCAGCCTTGGCCGGCGGTGTGCTCGGCGTTGTCATCAATGCCAGCAACCTCTATCATACCTGGGAATACAGCAAGGAGACCATGCGCGGCAAGAGCGAGCTGGTGAAGCCCGAGTCGGCCAACCAGACTGACAGCGGTCTGGAACGCGACTATATCACACAGTGGAGCTATGGCATCGGCGAGACGTGGACGCTACTCGTGCCTAATGCCAAGGGCGGGGCTTCGGTGCCGCTGGTCGAGAACAAGACGGCCATGCAGAAAGCCGATGCCAACTACATGCCGGTGTATCAGCAGATAGGCCAGTACTGGGGCGAGCAGCCTATGACCAGCGGTCCCGTCTATGTGGGTGCCTTCGTGCTGTTCCTCTTCGTGTTGGGTCTGGCCCTTGTCAAGGGGCCGCTGAAGTGGGCTCTGCTGTTTGCCACGCTGCTCAGCGTCATGCTGTCGTGGGGCAAAAACTTCATACCTCTGACCGACTTCTTCATCGACTATGTGCCAATGTATGCCAAGTTTCGCACGGTGGCAAGCATACTGGTGATAGCCGAGTTTACCATTCCGCTGCTGGCGATGCTGTGTCTGAAGCGTATCGTCGAAGAGCCGCAGCTGCTGCGCACCAACGTCAGGGCTGTCGTCGTCAGTTTCCTGCTGACGGGTGGCGCAGCCCTGCTGATGGCCGTGGTGCCCGGGCTGTTCTTCGACGGTTTCGTCTCCACACAGGAGCTGGCAGCCTTCGCCCGGTGGCCCCAGGACCAGGCTGCGCCCGTGTTGCGCAATCTGGCCGACATGCGACGCGCCATGCTCACGGCCGACGCCTGGCGCTCGTTTGTCATTGTCGCCCTGGGCTGTGCTGCTCTGGGCTGGTATGTCTATCGCTGCGAAAAGGGTAAAGGCTCCGCCATGCAGCTCGCCGCCATGCTGGGCGTGCTTTGCCTGGCCGACTTGTGGGTGGTCAACAAGCGCTATCTGAACGACTCGATGTTTGTCGCAAAGCAAGAACGCGAGCAGGCACAGCCCATGACACCTACCGACCAGCTGATACTGCAGGACACGACGCTCGACTATCGCGTGCTGAACCTGGCCTCGAACACCTTCAACGAGAATGAGACCAGCTACTACCACAAGAGCATCGGCGGCTATCATGCCGCCAAGCTGCGCCGCTATCAGGAGCTGATAGAGGCGCATATCGCGCCCGAGATGCAGGCCGCGATAGCAGCCATAGTGACTGCACAGGGCGACATGAGCCAGGTGAGAGGCGACTCCGTCTGGCCTGTGCTGAACATGCTGAACACGCGCTACATGATACTGCCCGCCAGTCAGGGGCAGACACTGCCGATAGCGAACCCTTACGCTCAGGGCAATGCATGGTTTGTTGACAACATACGCTATGTCGAAGATGCCAACCACGAGCTTGACGGACTGGCACAGGTCAGTCTGCGACATGAGGCCGTGGCCGACCGACGCTTCGAGCCTATATTGGGCCAGGCAACGCCCGCCGACAGCACGGCCAGCATAAAGCTTGTCAGCTATGAACCAAACAGGCTGGAATACACCGCCGAGAGCCGGCAGGGTGGGGTGGTGGTGTTCTCCGAGATCTACTACCCCCACGGCTGGACGGCCACCGTCGATGGTCAGCCGGCCGAACTGGGACGTGTCAACTATGTGCTGCGCGCCATGAGGCTGCAGCCGGGGCAGCATAAGGTGGTGCTCAGCTTCTTACCCGCCAGCCTGAGCGTGACAGAGGGACTGGCCTTCGGCGCACTGGCTTTGCTGGCCGTGATAGCCATATTGACAATCGTTTTGAAGATAAGAAAGAAATGAGATATGCTATCATAGGTACGGGCAGCGTGGGCGGCTACTATGGCGGCCGGCTTGCCCAAAGCGGTCAGGAGGTGCACTTCCTGCTGAACAGCGACTACGAATATGTGTGCCAACACGGGTTGCGTGTCGATTCTTGGTGTGGCGACTTCCTGCTGCCGCAGGTCAATGCCTATCATCAAACGGAAGACATGCCACAGTGTGATGTGTTGCTCGTGTGCATGAAAACCAGCAACCAGCACCTGCTGCCGCGCTTGCTTGCACCACTGCTGCAATCAGACCCCATTGTGGTGCTGATACAGAACGGCATAGGCGTAGAGGCCGACCTGCAGCGGCAGTTGCCGTCGGCGCAGATAGCCGCGGGCCTGGCTTTCATCTGCACGACGAAGGTGGGACCGGGCCATGTGTCACATCTGGATTTCGGACAGCTCAGTCTGGGCAATTTCTCATGCCGCGGCAACGAGCGGCTGCAGCTGCTTGCCGACCATCTCTGTCGTGCGGGCGTCAAGACACGACTTGTGGAGTATGCCGAAGCGCGATGGAAGAAGGCTGTGTGGAACATGCCTTTCAACGGCATGACGGTGGCGCTCCACAGCTCAACCGACCAGCTGCTGGCTCATCCCTCCACACGGACGCTGATATACCAGCAGATGCTCGAGGTGGTGGCTGCAGCGCAGGCCCTTGGCGTAAGGAACATCGGCCCTGACTTTGCCGACAAGATGATTGCCACCACACTGAAGATGAAGCCCTACAAGCCCAGCATGAGGGTGGACTACGACCGACATCGAAAAATGGAGATAGACTATCTCTACTCTCGCGGCATAGAGATGGCGCGACAGGCTGGTTGCGCCATGCCAAGGATAGAGATGCTGGAGCAGGAGCTGCGCTTTATCGAAGCAACGAGAAGCGACGGCTGACACGGAGCTCTTCAGCGACATCAGCCGTCACAACGCGGCACCGACACACGGCCGGCATACGCCGGTCGTTTTTTGTTCGCCCGACATGGGCATAATCTAACGGGTGCAAGTCCCGAGCGCGGCCTAATAGCGGCAAGCGCACAGCCAAAGACAAGGTGCCAGCGGCGACGCTGGGTCTGAAGGAAGTCGGCGGCAAATCACTGGCCTGACGTA
>JAILBT010000018.1 GCA_024680755.1 Prevotella sp. | reverse complement strand
CCTGGCCGACCGTCTGCCCAAGAGTGACAAGTCGCTGGTGGTGCGCTATATCCGCCTGATGATGGACCATCGTGACAGCGAGGCACATCTGCAGAAGTTGCTCTCTGATTTCGACCTCGCCGCCGCTGCCGACCTGGCCACGAGTAAGACCCTGGCCAAGATGGGCCCTATGCTTGGCCTCATGGGCACGCTCATTCCTATGGGTCCTGCCCTCGTGGGACTCTCTACGGGCGACATCGCCTCGATGGCCTACAACATGCAGGTGGCCTTCGCTACCACCGTCGTGGGCCTCTTCTCTGCCGCCATCGGCTTCATCACGGGTCAGGTCAAGACGCGCTGGTATCGCCATGATAGCGTGAATCTGCAGTTCCTGGCGGACCTGCTGGTACATTAAAGATTAAACATTAAAGATTAAAAATTAAAGATTAAAGATTAAACATTAAACATTAAAGATTAAAGATTAAACATTAAACATTAAAGATTATAAATTAAAGATTAAACATTAGATATTGGAAGAGAAACGCATAGACTGATGACAGACAACTACGAAATACTGACCGACGACGGCGTGGGGTCGATGGACGAGCGTCTGGCCTCGCTGCACGACAAGACCGCGCGCCTGCTTGCTGCTGAGGGTGCTTCAGGCCGCCATCTGGCATACACCAAGGTGCTGCTGAGCGACATAGCCAACCAGGAGGAGGCGCTTGAGCGCTCGTCGCTGATGCGCGACATCGTGGGCACCGCCGCCCACACCGTGATACAGCAGTCGCCCATAGGCGGCCCCAAGGTGGCGCTGCTGATAAAGACGTCGCGCGAGCCCAGTCCCTACCAGCTGGTCAGCATGCGGCTGACCGACGACGAGGCCCTGAACCACGGCTCGTATGTGCAGACGCTGCTGCTCTTCGACAAGTATGTGGAGCTGCTCGGCCGTCAGGGGCTGAACCTGCGCGACCACTGTGTCAGGACGTGGATCTATGTGCGCGACATCGACAGCAACTACGCGGGGGCTGTCAAGGCACGCAACGACATGTTCCGCCAGCACGGGCTGACACCCGACACTCACTTCATAGCCAGCACCGGCATAGGCGGACGGGCCTCGGGGCGAGGCGTGGTGGTGGCCATCGACTTCCTGACCTGGCCCGGCGCTCGGCAGCAGTCCATCAGCTACCTGCACGCCCCCGACCACCTGAACCCCACCCACGAGTATGGCGTGGCCTTCGAGCGCGGCACGAGCATCAGGCTGCCCGGTCGCCAGCAGCTGTTCATCTCGGGCACGGCCAGCATCAACAGCCGCGGAGAGGTGGTCCACCCGGGCGACGTGGCCAGCCAGACCCGACGCCTGATAGAAAACATCGGCGCTCTGCTGGCCGACGGCGGTGCCACGCTGCACGACATACGCTACTTTGTGGTCTATCTGCGCGACCTGGCCGACTATGGCGTCGTCGAGGCATACATGGACAGCCACTTCCCCGACGTACCACGCGTCATAACCAGCGCCAGCGTATGCCGTCCGCAGTGGCTGGTGGAGATGGAGTGTGTGGCCATCAGGCCGGCGGCCGACAGCGATAACGACACACGCGGCAAGGCATGAAATACTTTGTGTTCTGTCAGACCGACCTGCTGTTGCAACGGCACGCCGACGGCACCTACGCCATACCCGACACCGAACAGCCTCCCACGCCGGTGAAGCCCTGGACACACGTGATGGACGTGGAGTGCGGACAGGGGCAGCCCGGCGTCAGGACCTACCGCCTGGACAGTCCTGTGGACAGTCAGTCCATGCCAGGCTACGAGATGTGTCCGCTGCGGGCCAGCTACTACCGGCTGACAGAGGCCGACTATCTGGCTGCCGGCAAGTGTCAGGAGCTGCTCTACTGGGACCAGAACACGCGCTTCTGCGGCGTGTGCGGCGCGCCCATGCGCATGCACACCCTCATCAGCAAGCGCTGCACCGAGTGTGGCAAGGAGGTGTGGCCTCAGCTGGCCACGGCCGTCATCGTGCTGGTGAGCCGTGGACACGAGATGCTGCTGGTGCACGCCAACAACTTCCGCACAAACTTCTACGGCCTGGTGGCCGGCTTCGTCGAGACGGGCGAGACGCTCGAACAGGCCGTGCAGCGCGAGGTGGGCGAAGAGACCGGCCTCAGCATCAGCAACATACGCTATTTTGCGTCGCAGCCCTGGCCATATCCCTGCGGGCTGATGGTGGGCTTCACGGCCGACTATGCCGGCGGCGAGCTGCGCCTGCAGCGTGAGGAGCTGTCGGCCGGCGGATGGTTCACGGCCGACAGGCTGCCCGAGCTGCCCGAGCCGCTCAGCATAGCGCGCCGGCTGATAGACCACCACATGGCGGGCGGGCGCTGAGGCCTACGCGACATGCAAGACAAGGAAACTCCGGCGGGCAAGCAACTCATGGTTGCTTGCCCGC
Source organism: Prevotella sp. (assembly GCA_024680755.1). GTDB lineage: Bacteria > Bacteroidota > Bacteroidia > Bacteroidales > Bacteroidaceae > Prevotella. Next base: position 27,912 of record JAILBT010000018.1, on the reverse strand, counting down.
CGGAGTTTTTTTTGCGAATCGGTCAGCGCAAGGCCGTCAGCGGCGTATCTTGCCGGTGGTGCCGTCGGCCTGGCGGACGATGTAGATCTTGCCGGGCAGGAGCGTCCTGACCTGGCGACCGTCGAGCGCGAAGTAGGTGGCGCGACCCTCGGCAGCAGGCTTCAGGCTGCTGATGGCTGTGGCGGTGCTCTTCACATTGACCACATAGCTTGTCATGGCCGACATGTCGGCGTTGACAACGCTGACGGTGCAGCGGTAGTGGTCGTCGGCCGTCTCCACCTGCCTGACGACGTGGGCCGTCTTCCCGTCAACCGTCACGTCGATGTCGTCGGCCGTGACGGTCTCGTTCAGCTCCATCTCGTAGTTGTAAGTGTCTGTGGCGAAACCGTCCACGTCCTGTCCCTTGACCTTCAGGCCGGTCAGCCGCGCGTTGTAGATGAAGGCGATGTCGTCCACCAGCACCTCGTCGCCATTGCTGCCCTGTCCCGGGTCGGCGTTGGTAGAGATGGTCACCAGCACCGCTTTGGGTTCGGCCTCGTTCTCGGTGGCGACAAATGGTGCCGACACGCGCACCCACTGGCCGTTGGTGGTGGCGATGGTGTTGTTCGTTGCCCTTGCCACGACATTGGTGTAAGCCTTGTCCTCGGGGTCCTGATAGCGGGTGCCGTCGGTGACGACGGCGCTGATGGTGGCGTAAGGGTGCGACGCGTTGGCCTTGCCCTGGCTGAACTTCACCCACACGGCCACAGAGTCGGGCACGGTGTTCAGCGTCGTGTAGTAGGGGTCGCCGTTGCCGTCGACGTCGGCCTGGCTCATGTCGAGATAGGCGTGGTTGGCTTTGTCGGCTGCCGACATGCTGCCGGCGTTCATGCGTCCGGTGGTCATGGTGCCGTTGGCCACGATGCCAAAGATGGAGGTGGCATAGATGCGGGCGCTGGTCTCGCCCGAGTGGGCATCGGCAGACGGCTCGATGTGGTGTCCGGCCAATGCAGCCAGGCTACCCGTGGCGGTCTCGAACGAGTGCCAGGCGTTGGGCTCTTGATATTTGCCTGTAGAGCCGTGCCATGCCTCGAAGCCCTGGTTGGCTATCTGGTAGCCGTCGCCGATGGCCACGGTGATGGTCTGACCCAGCGTCTGTGTCATGTCGATGTCGAGGTAGCAGCGCAGGCTCTCGCCCACAATCTTGCCGCGCAGCTCGACGTTGACGGGGGGCAGCATGCCTGCCATCCAGAAGGGCACGTCGGGGTCGTCGCCGGCGGTGATGGTGACGACATCGGTCGCAAGCAGCAGGGTGGCGTCGCCGTCCTGACAGGGCTTGATGCCCTTCAGGTCAACGTTGCCCACGCCCATGTCGCCGTCGGCACTGTGCAGCGTGAAGTTTTTCAGCGACAGGTCGTACAGCCCGTCGTTCTCGTTGAGTGTGACAGTGCCTGTCTGTTCCGTCGTAACACCGTTCACGGTGACTATGATGGGTACGTTGTAGTCGGTGGCGCGGGCGGCAATGGCCGCCACGGCAACAAAAAGCAGGGTGAAAATTTTCTTCATCAGCGTTTGTCTGTTAATATTAAATGTATATAAAAAAGCATTATGCAGCTGTCGAGAATACCTTAAATCACGTTCACCTATTCAAGTTGGGCCGCAAAGGTACGCATTTTATTTTGAAATCATGTAAAAAAATGTATAAAGTTTTTGCTCCGTGGCGTTGATATACACAGTCGGCGGGGCATGTGTGCGACACCGACGCATTGCGGCCGGGGTACGGCGGGGCCCCCGTTGCGGTACAACGGAGGCCCCGTTGCGGTACAACGGAGGCCTGTTCACGGTTTTTGCCTGTAAGCGAAAGACCTTTCGCTTGTAAGCAAAAAGCCTTTCGCCTGTAAGCAAAAAGCCTTTCGCCTGTAGGCAAAAACGTTTAAGCTGAGAAAAAGCCTTGCTTCGCAACAGGCTGGTCCGGCTGGTAGGCAACAGCGCGCTTGCGCCGCGTTGCGTCCGCAGACTGTTGACTATTGTCCGGCGGCCAGTGTGTCAACGTAGCAGCCCAGCCCGTGCGCCGTGGAGAGTGAGTCGAGGTGGAAGTCATAGACCAGGTTGTCCTCATCTATCAGGCGGAAATGCTTCTTGCCCTGTATGGAGTCGCCGGGCGCTTCCCACATCACATCGACGTAGGCCACGCTGTCGGCCGTCTCGACACGCGGTGTGCGCAGCAGCGAGTGGTAGAACATATAGCTGAAGACGACGCTGGTGTCTTCAGCTGCCTGTCCCATGAGCACATCGTCGGCATAGCCGGTCAGGATGCTCTCGCGGAAGAAGAAGTATGTCAGTGGCGACGTGACGCTGACGGTTGTCGCCGTCGGGTGGAGGCTGTCTGGCGGCAGTTCGCGGTCGTATGTGTTGGCGATGTAGAGTGCAGCTCCGCGTTCGGCCGCGAAGGGATAGAACTGTGCCAGTGTGCAGTGTTCCACATCGGCCCTGCCGCCCATCACGGCCAGGCAGTGGCCCAGCGTGTTGGTCAGCTGGCAGTAGGCCAGGCTGATGTTGGCGTTCTGTGCCTGCACGCCGGCTCCGCGTGCGTTGTGCACGACGCAGTGCTGCATCGTGAGTCGCGGCATGAGACTATCCACGGCGGCCGAATCGACCACCACGGCGTCGCAGGCAGAGACGATCTGCGTGTGGCGCATGACGTTGCCCGTGCTGGGGCCGAAGAAATGCACGCCGCGCCACTGTCCGCTCACGTTGTTGTAGGGCAGATAGTCGAACATGCGGTCCAGGCGGTCGCCACGCAGCACGACGGGTGCGTCGGCGCTGCCCTCGGCCAGCAGGCGGCCATAGACATCGATGCCGGCTCGGTCGTGGAAGTAGAGCGTGGTGTGGCGCAGGGTGAGCGTGGCTCCGCTATCGACGCGCAGGCCGCCGTAGATGACCACGGGGCGTGGGCTGTCGATGACGCTGTCGCGCCCCACCGTCACGTCGCGCATGACCACGGCGTCCCAGCCCCAGGCCTCGAGCTGCACCTGTTGCGTCGTTCCGCTCTCAAGGGTGAAGACCAGCTGGTCGGCCAGGGCCTGCGGTTCTATCTGTCCGCTGACGTCGGGTGTCACCTCGACAAAGACGCGCAGGCTGTCGCCGTGGCGCAGCTCCAGGTCGCGCACCAGCGAGCCGTGGGCATTGTCGAGATAGCTGCCATCGACATTGACGCGGAAGCCGCTGCTGCTGCCATGAACCAGGCGCACGCTGCTCAGGCGCAGGCCACGGTCGCCGCGGTTATATACCCAGAAGGTCTTCGTGCTTGAGCCCATGCCGGCAAAAACGGTGTCGAGCCGCACGGTGTCGAGCGAGAAGGTTAGTCGGTCAGACTTTGAGAGGCTGTACTGCTCGTCTTTGTTGCAGGCCGACAGTAGCAGCAGGGAGAGCAGGGAGAGAAGCAGGTATCTGTGCATTGGAGGGGTCGGAGTGGTTGGAGGGGTCGGAGTAATCGGAGTGGTCGGAGTAATCGGAGTAATCGGAGTGATCAGAGAACTCTGAGTAATCGGAGTAATCGGAGTAATCAGAGAAATCGGAGTAATCAGAGAAATCAGAGAAATCAGAGTAATCAGAATAATCAGAGTAATCAGAATAATCAGAGAAATCAGAGTAATCAGGGCTGTCGGGGTTGGTTCTCGGCGTTGCGCAGCTCTTTCTCTTGCTGCTCCAGCCGGCGCTCCATCTGCTCCATCTCGGCCTCGTTTTTCAGTATGGCGGCAGCCATCTGCTCGCTGGGCTTGGCCGCGTATCGCTGGCGCTGCCGTGCAGTCTGCGTCTTGAGCTGTGCAAGGCGCTGGCGGTCAGCCTCCATCTGGCGGTAACGCTGCAGGCCGCCCGGGCTGCGAAACTGCTTTGCCGACGTGTATGTCAGTCCGTCGCGCACGAAGAAGCTGATGTCTGCCTGGCGGTCGCTGTCGGTGGCCGCGGCCAGCGTATGGCGCAGACGTGTCAGGCGCTCGGCAGCACGCTGCCGTTCGGCCTCTCGTCCCTGCCATGTCAGGCTGATGCGGCTCAGTGTGGCCATCTGGCGCAGTGTGTCGCTCTCGGGGGAGAGCCAGTCGTAGGTCTGGTGCGACATCGTGGGCAGGAAGAAATAGATGCACACGCGGCCGTCGGGCTGCGTGCGGTTGCTGACCAGCATACCTATTGAGTCGGTCTCGTTGTAGGCCAGGAGCAGGTCGTCGCCGGTCGAGCAGAAAGGCAGGCCCATGCTCTCTGCCCGAATATATCTGCCCGAGGTGGTGTTGCGCGTGGAGCGGAACAGGTCCCATCCGCCCAGCGTCTCGTCGCCCTTTGCGGCAAAGAAGAGTGTCACGCCGTCGGACATCAGGAACGGGCAGCTCATCTGCGTGAAGCGTCCCTTCTCGGCCAGTCCGCGCAGCGGGGCGGCGTTGCTCCACTTGCCCGCCAGCAGGTCGCTGCCGCAGAGCTGGCTGCTGCCGTCCTTTGCCTTCCGCGAGAACACGCACATATTGCCCAGGCCGTTAACATAGAGCATGTCGCCCGGGTGTCCGCTGCTGCCGAAGAAGCTGTCGTAGGTGGTGACGCGGCCCTGGTCGGTGCCAAGCGGCAGCTGTCTCGCCCACTGGTCGGCGCCCACGACCAGGCTGTCGAACACCAGCAGGCGCTGCGTGGAGCGCAGCAGCTCGGCCGTCAGCGGGTCTGGCTTCTCTTCGGCCGCGAGCGCTCTGGGCCGGCCGTCCTTCTTCTGGTTTTTCACGTTGTTTCGTGCGCTGGGCTTGCGCTGCTGCTGTGATGGCTTGGCGCTGCGCCCCCTGCCCGCACCCGACTGCGCCGCAGCCGGCAGCAGCAGAGCGGCCAAAAGCAGCAGCAGGGCTGATATGTGCTTTATGTTCATTTCGCTCCGTGTTGAATAGCTTTTGTCTGTTTTCGCCGCCAAAAGTACTCAGAATAATCGTAAAAAACGCCTTTCACCGCGTTTTTTTGCACATTTGTTGCGTTTTATTCGTTCGTTTGGACTAAAAAGCGTAACTTTGCCGCCAAATTTATACAACACAACATGGAATTTACAGCCAAGCAAATAGCCGAGATGGTTGGCGGCCGCGTGGAAGGCGACCCCGAGGTCAAGGTCTCCGCTTTTGCCAAGATAGAAGAAGGAAAGCAGGGCGCGCTGTCGTTCCTGTCGAATCCGAAATACGCCCACTACCTATATCAGACGCAGAGTTCGGTGGTGCTGGTGAACGACGACCTGCAGACAGAGCGTGCTGTGCAGGCCACGCTGATACGCGTGAAGAACGCCTACGAGGCCGTGGCCCACCTGCTGCAGCTGTACGAGCAGATGAAGCCCCGCAAGACGGGCGTGAGCCCGATGGCCTTTGTCGAGCCCACGGCCCAGATAGGCAAGGACGTCTATATCGGTCCCTTCAGCTACGTAGGCGATGGCGTCAGCATAGGCGACGGGACGCGTATCATGCCCAACGTGACCATTTACGAGGGCTGCCGCGTGGGCCGGCGCTGCCTGTTGCACGCAGGCTGCGTGATAGGGGCCGACGGCTTCGGCTTCGCCCCGGGCGAGCAGGGCTACGACAAGATACCGCAGATAGGCATAGTGGTCATCGAGGACGACGTGGAGATAGGCGCCAACACCTGTGTCGATCGCTCGACGATGGGCGCCACGGTGATACACCGCGGCGTGAAGCTGGACAACCTGGTGCAGGTGGCCCACAACTGCGAGGTGGGCCAGAACACCGTCATGTCGGCCCAGGTGGGTCTGGCCGGCTCGACCAAGGTGGGCGAGTGGTGCATGCTGGGCGGGCAGGTCGGACTGGCCGGACACATCACCATAGGCAATCGCGTGCATATAGGCGCGCAGAGCGGCGTGATAGGCAACGTGGCCGACGGGCAGACCATACTCGGCACGCCGCCCATGGAGCCGAAAGCCTTCTTCCGCAGCCAGGCCATCTTCCGCCGCCTGCCAGACATGTACCGGCAGATGGCACAGATGCAGAAAGAGATAGACGAGCTAAAGAAACAAAACAGCAACTGAAACACACATAACGCACAATATGTTGAAACAAACCACACTGAAAGGCAGTTTCTCGCTGTTTGGCAAGGGGCTGCACACAGGTCTGAGCCTCACCGTTACCTTCAATCCTGCCCCTGAAAACACTGGCTACCGGGTGCAGCGCATAGACATCGACGGTCAGCCCGTCATCGACTGCGTGGCCGAAAACGTGGTCGATACGCAGCGCGGAACGGTGCTGGGCAAGGGCGAAGCCAGGGTGAGCACCGTAGAACATGCGCTGTCGGCGCTCTACGCGCTGGGCGTGGACAACTGCCTCATGCAGGTCAACGGACCTGAGTTCCCCATACTCGACGGCTCGGCCATGAAATATGTGGAGAAGATACGCGAGGTGGGGGTGGAAGAGCAAAATGCGCCCAAGGACTTCTATATCATACGCCACAAGATAGAGGTGAAAGACGAGCAGACCGGCTCGCAGATAACCATACTGCCCGACGAGCAGTTCTCCATCACGGCCATGTGCTCGTTTGAGTCGAAATTCATCAACTCGCAGTTTGCCACCATCGACAAGCCCGAAGACTATGCCACGGAGATAGCCTCGGCGCGCACCTTCGTCTTCGTGCGCGACATCGTGCCGCTGCTGAAAGCCAACCTCATCAAGGGCGGCGACCTGGACAACGCCATCGTCATCTACGAGCGCCAGCTCGAACAGCAAGACATGGACCGGCTGACCGACTATCTGGGCGTGCCGCACATGGATGCCAACAAGATAGGCTACATACAGCACAAGCCGCTGCAGTGGGAGAACGAGTGCACGCGCCACAAGCTGCTGGACATCATAGGCGACATGGCCCTGATAGGCAAGCCCATCAAGGGACGTATCATTGCCACGCGTCCGGGGCACACCATCAACAACAAGTTTGCGCGGCTGATGCGCAAGGAGATAAAGAAGCACGAGATACAGGCGCCGGCCTACGACCCCAACGAGGCACCGCTGATGGACGTCAACCGCATACGTCAGCTGCTGCCACACCGCTATCCCATGCAGCTGGTGGACAAGGTGATAGCTCTCGGCCCAACAAGCATCGTGGGCGTGAAAAACGTGACCAGCAACGAGCCTTTCTTCCAGGGACACTTCCCCCAGGAGCCGGTCATGCCGGGTGTGCTGCAGGTGGAGGCCATGGCGCAGTGCGGCGGGCTGCTCGTGCTGAACACCCTGGACGAGCCGGAGCGCTACAGCACATACTTCATGAAGATAGACGGCGTGAAGTTCAGACAGAAAGTAGTGCCAGGCGACACGCTGCTCTTCCGCGTAGAGCTGCTCGCACCCGTGCGCCACGGCGTATCGTCGATGCAGGGCTACGTCTTCGTGGGCGACAAGGTGGTCTGCGAGGCTCAGTTCACGGCACAGATAGTGAAAAATAAGTGAGGAGCTCCTTCCTCCCCAACTCCTTCCTCCACAACTCCTTCCTCCCCAACTCCTTCCTCCACAACTCCACAAAAAACATGAACATCATCAGTCCCTTAGCATACGTCAGCCCCAAGGCCCGGCTTGGCGACAACAACGTGATAGGTCCCTTCTGTGTCATTGGCGACGACGTGGTGATGGGCTCGGACAACCATCTGCTGAACAACGTGACGCTGCACGACGGCGCACGCATAGGCTCGGGCAACGAGTTCTTCCCCGGTGCCAGTATCGCCACCAAGCCACAGGACCTGAAATATCGCGGCGAGCAGACCACGGCCGAGATAGGCGACAACAACTCGATACGCGAGAACGTCACCATCTCAAGAGGCACCGCCTCGAAGGGTAAGACCGTCGTGGGTTCGGGCAACCTGCTGATGGAGAACATGCACATTGCTCACGACTGCGTGCTGGGCAACGGCTGCATCATAGGCAACTCGACAAAGTTTGCCGGCGAGGTCACCGTGCACGACAACGCCATCATCTCGGCCGTCGTGCTGTGCCACCAGTTCTGCAACATCGGCGGATATGTGATGATACAGGGCGGCAGCCGCTTCTCGCTCGACATACCGCCATACGTCATTGCCGGCAGGGAGCCGACACGCTTCTGCGGTATCAATATCATCGGTCTGCGCAGGCGCGGCTTCAGCAACGACACCATCGACATCATTCACGACACATACCGCACCATCTACAGCCACGGCATCATAAAAGACGGCATTGCCGAGGCACGAGCCAAATATCCCGACTCGAAAGAGTGTGCGTATATATGCCAGTTCTTCGAGCAGAGCAAGCGCGGCGTGATAAGGTGAGCAAGACAGAAGATGAAGAGAAAAGATGAGATGTGGGAACAGAACAGATGTGAAACTGTGAAATAGCGAAAACGAAGTAACGATGCCAGAGATTTCTGTACGCGGGCTTGAGATGCCCGAATCGCCGATACGCAAGCTTGCTCCACTGGCCGTGGCCGCAAAGGAGCGCGGCATAAGGGTCTATCACCTGAACATCGGACAGCCCGACCTGCCCACACCGCAGTGCGGACTGGACGTGCTGAAGAATGTCAACCGCACGGTGCTGGAGTATTCGCCGTCGCAGGGCATACGCAGCTACCGCGAAAAACTGGTGGGCTACTATGCCAAGTATAATATTAATGTGGAGGCCGACGACATCATCATCACGTCGGGCGGCTCAGAGGCCGTGCTCTTTGCCTTCATGTCGTGTCTGAACCCGGGCGACGAGATAATAGTGCCCGAACCGGCATACGCCAACTACATGGCGTTTGCCATTTCGGCCGGAGCCAAGATACGCACCATAGCCACAACCATCGACGAGGGCTTCTCGCTGCCGAAGGTGGAGAAGTTTGAGGAGCTGATCAACGAGCGCACACGTGCCATCATGATCTGCAACCCCAACAACCCCACGGGCTATCTCTACACGCGGCGCGAGATGAACCAGATACGCGACCTGGTGAAGAAGTATGACCTCTACCTCTTCTCCGACGAGGTCTATCGGGAGTATATCTACACCGGCTCGCCATATATCTCGGCGTGCCACCTGGAGGGCATTGAGCAGAACGTCATTCTGATAGACTCGGTGTCGAAGCGCTACTCGGAGTGCGGCATACGCGTGGGGGCACTCATCACGAAGAACAAGGCCGTGCGCCAGGCCGTGATGAAATTCTGTCAGGCCCGACTGTCGCCCCCGCTGATAGGGCAGTTGGTGGCCGAGGCTTCGCTCGACGCACCAGAGGAATACTACCGCGATGTCTATGACGAGTATGTAGAACGACGCAAGTGCCTCATCGACGGGCTGAACCGCATACCGGGCGTCTATTCGCCGCTGCCTATGGGCGCTTTCTACACCGTGGCCAAGCTGCCGGTAGAGGATGCCGAGGAGTTCTGCCGATGGTGCCTGCAAGACTTCAACTACGAGGGCGAGACGGTGATGATGGCACCGGCAGCGGGCTTCTACACCACACCCGGCGCCGGTCGCGACCAGGTGCGCATAGCCTACGTGCTGAAGAAGGAAGACCTGAGCCGCGCCCTCGTGGTGCTGGAGAAAGCACTGGAGGCGTACAGAAACATTGAACATTAAACATTAAACATTAAACATTGAACATTAAACATTAAACATTAAACATTAAACATTAAGCATTAAACATTGAACATTAAACATGAAACATGAAATATAATACAACTGAACGACTAAACAACTAAACGACTAAACGACTAAACGACTAAAGTCAGAGCTTAATCTGATATACCTTTGCCTTTCCGCCTTTTACCTTTACGGTGTTATACGGTTCTGAGGGGAAGACGAGGTTTGTCATCGCCATCTTGCCCTGTGCGTCGAAGGCTTCTACGGAGCACCGGTCGATGAAGATGCGCAGCTGCTTGATGTTGCCGTAGGTCGGTGCGACCGTCACTGCGGGGAAGGCTTCGCTGAAGCCTGTGTTGCCGCTGCGTCGGCGGTCCATGCTGAAGGTATGTTTCTGCTGGTCGTAGTGCATGACGAGTTCTTCGCCCTTAGCGTTAGAGAATGTTATGTCGGCGTTGCCCTTGATGTCAACCACCACCTCGCATGCCTCTGTCAGGCTCTTCACCCTGTCGCCTCTGACGGCATCGACCTCTTTTGTGGGCCGGCTGGTCAGTATGGTCTCGCCATCGGCTGTGGTGATGCCCAGTTCACGCGGCAGTCCGTTGGCCGAGCGGAACTGCATGGTTGGCACCTGGTTGGCATACTGCCAGTTGCTCATCCAGGGCAGTGCGACGGTGCGGCCGTCGGGTGCGCCCCAGAAGGTGACGGTGGCGTAGTGGTCCTTGCCGTAGTCCATCCACTTTGTCTCTGTGGGCTGGTCTTCGCATGTGAACTTATGTCCGTCAAACTGTCCGACGAAGTACTGTGTGGCGCTTCCGCCGAAGGGTCCGCCGGGGTTGATGTTGAGCAGCAGCACCCACTTTTCCGAGTTGGGAGCTGAGGTCTGAGAGCTGAGGGTGAGGGGGAACAGGTCAGGACATTCCCACACGCCGTCGTGGTTGCCATACTCGCGTCCGAAGCTGCTTTCGTAGTGCCACTGCTTCATGTCTCTGGAGCTGTATAACTGCACCTCCTGTCCTACGGCGAGCACTACTATCCATCGCTTGGTCTGTTCGTGCCAGAAGACCTTCGGGTCGCGGAAGTCGGGTGCATTGGCAGTGATGACGGGGTTGCCTGCATACTTGGTGAAGGTTTTGCCTCCGTCGGTGCTGTAGGCTATGCTCTGTGTCTGCGATGCTCCTGCGGATGTGTACATGGCGACGACGGTTCCGGGGCCGTAGCCGGTGGTGTTCTGCTTGTCGATGACGGCGCTGCCGGAGAAGATGGCTCCCAGCCAGTCGGCTTCAATGGCCATGGGCTGTGGTTGCCAGTGTATGAGGTCCGTTGACGTGGAGTGTCCCCAGGTCATGTTTTCCCATTGCGAGCCGTAGGGGTTAAACTGGTAGTAGAGGTGCCACACGCCGTCTTTGTAGAACATGCCGTTAGGGTCGTTCATCCAGCCGTAGGCCGGTGTGTGGTGGTAGAGTGGTCGGAAGTGTTCGCGGTTGGTGGTGTCGAAGGTGTCCGAGTATTTCATCTCCTTCCAGCAGGCATAGTCTTTCACAGCGCCGGTCTTGCGCCGGTCGCCGTGGAAGGTGATGTCGAGCAGCTGTCCGTCGGCTATCTCAAGTGGCACGAGATAGTCCACCTTGTCAACGGCGAGTTTGACGTTCAGTCGGCGCACCATTTCGTTTCTGCTGTCGGTGACGGCTATGTGTGCGTTTTCCTCCTTCTCCTGTACGGGCAGCAGGAGGTATTTTGTGCCCTGCTTTATGCGTAGCATGGCGTGGTTATCGCCCAGGATCATGGGACTTTGTGCATTGGCTGCGAGTGTGGTGAGCGCCGTGGCAGCGAGTGTCAAGAGTGTTTTTCTCATTGGCTGTAGTTTTGGTTTTCAGTTAGATTTGTGCTGCAAAGATACGTTTATTCTCGCACATTGCTTTATAAATAATGATACATTTAAACGACTAAACGACTAAACGACTAAACAACTAAACAATCAGCTTATCGCCAAATGCTTTTCAGTCTGCGCACCTGTGCTTGTCTGTCGGCGCCTGTGACGGTAAGGCTGTTGTAGATGGCCTGTGGGAAGACCAGGTTTGTCATGGCCATCCGTCCGTCAAGTGTGAATATTTCGACTGACGACTGGTCGACGAAGATGTCGAGTGTGACGCTTTGTCCGTCGATGTTCAGCGGAGCGTTCATCGACGGTATTGAGAATGTACCGTTGAACGCCGTCTGTCCTGAGGCTGCCGTGCGGTGTGCTGTCAGCGTGCGTGTGGCTGCGCTCAGGTCGATGACAAACTTCTCGCCCATCTGGTTGGCCAGCGTGATGGTGCTGTTCTTGTCTAAGGCTATGTTGATGCGCAGCTGGTATGCGTCTGTGACGTCCAGCGTGCCTTCGGCCGTCTGCCATTCGCCGGCTATGTTTTCTATCTCTCTGACGACGGTGCTTGCGAGCAGCTGCCTGCCCTCGTGCTCTATGAGCTTCAGCTCTCTGGGCAGTGTCATTGCCGAGCGCCAGGGCGAGCATGGCACGCTGCCGCTGTATGACCAGTTGTTCATCCAGCCAATCATCACGCGTCGGTCGGCTGTGCCAGACCATGTGACGCCTGCATAGTTGTCCATGCCATAGTCGAGCCAGACGGGGTATTCTCCGTCGTCGGGTGTGAATGTTGTGCCGTCAAACTGTCCGACGAAATACATCGTGCCCGAACCCACGAGCGGTCCGCCAGGGTTAACGCTGACCAGCATCACCCACTTGTCGCCCAAGGGGAACAGGTCAGGACATTCCCACTGCAGGCTGGGTCGTCCGGCAAGTGGCACGACGAAGGTGCTCAGGTGCTGCCAGGTCTTCAGGTCGGCACTGGCATATAGTTCGACGCCCATCTTCCATCCTTTGGCCAGTGCCATGATCCAGCGGCTGGTAGGTTCGTGCCAGAACCCCTTCGGGTCGCGCAGGTTGTCGTCGTCGTTGCGTATGACGGGATTGCCTGTATAGCGTGTGAAGTTTTTTCCGCCGTCGGTGCTGTAGGCCAGACACTGCTGTTGTTTTCCGGCCACGTCGCCCGTCTCGCCGGCGGCGGTGTAGATGGCAACCATTGCTCCGGCGCCGAAGCCGGCCGTACCCGCTTTGTCTATCACGCACGAGCCGCTGAAGACAGCGCCCAGGGCATCGCGTGTGAGTGCTACGGCCTGCTCTTGCCAGTGGACGAGGTCTGTCGATGTGGCGTGTCCCCACGACATGTTGCCCCAGTCGTTGCCCTGCGGGTTATACTGATAGAAGAGATGGTAAACGCCGTCGGCAAAGACCATGCCGTTGGGGTCGTTTATCCAGTTCTTGGCCGGTGTGAAGTGTATCTGCGGCCGGTACAGCTCGTCATAGCCGCTCTGCGTGGCGGTCTCGCCTGGTGTGTCGCCCGGCTGCTGCGGGTTGTCGATAAGCGGGTTGTAGTCGGGCTGGAGGTCGTCGCTGCCACAGCCGGCAATGGTAGCCGTCGCTGCGACGGCTACCATTGTTGCATATAGGAAATGTTTTGACCTCTTCATTGTAACGAAACTTTCACTGGTGTGTGATGACGTGTTTAGCGTGTCTTCAGATATTCCAATGAGTTCTTAGCGAGCGTGAGCACGTTGTCCTGATAGATGTTGTTCTTCGGGTGTGCGCTCTTGTCGGGTGTTCCGTCGGCGTTCTTCATTGAGAACTCACATCCGCCGTTGCCTATGCAGAGCAGCGTTCCGCGGAAGTCGGTGTTTCCCTGCTGTGCCTCCCAGACGTTCATCTGGCTTACCCACCATATCTGGCTGTCCCATGTGCCCAGGGGGTAGATGCCGTAGGTCTGTGTGCACTGTGTGTAGCAGGCTTCTTCCTGATTGCCTATGCCGGTCCAGAGCGACGGCAGGTTGAAGTAGAGGCAGTTGTGGTCTTCGGTCCATCCTGGGCCCTTGAAGGCGATGAGCTTGGTGTCTGGCGTGGTCTCTACCTCCAGTCCCTTGTAGATGGGGTGCGACGAGTGGTCTTTTTTGAACTTATGGTCTGGGTTGAGCTCTACAGCCATTTTCCACACGTCGGGGTTGATGCCGCCCTCTCCGAAGCCGAAGGCGTGGTCGTTGCCCTTCATCTCGTCGAGGCTGATACGTCCCAGGTGTCCGGCATAGACGGTTGCATGGCTCCAGAGCAGCATGCTGCCTCCGTCCTTGTACCACTGTCGTATGATGGGTGTGGCCTGCTCTACGTCGGCCGGTATGTTCCAGACATCGTTCTCTGACACGCCCTCCAGGTCACGTATCCAGAAGAGCACGCGGAAGGGGTCTATCACGCTGGTGCTGCTGATGGTGCTGAAGGGTACGAACTGTGCCGTCGGATAGGTCTCGTGCAGCCAGAGCCATGCCGAGGCTTCGTCGTCGTCGCCGTCGGCGATGAGCTGTTCTGGTGTGGCGTATGTGCTGAGGAAGCCGATGGCAGTCTTTCCGATGCGCAGCGACGAGCGTGTGGCCAGTGCAGTGCCCTTGTCGTTGACGGCTGTGAGCACGACCTGCCATGTGTCGCCTGTCTGCACGTCGGGTATGGTGTACGATGTGGCGTTGCCGGCGAGTGTCTCGCTGATGTTCTGCTGGCCGTTCGTTGCGCTGAACCTGATGCTGGTGGCGTCTGCAGCCTGGTTCCACTCGACGAGTGCGTCGTAGCCTCCGGCCTTGTCCACCTGCGACATCTGCAGGCCGCTGATGCTGGAGGCACCCTCGCGCAGATAGCTCTTGATGGTTCCGTTAGAGATGTTTTTGCCGTCGGTGAGCTTGAACACATAGTCGAAGGGCACGTTTGTCGGCACGTCGCGATGTGTGAAGCTGTTGCTGCTGACGGTCTCTGTGGCCGAGATGGTTCCGTCGCGGTAGATGGTGACCTGCATCTGTGCACCCTGCTGGGCGGGCCATGTCCAGGTGTAGTTGTCGCCATCAAGGGTGCCTGTTATCTGCGAGCCGTCGGGTGCAAGCAGTATCATTTCTTCGCGCTCAATATCCTTGTTCTGGCATGAGGTGATGGTAATGCCGGCGGTGCAGCAAGCCAGACCTGCAAGTAGATAATGAAATATCTTGGTTTTCATAATTGCTGAAAATTATCGTTGGTCAATTATTTATTTTAGTTGTAGCCTTTGTTCTGTGTGTAGAGTCCCGGCACATAGTAGAGCTGGATGTACGGCAGTGGGAAATACTCGTTCTTGGCTGGCGTGTAGTGTGCGTCTCTGTAGTACTGAGCGTATGTCTGTCCGTCGTACGAGACGTCTTTCTCTTTCTCGAAGAAGGCGTTGAGTGTCTGCGAGGCAATGCCCCACCGGCGCAGGTCGAAATAGCGTCCGTTCTCCATAGCCATCTCCAGTCGGCGTTCCCAGCGCAGACGCAGCCGTGCTTTCTCCTTGGTGTCGAAGTCGCTTGCGGGATAGAGGTTTATCTCACACTGGTCGGCAGCGTATGCTATGTGCTTGGCCACCGAGTTCTTTGCCCGCTGGCGAATGTCGTTGATGATGGTTCGTGCCTGCTCGAGAGCTCCTGTCTCGACGAGTGCTTCGGCGCGCATGAGCATGACGTCTGTGTAGCGCAGCACATAGTCGTTCATGGCGAATGCCTGCCAGGGATTGTCGAAGGTCTCGCCCTTTGAGCGCTGTGGCACCTCCTTGAGCGATGTGTAGTAGCCGTAGGTGTTCGGTGTGCGCGAGTTGTCCTTGGTCATGGTGTATTCGACCTCATACTTGTATGGGAATGTAGGCATACCGACGGTGTGGAAGAGTCTCGGGTCCCATTTCTGTGCTGTCGGCACGCCGTTGATGGGGTAGTCAGTCTGGTTGTTGTAGTCGTCGAACATGGGCAGTCCGTCTTTGGTCTTGAAGGCGTTGACCAGGTTCTGTGTGGGCTTATGGAAGTCCCATCCGCACGACCACATACCCCAGCATCCATTGAGCATGTTGCTCCAGTTGGCTCGTCCGTACAGTGTGTTGTCGTCCTGATAGTCGCTGTGCTGCACGGCGAAGACGCTTTCCTTAGAGTTCTTGTACTCTGGCAGGAAGATGTCGCCGAAGTCTTCGAGGTATCCATACTGCGAGTTTTTCACTACGTCGGTATATTCCAGCACCTTCTGCATATACTCCTGGTTGATTTTGTCCACGCCGGTGTTAGCCTCGTAGCCGTCGCCCCATGCCATTGTGAGGTAGCACTTTGCCAGGTATGCAGCGGCGGCAATCTTGTTGACGCGTCCGCCGTCTTGCTGCTGTGCCGGCAGCACGTCGTAGGCAGCCTTGAAGTCGCTGATGATTTTCTGCATCAGCTCTTCGTGTGTGAACTGGTTGTTAGGTGTCTGTTCCTCGGTGTGGTTGATATATACCTGCTCATCGACCCAGGGCACCTGATACCACATCTGCACGAGCTTGAAATAGAAGTGTGCTCTGAGGAAGCGCACCTCTCCCTCTCTGATTTTCTTCAGTTCTGCTCCCAGTTTAGCCTCTCCGTTCTCTGCGAGCGACACCAGTGCGCGGTTGCATCGTGAGATGCTGCAGTAGAAGTGATACCACTGTTCGTCCATGTGGTCGGGCGTGGAGGCTGTGAGCGTTGACCATACCTCTACGGGGTGGTAGTTAGTGTCTGTTGTTCCCGAGCCTCCCTTCATGGCGTCGTCTGACGAGACGTCGCCGTATGGCCACAGGTTGAAGGGATAGGTGTACCAGTCGTCGCCCAGCTTGGCGTATGCAGATGTGACCATGTTTTCGGGCTGGCTCATAGCCAGTTCTTCGCTGATGACGCCCTGAGGTGTGACGTCGATGAAATCGTTGCAGGCTGTCAGTGTGGCGCTGATAGCACAGAGGGCGAGCCCGTCGCGTAATATATTGTTGAATTTTGTGTTCATGGCTGATATATGTTAGAAGTTAGAAGCTTGTCTGTATGCCAAACGAGATGGATGTGCTGTTTGGATAAGCCCAGTTGGGGTTCTCGGGGTCGGGGCATGTCAGCGAGCTACTCTTCAGAGTGAGCAGGTTGTGTCCTGACAGATAGACTCGTGCCGAGCTCATGTTGACCTTTTTGAGCAGGCTCTGCGGCAGGTTGTAGCCTATCTGCACCTGGCGCAGCTTGGCATACGAGCCGTTCTCGACGAAGTAGGTCGAGGCGCGGTTCTCGTTGCCCACGTTGTTTGTTGTCAGTGCGGGTATGTCGCTGCCGGTGTTAGCCGTTGTCCATGCGTCGAGCATACGGCTGCCCTTGTTCGAGCCTGCGTCGGTGATGGAGTAGAAGTCGGTCTGGAACTTCTGGTTGTTGTACACGTCCTGTCCGGCCACTCCCTGCCAGAACATTGAGAAGTCGAAGTCCTTGTATGCGAGCTCGATGTTGAGGCCCCACGAGAAGTTAGGCACGGGATTGAATATCCATGTCTGGTCTTGCTCGTTGATGATGCCGTTGCCGTCGAGGTCGGCATATTTCAGTCCGCCCACGCGTGCGTTCTCCTGTCCGCTGGCCAGCACCTCGCCGCGGTTCTGGAAGAGTCCGTCCACGACGTAGCCCACGATGGAGCCGTAGGGCTTCTTTGCCTCTACGAGGTTCTCCTTTGCCGTGTGAACGTATGAGCCTGTCGTAGTCTCGGGCAGATATGTGACGCGCTGGCGGAAGAAGTCGAGGTTGCCGTTGACGTTGTATGTCAGTCCGAACTCAGTCTTTCCGCGGTAGCCCAGGGCAAACTCCATACCCCAGTTGCGCAGGCTGGGTCCGTTGAGCCAGGAGGCACCGCCCTCGCCCATAGAGCCGAGGTATGCGGGGTTGATGAGCATGTCCTTCACATTCTTTATATATGCATCGACTGTGCCGTAGAGCGAGTTGCCGATGAGCGTGAAGTCCAGACCGAAGTTATACTGTTCGGTTGTCTCCCATTTCAGGTTGTTGTTCTGCGACTGTGTTGCGCGGAAGCCCGAGGGGAAGATGCCGCTGCCCTGCAGGTAGAGGTCGTAGGCTGTCGACTCGTTGCGTCCGCCGCCGTATGTTGCGGCATAGAGTCCGTAGCGTGCATAGTTTGAGATGGCCTGGTTGCCGGTCTGTCCCCACGAGGCACGCAGCTTGAGGTCGTTGATCCAGTCGATGTTGAGGTTCTCCGAGAGGCGGTAGCCCAGGGTGAAGGCAGGGAACGTACCGTAGCGGTTGTTTTCGCCGAAGCGCGACGAGCCGTCGTGGCGTATGGTGAACGATGCGAGCAGCATGTCGCGCCAGTTGTAGTCCACCTTTCCGAAGAACGACACGAGGTTGTATCCCTCGCGTATGCCTTCTGCGCGCTGTGTGCCGGTGGCGGCGTCAGGCCACATATAGTCGTAGTTTTCCAGGGCATACATCTGTGCGTATGCCGACGAGCGCTCCTCCACGTCGCGGTGCAGCTCCATACCAGCCAGCAGCGTGAAGTTGTGGTCGGTAGCCAGCGTGAAGTTGTAGTTGGCCGTGTTCGACCATGTCCACTTGACCGAGTTCTTGGCCCCCAGGTTCGACGAGGGTGTAGAGTTGTTCACCACGTCGCTGTGCCATGTGTATGTCACGCTGTGAATGAACTCCGACCAGTAGTCGAGACCCAGGTTAGAGCGCAGCGTGAGTCCCTTCACGGGCTGCACGTTGACGAAGGCATTGCCGAAGATGCGCCACATCTTCAGACGGTTGTCGCGGTTGTGGTACAGCTCGCGCAGGGGGTTCTGGCGGTCGCTCATGCCTCCTACGGGTCCGGAGAATGTCACGCCGTCTTCTTCATAGACGGGCAGCGTGGGCGACATCTTGAGTGCGTTCTCCAGCGGCTGACAGTCAACCTGGTTGCTGTAAGTGATGGTTGCGTTCTCGCCGACGGTAACAATCCTGTTCACCTTGAAGCTGGTGTTGATACGTCCTGAGAAGCTCTCAAAGTCGGTGTATTTCAGGATGCCCTTGTTCTTCTTGTATCCGAAGCTGACCAATGCCGACGACTTGTCGGTGGCTTTCGATATGGAGAGGTCGTAGCTCTGTGCGAATCCTGTGCGCGATATCTCGTCCAGCCAGTCGGTGTCGCTGTATCGCATAGTGCGCTTCTCGTTGAGATAGCCGTCGTAGCGTCCGTTGACGACAAACTGCTGCATCTGTCCCGTTGCGGGATTATATGCGCTGATGTGTGTGCCTGCCGGGGCGTTGAGCGTCAGGCCGTAGTTGTTGGCATACTGTTCGGGGTCCAGTCCGTCGTTCATGGCTGCCTGTGCCATTGCTGTGGCATACTCGGCCGAGTTTGACAGCTTCATCATCGTCTGCCTGTTGTAGAACTGTGCTGTCAGGTTGGCCGAGAAGTCCACCTTCACCTTGTCGCCCTTCTTTCCCGAGCGTGTGGTGATGATGATGACGCCGTTTGCAGCTCGCGAACCGTAGATAGAGGCGGAGGCAGCGTCCTTCAGCACCTGCATAGACTCGATGTCGTTCATGTTGAGCGTGTTCAGGTTGGTGGTTGTCGGCACGCCGTCGATGATGAAGAGCGGGTCTTGTGACGAGTTGAACGAGCCGCCGCCACGTATGCGTACGGTGCCGGCTCCCACGGGCGAGCCGTTGCTTGTGATGGTCATTCCCGGCACCTTGCCTTGCAGAGCGCGCATGGGGTCGGTGTCGGCCGATGTCTTCAGCTCACCTGTCTTGACCACGGCCACCGAGCCTGTCAGGTCGGCCTTGCGCTGTGCCTGATAGCCCGTTACGACCACTTCGGCCAGCTCGCTGGCGTTCTCCTTGAGTTCGACGCGCATACCGTTTGCGGCAGGCTTCTCTACGGCGTCGTAGCCGATGTAGCTGACGACGAGCATGGCCCCGGCTTTCACCTTGAGCTTGAAGTTGCCGTCGAAGTCGGTCACTGCACCGTTGCCGGTGCCTTTCTCTTTGACAGTGGCGCCGATGACACCCTCGCCGGTCTCATCGACTACTGTTCCTCTGATTTCCGTCTGTGCGTGCGCGCTGAGCGCACCCACAAGCACGAGCAGAAAGCCCAGAAAGAATCTCTTAGCTTGTTTCATTTGTTTTTGATTTGGGTTAGTAATTTCCGGTAGGATTTTCGGCCGCAAAATTACCAATCCTGCCAAAAACAATATAGAAATAATCGTTCAGCCATTGCAATAAATGTTGTTATGTAACATTTTTGCGAATGAATGAACGATTATTGCCAGTTTGGTTGTTTGGTTGTTTGGTTGTTTAGTTGTTCGGTTGTTTAGTTGTTTGGGCGTTTGGTTGTTTAGTTGTTTGGTTGTTTAGTTGTTTGGTTGTTTTATATTTCATGTTTCATGTTTAATGATTAATGTTTCATGTTTAATGTTTAATGTTTAATGTTTCATGGTGTCTATGTGGCTCTGACCTCGCCGGGCACCTTTCCGTATTCTTCCTTGAAGCATTTGCTGAAATAGCTTGGCGAGGTGAAGCCTACGGCGTATGCCACTTCGGAGACGCTTTTGTCTGACGTGAGCAGCATCTGGTATGCTTTCTTCAGCCGTGCCGTTCGCAGCAGCTCTACGGGCGAGGCGTCTGTCAGTGCCTTCACCTTTCGGTATAGTTGCACGCGGCTGAGGTGCATGTCGGCAGCCAGGTCTTCGACGCTGACGTTGCTGTCGCCGAGTCGGGCTTCGACGACCTCCTTGAAGTGTGTGATGAACTGCGGTGCGGCTGTCGGCTCTTCATCAGCCGGTGCTTCGGGTGCCGGCTCTGCCTCGGGTGCCGGCTCTGCTTTGGGTGCCGGCTCTGTCGGTGTCGGCTCGTCGGTGTCGGCTGCGGGCTGCCGTTCGTCTGTCAGGGTCTCTGGCTTCATGTTCCACAGGGTGTTTACCACGCGCTCACGTTGAATGGCAGTCTTCTTCCTGTCATATAGGTAGAACAGCACTATCGTTATCAGCAGCAGCGCTATCACTCCGAGCGCCATGGCGTTGATGACGTGCTGTGTGTCGAGCTGTTCGAGATAGCTGTCGGCGCGCCGGTGCAGCATGTCGAGGTATTCGGCCTGGCGCATTATCTCGTCGTTCTGCATGAGCAGCACGGCAGCGTTGTCTTGTGTGACGAGTGCCGACATCATGCGTTTCTCCTTGTCGTATGGTTTGCCGTCGAGTATGTCTGTGGCTATCTGTATGAGCTGGTCGCCGCGTGTGGGGTAGATGTACGAGGCGTCGAGTACGGAGTCGCGCACGAGCTGTATGCCTCCTGCCTTGCCGGGCAGTCCGTCAATGCCGCAGTAGAGCGTCTTACTGAGCTCTGGCACGGAGGCTTGTTCGATGGCTTTTCTTGCTCCTATGGCCATGCGGTCGTTCTGTGCGAAGACGTAGTCGATGCCTCCTTGCTCGGCAAGCTGTCGGCCGCTGGCCTTGAGCCATCGGCCGGTGGCTGTCAGGGCGCTCTGCTCTGTCCAGTCGCCCTGCAGGGTGGCCACTATTTCTATCTGCGGGTATGCTTTCATTGCGTCGGCAAATCCGTTGTGGCGGTCGATGGCGGGTGAGGAGCCTTTCAGCCCCATGATCTCGACCACGCGTCCCTTGCCTTTCAGCCGTGTGGCGATGTGTTCGCCCATGACGCGTCCCATCTCGTAGTTGTCGGCACTGACGAAGGCTGTGTATTTTCTTGAGCTGGTTTTTCGCTCAAACACGATCACGGGTATGCCCTTGTCGTATGCCTGGTCTATGGCGGGTGAGATGGTCTGGACCTGGTTAGGAGCCACTATGAGCAGGTCTATGCCCGTGCGCACGAGGCTGTCTATCTGCTGCACCTGACGCTCGTCGCTGTCGTAGGCGGCGGCAAAGCGCAGCTCCACGTTGCCGCCCAGGTAGGCCCCGGTGCGCAGCTCGGCGTTCTGTTTCTCGCGCCAGATGTCGGCCGAGCACTGCGACACGCCTATGCGGTATTTCTTCGTTTCTGGTGTGCAGGCGTGGAGAAATGCCGAAATAAGAAGGTATATGAGGATATAATGTGGCGTTGGCTTCATTAGGCGTCAGGCGTTTAGTTGTTTAGTTTTTTAGTTTTTTAGTTTTTTAGTTTTTTAGTTTTTTAGTTGTTTGGGCGTTTGGTTGTTTAATGTTTAATGTTTAATGTTTAATTTTTCATTTTTCATTTTTCATTTTTCATGTTTCATTTTTCATGTTTAATGTTTAATGTTTAATGTTTAATGTTTAATGTTTCATGTTTCATGTTTCATGTTTAATGTTTCATGTTTAATGTTTAATTTTTTTCTGAAGGCGAAGAAACGTTGTCCCGTATAGTTGAGAATGACGAAGAGCACCATACCGAGCATCATCGACACGTTTTCCTGCACGGTCTTGCCGTAGGCTGCAAGCAGGTGGCTCATCACGGGCTTGGCTATGCCGTAGGCAGTGAGGTAGCAGGTCAGTATGTGCAGCGTGAAGCGCAGCAGCGAGGCGTAGCCGCGCTCGTGGAAGCGGAAGGTGAAGTTCTTGTTGAGCAGATAGCTGCAGATGGAGCCGAAGAAATAGTTTGATGCCGACGAGACCCAGTAGCTCAGGCCAAAGACGTTATAGAACACAAACATGATTGTTGTGCCCACGATGGTGTTCGCTACGCCCACGATGGCAAAGCGGACGTATGTCGAGTCGGCCATCTGTCTTAGTCTGTCTGCGGCTGTCATTTTAGGTGTTAGGTTTTAGGTGTTAGGTCTGAGGTGTTAGGTTTTATTTTATTACGTTTATCCGTTTGTGATCCACTATCCATACGCAGTCGGTCTGTTTGGTCTGTAGCAGTTGTCGGGCGCAGCTGACGGCCTCTTGCCTGCTATTTACTGTGGTGTCGCTGACCTGCCGGGGCCAGTTGTAGTCTGTCTCGTAGCAGGCGGCCAGTCCCCAGCCGAAGGCATCGACGGGTATGACGCAGAAGGACGACAGTTTTGGAAAGTCGTCCTTGACGATAACCACTTTTGCCCGTTCGACGGGCGTGCCCGTCTGCCTTATTGCCTCTACAGCCATCTGCTTGCCCACGGCGCCCGAGCGCAGCGACTCGTGCCACAGGTGGCCGTCGATGCAGAGTGATGTGAGGACGAAGAGTGGCAGTGCCAGTCGGCGGCTGGCTGACAGCGGCTGGCTGTCGGCGGCGGTGGCCACCATGAGCACTACGAAGACGAGCACGCCGTAGGTGTGCATCATGCTGTAGGCCGTGAGCAGATGTGGGGCGGCGGCAATGGTCATGGCGCAGAAGATGGAGAGATAGCGCTTGGTGGCGAAGTGTCTTGCCTGCCTTACAAACACGAACCAGAACAGCGGCAGCGACGGCAGCCATGTCAGCAGGGCCAGCAGCGGCCTGCGGCTGGGCTGGTGCAGCAGGTAGATGTAGTCTGTGGTGAAGAATGAAGTGAAGACACACTTGACAACGTTCTTCGGCACGGTAAGCGCCTCGGGTATGTAGTCGCTGTGTATGGTTATGTCGCGTGGCAGCAGGACAATGGCGCCGCCATACACGGCCATGATGCCGAGGGCGAGCAGCGTGTGGCGTCGCAGTGTGGTGCCGTCTGTGCGGCCGAAGCCGAAGGCCAGCAGGGGGCTTATAAGTGCCCACATCAGCCCGTTCTCCTTACACAGGGCGGCCGTGAGCACCAGAGCGGCCCACAGGACATATCTGTGTCGCAGATAGGCTATGAAGGCCATGATGCCCCAGAGCAGCGAGTATGCCTGGTTCTGGCTGTCGACGGCCAGAACGGTAGCCATTGTGGCCGGATTGACGTAGAAGAACAGTGTGCCTATGTTGCAGGTCGTTAGCCGGAAGTTAAGTTCTCTGAGCATACGGAACACGGCTGCCGCGCAGAGCGTGTGGCCCAGGGCCACGAGCAGATGGTTGAAAGCCGGGAAGAGCAGCGCCGGGTCTCGTCCGGCAATGTATCCTATCCAGCAGTCGAACGGTCGCCAGTGGTAGCCGAAGAAGAAGAAGTTGCGCTTTGTGAAGAAAGGTCCTGTATATGGTGCGGTGAGGCTGGTCCAGTCGTCGTGTGTGGGCAGTATGGGCACGACGGCACATATCAGGACGGGCAGCATGGCAGCGACGAGCCACAGCGACCAGTAGTTGTTCAGCGACCTTTTCATCTTACGATAGCTATTTTGCCCACGGCCCCTTTCTGGCCTTCAGACGTGGCAGCGGCCACCATATAGACGCCCGAGGCCACGCGACGGCCGTGGCTGTCGCGTCCGTCCCAGGTGAAGGTTCCTCCGTTGCTGCGTCCCTGTGCAATGAGCCGTCCGGCAGCGTTCAGGATTTTCACGTCGGCGTCGAGCGTGAAGCCGGTGATGGTTATCAGTCCGGTGTATTCCGGTGTGACGGGATTGGGGTATGCCACGAGCTGGTTGCCGCTCATCTGCTGGTTGGCAGTGGTGGCGTCGGTGTGGTATGAGCACAGCCCGAGGTCGGTGCCGATGTAGAGCATTCCGGTGGCATTGTCGAGGCTCAGGGCGCGTATGTTGTCTGAGATGAGCGGCGAGTTGTCTTGTGTGAAGTGTTCTATCTGCGTCTGGCAGTCGGCCGAGATGAGATAGATGCCGGCTCCGCCCGTTCCCAGCCATTTCCGTCCGGCTCCGTCGATGCAGATGGCCGTCACGCTGGCTCCGCTCATCAGGTAGTCGGCCAGTCCGGAGCCGTCGTTGCGTGCCACCTTGACCTGTGTCAGGTAGGGCACGTCTGCGACGTCTGGCCGGCAGAACTCGGCATCGACCTGCACGGGCCCTGCCGATGTGCCTATCCATACGTTGCCTTGCATGTCTTCGGCCAGGCACTGCCGGTAGTAGTCGGTCAGCGTGGCTCCGTCTTCGTTCACCACGTCGTTGCCTATGGTCTTGAGCAGCTTGCCCGTCTCGGGATTGAAGCAGTATGTCTGCGGGTTTATCCAGTGCATGTTGTTGAACCATATCAGTCCGCGGCTGTCGAAGGTCATGCTTCTGAGCGACACGTCGTCTTCGGTCTTTGGCAGTGCCTGGGAGTAGTCGTGCCACTGTCCCTGGCGGTCGAGCATGAGCAGCTGGTTGCCCCGCCCGAGGCTCATGCTGCCGGCCGAGCTGTTGAGCATCCAGAGTTGTCCCTGCTGGTCGTAGCAGATGGTCTCCACGCGCAGGTTGCGGTCGTGGCGCTCAGCCTGTGTGGAGTCGAGACGCCAGATCAGTGCGGCGGTGTTGTGTGGTGTCAGCCGGCGCAGTATCTTTCCGTCCTGATATTCCACCAGTGCCGAGCGGTTTGAGGCATAGACATGCCCTGGTGTCAGCGGGTCTTCCGTGATGTCCATCACGTCGATGGCCCTCATGTCGTCGCGCAGGCTGTCTGGCAGTTCCTCGTAGATGAGCCATTCGTCGGTTTCGGGGTTATATTCCTGCGGCACTGCCGGCAGGTAGAGATCTCCGTTGACGGTAGAGCCGTTGTCGGCAGTGAGCAGTCTGCCGCGCAGAAACTTCATCACGCCGAAGTTGTTGTATTTCGGTCCGCCGGGCTTCAGCGTCCGCACCTGCTCTATCCATGTGTTCCAGTCGGTCTTGTCGGCCTGGTATATCTTCATGTCCGAGCCGTGTATTGACCAGTTTTGCGGGTTCTCGAGCGACAGGCTGTCCACGCCGTAGTAAGTGACCCACTTGTCGTCCATGGCGTAGATGCCCGGTCTGAAGTTTTTTGTGGCGGTGGCCTCGGTGACGCGCGCCACATAGCGTATGTTGTGTCCCAGGTTGTATGTGTGTGTGATCAATCCCTTTTCCACGTCCACGGCGACCACGCCGAAGCCCGTTGCCACGAGTGCCTCGGTGCCGGTCAGCCACAGGTTGTTGATGGTTTTGTCCAGTGTGGTGCTTTTTCTGTACAGGTCGCTCAGGCTGAAGCAGTCGCCCTGTTCGGTCAGCAGGTCCATGTTGGCGTTGGTATAGACGATGAGCAGCCGGCGCGCCTGCTTTGACCATGCGATGTGGCTGATGCCGCAGTCTGACAGTCCGTTCACCTTGCTGTATGTGCGTATGCTCTCGTCTTGCGGGTTATACTGGTAGAGTGCTCCCGAGGCCAGGACGAACACGCTTGAGGCCGACGACTGCTGTATCTGCTTGGGCTCGTAGTATGCGGGGTAGTCGCGCCACTGGCCGGTCTGGGCTGCGCCGGTGGCACAGCAGAGGCAGCAGGCCAGCGAGAGGATTATGGGTTTGATGTTCATCGCTCAGTGGGTGGGGGTGGGTGTTGTGGGTGTTTGTGGGTGTTGTGGGTGTTTTTTTATTTGATGGCGATTTTCTTTCCGCGGCGTATGTATATGCCTGGCTTCGTGGGCTTGGCGGGCAGGCGCAGTCCGCTGATGGTGTAGTATGCGTCGGCGGCCTTGGGCAGGCTGGCTGCTGTCAGGCTTATTCCGTCTGTGCCGTCGTGGTTTCTCACGCCGGTCTGGTATGAGCACAGTCCGTTCTCCGTGGCAATGTAGATAACGCCCGTCGTGCGGTCGTATTCCAGGTCGATGACGGCGTCAGACAGCAGCGGC
Source organism: Prevotella sp. (assembly GCA_024680755.1). GTDB lineage: Bacteria > Bacteroidota > Bacteroidia > Bacteroidales > Bacteroidaceae > Prevotella. Next base: position 1,893 of record JAILBT010000018.1, on the reverse strand, counting down.
GAGTTGTCGGCGGTGAAGTGTTCGAGCTGTGTCAGTCCGTCGCTGTCGATGAGAAAGAGTCCGTTTGAGGCTATCCACAGCCTGCCCTCGGCGTCCACCTCGATGGCATAGACGGGCTGGCCGTGCATGAGGTATGCGGGCTGTCCCACAATGCCTTCGCCCACGACGGGCTGTACCACCGACGTAGAGGCATCGGTGCAGTGGGCTGCCTCGACCACCACCGGCCCTCCGTTGGTGCCTATCCACACGTTGTGTGCCGAGTCTTCGGCCAGGCAATGGCGGTAGTGCTGGGTCAGCTCCTGCCTCATCTGGTTTGTCATGCGGTTGCCCAGCCGCTTTGTTTGTGTGGCGTGTGGCTGGCTTGTGATATCGACCACGGTGGTGCTCGGGTCGTCCCAGAACTGGTCGTTAACCCACATCAGTCCGCGGCTGTCGATGAAGGGGTGGCAGTAGTATTCGCCGTTTTTCTGCAGGTTCAGTGCTCCGGCATGCTGTGTCCATTCTCCCTGTTGCGAGACGGACACCAGTCCCAGGTCAGAGTAGGTCAGCGAGTTGGTAATCCAGAGTGTGCCCTGCCTGTCGAACACCAGTCCTTCGATGATGGTGTAGTTTCTTCTGGTCGTCAGGTCATGTTTGTTTGTGTCGGGCAGTGCTGTGAGCAGCAGCGAGTTGTCGCAGTCGTAGTGGGCTATGCACTGTCCGTCCTGATATTCGTACAGTCCGTTGCGCCCGCCGGCGAACACATGGCCTGGCCGCAGCGGGTCTTCGTCAATGGTCAGTATATCCATGTATGGCAGGTTGCCGTTGATGTTGCTCACGTCTTTCTCATATATCTGCCACTCGCCTGTGTCTATATTGAATACCTGCGGATGCCCTGGCAGCCTGCGGTCTCCCTCTTCCGGCGAGACTCCACCCTGCACGGTCAGCAGCTTTCGTCCGCGCAGCCTGAGGCGGTAGAAGTTGTTGGTGTCTGGTCCGTTGATGGTGAGCTGCTTCACTATGGGTGCGTACTGCTGCCAGCTGGCCGGTGTCTGTCCCAGTGTGCCTGCCGGTGCCCACTGGTATGTCCATGCGCCGGGGTTCATCAGGTCGGCCGTCAGGTCGCCTTTCAGGTGCTTCCCGCCCGCTATCAGGGCCCAGATGCAGGCTGCGGGCTGTGTGGCCGGCTGGTCCAGGTCGCTCACCCTTGCGCCCGTGGCGTCGGTCAGCTGCACGTCCCTGACGGCGGTGTTCAGCCTGTAGGTGTCGAGGAAGATGGCCTGGCTGACATCTATCTTTATCACGCCGAAGTTGACGGCCAGATAGGCATACTGCCCGTAGGTGGTTATGCGGTTGATGGTCTTGTCAAGGGCCGTGCTGTAGAGATAGAGGTCGTTCATCTGCGTCACGTTGAGCATGGTGTCGCCCATCTGCGTGTTCACGATGTCGATTCTTTGGTTCTTGTATGTCACGACGAGCTTGCGGGCCACGTTGTTCCATGCAATGTGTTCGATGTTCGAGTTGCTCAGTCCCTTCAGCTTGCTGTATGTCGTTATGCGGTTGTTGTTCGGCTCATAGAGGTAGAGTCCGCCAGAGGCCAGCACCCAGAGCGAGTCTTCGCTCTGCCTGGCTATCTCGGTCGGCGTGGAGTAGGCCAGGTATGTTGTCCAGCGCCAGGGCTCGTATTCGGTCGGCTCTTCGTGCGTGACGTCTATGCCGGCCGCGGCCGACAGGCACAGTCCCGCCGCGGTGGCAGAGAGAAGCAGTCGCATGGTTTTCGGCTTAGGGTTCATGGTGGATGGTTTTGTGTTTCTTGCGGGTTTTTGTCTTTTGGCTGTAATACGCGGCAAAGTTATACATTATTTTTCATTTTCAGTCTTTTTTCCATTTTATTTTTTCGGGCTCTCCGATGAA
>JAILBT010000093.1 GCA_024680755.1 Prevotella sp. | reverse complement strand
AGCTATATACATCTGCGACAGCATGGTGTAGGCCCAGTCGTTGACGGGGTCGGGCTGGCGCAGGTATAGCTCGGCCACCAGCAGATAGACCACCGACAGCAGGTAGGGCACGAAGACCGACGACGGTGTCATGCCGCTCGTGAAGCCCGTCACGGCCAGGAAGAGATAGACACCAGACACGGTGCATATCATGCGGTTCACCTGCACGCCGACGCGGGCATTGACCAGACCGGCAAACTCCCAGATGGTCATGCCCGTGACCAGGGCGAAGAGCAGCGCCATAGCCATAGGCTTGAGAAAGCATGTGACGACGACGGCCACAAACAGCACGCCTGTCACGGTTCTGGTTATTAGATTTTTCAATGTCGTGTGTGTTTAATGTTCTTAATCTGTGTCTTGATTTCTTGCCTCTACGTTTCTTTCCTTTCACCGTCAGGCGGCCGCAAAATTACTAAGAATTGGACAAATGGCCAAACTTTCGCGCATTTTATATTGCCGGTTCGGAGAAAAACGTGTACCTTTGCCGCAGATGAAGACACTGATGTTATTTTTATGGCTGGCTTTCTGCCATGCCGTGGCTGCCGACGGGCGCAGCCGCACGCTGTCGCCCGACATTCAGTCGCTGCAGGTGGTGGTGGGCAACGATTTCCTCTCGCCGCCCGTCATGCGACTTGGCTCAGACGACGTGTTGCATGTCAGCTTCGACCAGATGTCGCACCGCTACCACCGCTACACATACCGCGTCGAGCTGTGCGATGCCGACTGGCAGCCCAACAGCAGCGCTTTCGACAGCGACTACCTGCAGGGCTTCAATGACAACCCGATAGACGACTACCTGCTCTCTGACGGCACCAACCGGCTCTACACCCACTACCGGCTGCAGCTGCCCAACGAGCGCTGTCGCCTGACGCAGAGCGGCAACTATCGTCTGCACATTGTCGATGATGACGAGGGGGGCGAGGTGGCCGTGGCCGAGTTCTATGTGGTGAGCCGCCAGGTGCTGGTGGGCCTGAGCGTGAGCACTAACACCGACGTGGAGACCGACCGCAGCGCACAGCAGGTGAGCATGACCGTCAGATACCAGCAGCTGCGCGTGGCGCGTCCCGACGAGAAGCTGCGCGTCGTGGTGCGGCAGAACAACCGCGAGGACAACGAGCGACGCGACGTGCCGCCAAACTTCGTCAATAGCCAGGGACTGCAGTGGGAGCACAACCGGCAACTGATCTTCCCCGGCGGCAACGAATACCGCAAGTTTGAAATACTTGACGTGGACCACCCTACCATGGGCATTGAACATATCGGCTGGGACGAACAGGACTATCACGCCTATCCCTTTGTGTGCGAGCCGCGGCGCAACTATGTCTATGACGAGGATGCCGACGGCGCTTTCTACATACGCAACAGCGACAACATCGACAACGATACGCAGAGCGACTATCTGTTGGTGCACTATAAGTTGCTGACGCGCCAGGCCGAGCCCTTTGCCGAGGCCGACGTGGTCATCGACGGCCAGTGGGCCACGGCACCTGCCGACTGCTATGTGACCCGCTGGGATCCCGCCGACCAGAGCTACAATGCCGTGGTGCTGCAGAAGCAGGGCTACTACAACTATCAGTTTCTGCTGCGCGACCGCGACGGCACCACCCATCTCGTGCCCCAGGAGGGCAATTTCTATCAGACGGAGAACCGCTACCAGGCCTTCGTCTATTTCCGAGAGCTGTCGGGCCGCTTCTGGCAACTGGTGGGCTACCAGCAGGTGGTGTTCAAGCCCTGAGCACCCGTCTTCATGCAAGCAATTGAAACGGCGTATGCCGCCATCGCGACAACGATGGCGGCATACGCCGTTGCATATTGCTGACACGCTGTCGGGCGGTGTCAGTAGGCTTCGCCCTGGCTGAGCTCTTCCATAGTGAGCTTGTGGCTGTCGATGGCTCGCCAGGCATACACGATGTAAGCCAGCACGAAGGGCACCAGCAGCGAGACGTAGAACATGGTGCTGAGGGTGAACAGCGAGCTGCATGAGTTCTCGATCGTGAGCGACGACTGCATGTCGGCCGTAGATGGATAGTAGGCCGTGCCGTTCAGCCCCACGCTGGCTATCAGGGCGAACACGGCCAGCACCGTGCCGATGCCGGCCGGCCAGATACCCCTGACGTAACGGGGCTTGACCACGGTCTTGCATATACCATACAGGACGAGAACAACACCCGCAAGCAGCAAGGCTGCCAGCAGGGGCATGGCCAGGAAATTGTCCATATACTTCATGGGCTGCATGAAGATGGTGCCGCTGGCGTCGTAGGCAAAACCGTCTTTCGTCAGTGTGCGAACCAGGAACGCAACAAAGCAGACCACAAAGGCAGCGGCCGTCGTGGGCAGCAACCGGCGTGCGCGCTGCTCAAGGGCGTCGTGCCTCACGTTATTGATAATGTAGAGCAGCCCCAGCGTACGGGCCAGGAAGAACACGGCCAGACCCAGCACCAGGTTCCAGGCGTCGAGCAGGGCGTCCAGCCCGTGCGAGGCATTGGCCCAGCCGGAGATGACGCCGGCCGTCGTGCCGGTGGCGGCGGGCAGCCCGTCGGTCCAGGGCAGCAGGTTGCCCTTCTCTATCAGGAAGTTGCTGCCGTTGAAGAACGTGGCCACGGCGCCGCCCAGCAGCAGCGGACCCGCCACGCCGTTGACGATGAGAAACCACTGAAAGGTGCGAGTGCCGAGCAGATGGCCCATCTTGTTCTGGAACTCGTAGCTCACGGCCTGAAGCACGAACGTGAAGAGAATCAACATCCACAGCCAGTAGGCGCCGCCAAAGCTGGTGCTGTAGAACAGGGGAAACGAGGCGAAGAAGGCTCCGCCGAAGGTGACCAGTGTGGTGAAGGTGAACTCCCACTTGCGTCCGGTGCTGTTGACCACCAGCCGGCGTTCGTCTGCGGTGCGGCCCAGCGAGAAGATCATGGAATTGGCTCCCTGCACAAACAGCAGGAACACCAGCAGGGCGCCGAGCAGCGACACCACGCACCACCAGTATTGCTGAAGAAACAAGTATGTCATAGCTGTTTCGGTTTAGTTATACTTTTTTTTACCACGGAATGTGTCTTACCACATACTTCCAATAACGCTACAGAGATTAAGAGATTGGATAGGGCAAACGTAGCGGTCACTTGCCGTGACAGCGCAGCCGTCATGCCTCTTCCGGCCCGCGCTTTATCTGCTTGCACATGATACCTATCTCTGCAGCAAGCATGACGGTGAAGAGCGTGAGGAAGATGAAGAACGTGAGCGCCACCGAGCCCGTCTGTATGTCGCTCACGCCGGCCCATGTGGGCAGCATGTCTTGTATGGTCCAAGGCTGACGGCCGAACTCGGCCACAAGCCAGCCGGCCTCGCTGACGATATAGGCCAGGGGCAGGCAGCACAGCGCTGCCACATGGAACCAGCCGAGCTGCTCCAGCTGCCTGCGGTGAAGGAAGAACAGCGCCCCCGCAAACAGGGCTATAAACAGGCACCCGCCGCCCACCATGACGCGGAAGGCATAGAAATTGACGGGTATGAAGGGTACTATCTGCTCGGCCGACTTGATGTAGCCATAGCCGAAATACGGAAAATTGTCGGCCACCTGCTGCTTCAGCGCACCCAGCGACGCTTCGGGTGTGCCCTGAGCCCGTGCCTGGCGATACTGTCCCAGGGCGGCAATGGCCTGTCGGCCGCGGCTGATCTTCTCTGCCAGCGATGGGTGTACGGTGCCGTCGGGCGTGGTGTAGCCGTTGATGATGTCGTTCACGCCGGCCACATAGCCGTGGGGGTCGTTGGTGGCCAGGATGCTGAGGGCGTAGGGAACGGCAATGCGCAACGCCGGCTCCTGCTCGTTCTGGTAGTCGGGCTGGGCAAAGGGATTGACCGCAGCCACTAAGGTCAGCCCCTGGTCGGTGCCGCCGTTGTAGAGGGCCTCCATAGCCGCCAGCTTCATGGGCTGTGTCTGTCCGGCCAGGGCCGCACTGTGGTGGCCGGTGGCCATGACCAGCACCGATGCCACCAGGCCCACGACAGAGGCCACACGGATGCTCTGGCGGGCCAGCTCCACATGGCGACGCTTCAGCAGATACCAGCAGCTGACGGCCACCACGAACACCGCGCCCAGCACCCATGTTGACGTGACGGTGTGGCAGAACTTGTTGACGGCCACCGGCGACAGCGCCACGTCGGCAAACGATGTCATCTCGTTGCGCATGGTCTCGGCGTTGAAGCGGCAGCCCACGGGATACTGCATCCACGAGTTGGCCACCAGTATCCACCAGGCGCTGATGGTGGCGCCAAGGCCGGTCAGCCATGTAGAGGCCAGGTGGAAGCCGCGGCTCACCTTGTCCCAGCCGAAGAACATCACGGCCACGAAGGTGCTCTCCATGAAGAAGGCCACGATGCCCTCTATGGCGAGCGGCGCGCCGAAGATGTCGCCCACGAACCAGGAGTAGTTGCTCCAGTTGGTGCCAAACTCAAACTCAAGGATGATGCCCGTTGCCACGCCCATGGCAAAGTTGATGCCGAACAGGCGTTGCCAGAAGCGGGCCGCCATGCGCCAGAAGGGCTTGCCCGTGCGGTAGTAGATGGTCTCCATGATGCCCATCACGACGGCCAGACCCAGCGTCAGCGGCACAAACAGCCAGTGGTAGATGGCTGTGAGGGCAAACTGCGCGCGCGCCCAGTCAACCGAGCTCGCGTCGATGCTTAACAGTAGGTTGCTCATTTGTCAGGTTTGAAGGTTAATGGTTATAAGGCTGTAAGGTCACTCGGCACGCTGCAGCACCTCTGAGGCAACGAAAGCAGCTTCCTCGCCCGAGGCTGCGTGCTGCGAGAGAAAGTCGGGAAAGAAGAACACCTTCAGTATGGCGAACATAATGAAGAGCTTGATGGCTATGATGGCCCACAGCGTGCGCCCGAGACGCATGTTGCGGAAGCCGTCGTAGTATAGCCGGAACGTTCTGTACAGTAGGCTGTTCATAGCGTTATGGAGGATTTCTGGTTAAAGGCTGCAAGGCATGGCTAACAGCGGCAAAGATACACATTTCTTTTTACACTGCAAGTATTTCGGTGTCCTTTTTTTGCCGTGTCGCAAAAAACATGTACCTTTGCGGCCATGATGCGAATAGACATAATAACAGTGTTGCCCGAGATGATCGAGGGCTTCGTGCACGAGAGCATACTGGCTCGTGCCGAGAAGAAGGGCCTGGCCGAGATACACCTGCACAACCTGCGCGACTATACGCTCGACAAGTGGCGCCGCGTGGACGACTATCCTTACGGCGGCTTTGCCGGCATGGTTATGCAGTGTGAGCCGATAGACCGCTGCATATCGGCGCTGAAGGCCGAGCGGCAGTATGACGAGGTCGTCTTCACCTCGCCCGACGGCGAGCGCTTCACCCAGAGTATGGCCAACGAGCTGTCGATGAAGCAGAACATCATTCTGCTCTGCGGCCACTACAAGGGCATTGACCACCGCATACGCGAGCACCTCATCACGCGCGAGATTTCAATAGGCGACTATGTGCTCACGGGCGGCGAGCTGGCGGCGGCTGTCATGGCCGACGCCATCGTGCGCGTGGTGCCGGGCGTGATAGGCGACGACCAGAGCGCCCTCTCCGACTGCTTCCAGGACAACCTGCTGGCCGCCCCTATCTACACGCGGCCTGCCGAATACAAAGGCTGGCGGGTGCCCGACATACTGCTGTCGGGCAACGAGGCCAAGATAAAGGAGTGGGAGATGGAACAGGCCGTGCAACGCACACGCCGACTGCGGCCCGACCTGCTGGGAGAATGAAACCTGGATACTGCACGTTTTTCTACTAAATATCGCATAGATATTCATCCATTGAACATTGAGTCGCCGGCTTCAGCTTAAGCGAACTCCAAAGCGGGTGTTAAAACTTCTTTACCAATAGGAACGTATAGCTTTCTTGCTGTCCTGTCTGTCGCCAAATATTTCTTGGCTCATCAGGGTCTGTAGCTCGTCTATTGATTGATAAGTCATAATTCGGAAATAGCGAGGTGTTAAGAAGTAAAAGTTATGTTGATTTGAGTTTGATATAGCCAATGCTGCGGTGTGTGCTGGTGTCATTCGCCGCTCTTCAGGCCGAACAGGTCCTTGACGTTGCTGAAGTCGCGCTTGATGATGAGGCCCAGACCCTGGGTGTTCAGGGCCGAACGGGTGAAGTAGCGGTCGTTGGTCTGATTGTAGAACTTGATGGCCAGGTTGCCATTGCGCGTGAGCAGGTATTGCACGTCGAAGTCGCCGATGAAGCTTGAACTGGCCGTCTGCGCGTTGTCGCGGTAGCCAAACTGTCCGTTCACCAAGAGGCGGTTGTTGAGCATACGCCCGCTGACGATGCCCTCGTATTCGGCGTTATACCAGCCTTGGGTGCCGGTAGAGATGTTGGTGCCGAAGTTCCAGTTGTCGTTCTTTATCAGCCGGCCCAGCAGCGTGTTGACCTGCGCGCTGAGCGTGCCCGAGAGGAATCCCTGCATGGCCAGTGTGGTCTGGTCGGGCTGCTCGGGATTCTCGTTGTTGGTGGCGCGGTCGTTGTAGAAGCGGCGGAAAGCCAGCAGATAGACCACCTGCTGGTTGACCTGCTGCTGGCCGGCCAGCAGCGAGCGCACCATCTGCTGCTCGTCGGCATTGACGTTGGG
>JAILBT010000087.1 GCA_024680755.1 Prevotella sp. | reverse complement strand
GACAGTGGGCACCGAGCCTGCGGCAGCGCCGGCAGTCTGCGCGCTGGTGCCCGCCCCATCCTGCTGGCGCTCGCGCTCACGGCGGCGTTCGTCCATGTCCTGACGTATGAACTTGTTCATCGTCTGCAGCAGCGGCTGTTCCTTCAGCAGCGACCGCTGGGCGAAGGTGGTCAGATAGGTATCGCGCAGTATGGGGTCGGGTATGTAGGCTATGCTGCGCACGATGGACGTGATGGCCTTCGACCGCTCTATGGGGTCGTCCACGCCGTCGAGCGTCAGCCTCGCCTTAAACTCGATGAAGTCGGTCTGCTGCTGCTCTATATACTGCCGCAACTCGTCGGCGCTGTGTCGGCGGGCAAAGGAGTCGGGGTCGTCGCCGTCGGGCAGCAGCAGCACCTTCAGGTTCATGCCCTCCTGCAGCAGCATGTCGGTGCCGCGCATGGCGGCGTGTATGCCGGCCTCGTCGCCGTCGTAGAGCAGGGTGATGTTCTGCGTGAAGCGCTTCAGCAGCCGTATCTGGTGGTAGCTCAGGGCGGTGCCGCTGTTGGCCACGACGTTCTCCACGCCCGCCTGGTGCATGGCGATGACGTCGGTATAGCCTTCGACCATATAGACGCGGTCTTGCCGCGTGATTTGCTGCTTAGCCTGGAAGATGCCATACAGCTCGTGGTCTTTGTGATAGAGCTCCGAGTCGGGCGAGTTGACATACTTCTGTGCCACGCCCTTTGTGCGGCTGTCTAAGAGACGCCCGCCGAAGGCCACCACGCGTCCGCTGACGTTCAGCCAGGGAAAGATGACGCGTCCGGCGTAGCGGTCGCTCAGCCCGTGCTCGTTCTGATAGCACAGTCCCGTCATGGTCAGGTAGCGCGCCTGGTAGCCCCGGGCCACGGCCTCGGCAGCGAGGGCCTTACGGTCCGGCAGGGCGTAGCCCAGCTGGAAGCGCTCGACGATGTCGTCGCGTATGCCGCGCTGACGGAAATACTGCAGTCCGATGGCACGGCCGTCGGGGTGCTGCAGCAGCGTGTGGTGGAAATAGTCGCGTGCCCACTCGTTGACGACGAGCATCGACTCGCGGTCTGTCTGCGCAGCACGCTCTTCGGCCGTCAGCTCGCGCTCTTCTATCTCGATGCCATAGCGGCGCGCCAGCCAGCGCAGGGCCTCCGGGTAGGATATCTGCTCGTGCTGCATGAGGAAGTTGACGGCGTTGCCGCCCTTGCCGCAGGCGAAGCACTTGCAGATGCCACGCGACGGCGACACCATGAACGACGGTGTCTTGTCGTCGTGGAAAGGACACAGGCCCTTGTAGTTGACACCCGCCTTGCGCAGGTGGACAAACTCGCCCACCACGTCAACGATGTTCGTGGCGTCGAGTATGCGGGCTATGGTGGCATGGTCTATCATGGTTTTGAGACAGTGAAGCTGCTATACGGCTGACAGTTATCACGCCGCCTGGCACTGGTACGCGGGTGTCTCACCCGCGGCTGCCGCAGGTGAGACACCTGCATACCGGTAGTTGGCTGCAAAGGTACAACCTTTCTGCGAATTGCCAAAAAAAGAACGACAATTTGGCGGTTCGGATTATTATCCGTACCTTTGCAGCCGACTACTGCAAAGCAGTGTTATAACCATTAGGCAAAAAAACTGAACGAACAGAAAATGATACAGGAAAAAATCGAACAGCTGATGGCCGAGGCCCGTCAGCTGCAGGCAAGTAACGCCGACGAGCTGGAGCAGCTTCGCCTGCGCTACCTGAGTCGCAAGGGCGAGCTGTCGGCCCTGATGGCCGATTTCCGCTCTGTGGCGGCCGACCAGAAGAAGGCTGTGGGCATGAAGCTCAACGAGCTGAAAGACACGATAACGCAGCGGCTGAGCGAGCTGCGCGAACAGGTTGAGGCCAGCAATGCCCAGCAGGAAGCCGCCTCAGAAGACCTGACACGCACGCCCTACCCCATACGCATGGGCACGCGCCACCCGCTGACGCTCGTCACAAACGAGATAATAGACATCTTCTCGCGCATGGGCTTCGTGCTGGCCGACGGGCCCGAGGTGGAAGACGACCTGCATGTGTTCACCAAGATGAACTTTGCTGCCGACCACCCCGCCCGCGACATGCAGGACACCTTCTTCGTCGAGCAGAACGCTGCCGACGTGACGCGCAACATACTGCTGCGCTCGCACACGTCGAGTGTGCAAGCCCGCGTGATGGAGCAGATGCACGACGACAAGGGCCGGCTGACGGCCCCCATACGCGTCATCTGCCCCGGACGCGTCTATCGCAACGAGGCCATCACCGCCCGTGCACACTGCTTCTTCCACCAGGTGGAGGGTCTGTACATCGACCGCAACGTGAGCTTCACCGACCTCAAGCAGGTGCTGCTCTCCTTCGCACAGGAGATGTTCGGTGCCGGCACGCAGATACGCCTGCGCCCAAGCTATTTCCCCTTCACCGAGCCATCGGCCGAGATGGACATCTCGTGCTTCATCTGCGGCGGCAAGGGCTGCGGCTTCTGCAAGCACACCGGCTGGGTAGAGATACTGGGCTGCGGCATGGTGGACCCCAACGTGCTGCGCGAGTGCGGCATAGACCCCGACATCTACTCGGGTTACGCCTTCGGCATGGGCGTGGAGCGAATAGCCAACCTGAAATACAGGGTGAACGACCTGCGGCTCTTCTCCGAGAACGACACACGCTTCCTGCACGAGTTTGAGGCAGCAGACTGACAAATAGACAATTAGACAAATAGACGATTAGACAATTAGACAATTTTAAGGTAGAATACTGAGTAGGAATTCCTTTATTCCAAAATTCCATAGAAAGACAACAACAACATTCCATAGAAAGAAAACAAACATGCGACGTAGAACAGCAACATGGTTTGAGTGTAAGATACGCTACGAGAAAATGATGGACGACGGCACACAGAAGAAGGTCAGCGAGAGCTATGTGGTCGATGCGCTGTCGTTCAGCGAGGCCGAAGAGCGTATCACCGAGGAGATGAGCGCCTACATCAGCGGCGACTTCGACGTGATTGACATCAAGCGCGCGCCCTACGGCGAGATATTCTTCAGCGACGGCCCGACGGACGACCGCTGGTATAAGGCCAAACTGCAGTTTATCACCATCGACGAGAAGACGGAAAAGGAGAAGCGCTCCAGCGTGAACTACCTGGTGCAGGGCGGCACCCTGGCCAGCGCCCTAAAGAACACCGACGACGTGATGGGCGGCACGATGATCGACTATGTGGTCAGCTCGCTGGCAGAAACGACGCTGATGGACGTCTTCGAGTATAAGAAGCAGCAGGCCGCAGATGCCGGACAGACCGAGACAGCCGAACAGCAGTCATAACCTGCATTATTCATAATTCTTAATTCCTATAAATATAGGATAAAGATGACACCACTACAAGAGCGACTGACGGCCATACGCGCGCAGCTGCCCGAGGGCGTGCGCCTCGTGGCCGTCAGCAAGTATCATCCCGTGGAGGCGCTGCAAGAGGCTTACGATGCCGGGCAGCGCGTCTTCGGCGAGAGCCATGAGCAGGAGCTGCGCACGAAGCACCAGCAACTGCCCGCCGACATCGAATGGCACTTCATAGGCCACCTTCAGACCAACAAGGTGCGCTTCATCGCGCCATACATCGACATGGTGGAGGCCGTTGACAGCCTGCACCTGCTGCAGGAGATAGACCGGCAGGCGCAACGCTGCCACCGCCGCATAAAGGTGCTGCTCGAGCTACACATCGCGCGCGAGGCCACCAAGTACGGCCTGACACCCGACGCGCTCCGACAGCTGCTCGACGCCGGGCAATGGCGCGACATGCAGGGCGTGGAGATATGCGGACTGATGATGATGGCCACCAACACCGACGACGTGGAGCAGATAGAGCGGGAGTTCATGGCAGGGGCGGCACTCTTCGACGAGGTGAAGGCACGATACTTTGCCGACCAGCCCAGCTTCTGCGAACGCTCGTGGGGCATGAGCCACGACTATGCCACAGCCATCAAATGCCGAAGCACCATGGTGCGCATCGGCACAGCCATCTTCGGCGAAAGAGAGTATCCCAGATGAGAGATGAAAGATGAAGTGAGCGAGATACACGGTCCATACTATCTTGTCGAGGAGCGCCTGCTGCGGCGCAACCTGCAGCTGATAAGCGACGTGGCACGCAGGGCCGACGTGGAGATTATCCTGGCGTTCAAGGCCTTCGCCCTGTGGAAGACCTTCCCCCTGCTGCGGCGGTATATCAGCGCCACCACGGCCAGCTCGCTCTTCGAGGCCAGGCTCGCCGTGGATAAGTTTGGTGCCAAGGCCCACACCTTCTCACCGGCCTATACCGACGACGAGGCAGACCAGATAGCGGCTCTGAGTAGCCACCTGACGTTCAACTCGCTGTCGCAGTACGAGCGGCTGCACGAGCGCGTCCGGCGGCATGGCTGCAGCATAGGGCTGAGGGTGAACCCCGAGTACAGCGAGGTGGGCACCATGCTCTACAATCCCTGCGCACCGGGCACCCGTTTCGGCATAACTGCCGACCTGCTGCCCGAGCGCTTGCCGGCCGACGTCGAAGGCTTCCACTGCCACTGCCACTGCGAGAGCGGCAGCGACGTGCTGCAGCGCACACTGCAGCACATCGAGCAGCGCTTCGGCCGATGGCTGCCGCAGCTCAGATGGCTCAACCTGGGCGGCGGACACCTGATGACGCGCAGCGACTACGACATAGAGCTGCTTGTGCAGCTCATGCAGCAGCTGCACCGGCGCTATCCCCAGCTGCACATCATACTGGAGCCCGGCAGCGCCTTCGCCTGGCAGACAGGGCCGCTCGTGGCCCATGTGGTGGACATCGTCTGCAACAGCGGCATCACGACAGCCATACTGGACGTCAGCTTCACATGCCACATGCCCGACTGCCTCGAGATGCCCTACATGCCCGAGGTGCGGGGGGCAGAAACCATGCAAGCGACGACAGCTCAGACTGACCGCGCCGACCGCTGCGGCCAGTGGGTCTATCGGCTCGGCGGCAACAGCTGTCTGTCAGGCGACTTCATGGGGCTGTGGCGTTTCCCTCAAAAGCTGAAGATTGGCGACGAGGTGGTCTTTGAGGACATGATACACTACACCACCGTGAAGACCACCATGTTTAACGGCATAAGCCACCCCTCAATAGTGATGGAGCACGAAGACGGCAGCCGCGAGCTGCTGCGCCGCTTCAGCTATGAGGACTACCGCGACCGCATGGACTGAAGAAAGGAGAGAGGCCGATGCACATTGCCCTAAGGGGGCAACGGGCTGGCACAGGGCCTGCCCCTACACCGGAGCCACCAAAGCTTACAGCAGGGAAGGCGGCTTGCACAGTGTAGGGGCAGGTCATTTTTCCCGTCTATCGTCAGAAGGAAGCTTAATTCCTGTGTCATCTGTCTTTTTGTTCGTGGATTTTGTCTAACTTTGCAGGCGCTGACATGGGCAATAGTGCCAAGCCGTCGGCCCGGACGCTCCGACGTCACGCATTTCCGAACCAAAGATGACCATAAGCAGACAAATGCCTACAACAATAAACACTGACGAAAAATACATGCTTCGCTGCCTGTGGCTGGCTGGCCAGGGGCGGCTGCTGTCGCGTCCCAACCCTATGGTGGGCGCAGTGATAACGAGCGGCGACGGCCGCATACTGGGCGAAGGCTACCACGCTCGCTGCGGCTCGGGCCATGCCGAGGTGAACGCTTTCGGCAGCGTGAGCCCGGCCGACCGGCCCCTGCTGCCAGACAGCACCATCTATGTGTCGCTCGAGCCATGCTCACACTATGGCCGCACGCCGCCCTGCGCCGAGCTGATAGTGAGCCGGGGCGTGCGACGCTGCGTGGTGGGCACGGCCGATCCCTTCGCCCGAGTGCAAGGCAGGGGCATCGCCCGGCTGCGCGAGGCCGGCATCGACGTGACGGTGGGCGTCATGGAGGCCGAGTGCCGGTGGCTGAACCGGCGCTTCTTCACCTTCCACAGCGAGGGCCGGCCATACATTATATTGAAATGGGCACAGTCGGCCGACGGCTTCATCGACGACCACGGCCACGCCACCGCCTTCTCGACACCCTACACACAGCTACTGGTGCACCGGCTGCGCAGCCGCGAGGATGCCATCGTGGTGGGACACGCCACATGGCAGCGCGAGCAGCCGCGACTCGACGCCCGTCTGTGGGGCAGCAGCCCGCGGGCCGACGGGCTCAACATGCCACGGCGCTTCGTGCTGACCAGCAAACCCGACACCCTGCCCGAGGGCTACCACGCGGCAGCCGACATCGACGACCTGATGGCACAGTGCCGACGGCAGGAGCTGCAGTCGCTCATCGTGGAGGGCGGACGACAGACGCTGCAAAGCTTCATAGACGGCGACATCTACGACGAGCTGCGCATAGAGACGGCACCACGCACCACAGGCGGTGGCACACCGGCCCCACGGCTGCCGCAGGCCGTCAGGCTGCTCAGCCAGAACGCCTGCGAAGGAAACATAATCTGCCGCTACGCCCGAATTAAAGATATTTAACACCATTGCTTCGTCGTTGAGAAAAGAAAACACTAACTTAGCCGCCGAAAAGCACGACAAAACATAAACAGACACACATACATGCAACACCGTATCATTGCCCCACGCAAGCTCAACGCCGACGTGACGCTGCCCGCCTCGAAAAGCATCAGCAACCGCGTGCTCATCATAGCCGAGCTGGCCGGAATGTCGCACACGCAGATAGAGAACCTGAGCGACTGCGACGACACGCAGGTGATGATAGACGCGCTGACACAGCGCCCCGAGACGATGGACATAGGCGCCGCCGGCACGGCCATGCGCTTCCTGACGGCCCTGACTGCCGCCACACCCAACGCCCACCACAACCTGATGGGCACCGAGCGCATGTGCCACCGACCAATAGGCATACTGGTGGATGCCCTACGACAGCTGGGGGCCGACATCAGATACCTCGGCTCCGAGGGCTATCCACCCCTGCACGTCAACGGCAACCGGCTGTCTGGCGGAACGATAGAACTGCCTGCCACGGTCAGCTCACAATACATTTCAGCCCTGCTGCTCATCGGCCCCATGCTCGAACAGGGTCTGACGCTGCGGCTGAAGGGCAACATAATATCTCGCCCGTATATCGACCTCACGCTGTGCATAATGCGCGACTTCGGGGCAGATGTGGAATGGACCGACACACAGACGATAAGCGTGCGCCCGGGCTGCTACAAGCCCAGACCATACGTCGTGGAAAACGACTGGAGCGCAGCCTCATACTGGTATGAGATGATGGCGCTCTCAGAGGGTGACGACGACCAGATAACACTGCACGGACTGATGGACGGCTCGAAACAGGGCGACTCGTCGCTCAGATATGTGTTTAGTCTGCTGGGCGTAAAAACTCAGTTTGCGACAAAGAACCCCGAGGTGCCCACGACGGTCACGCTGCGCCGCAAACCGTTCCATGTGCCGCGACTCGACTACGACTTCAGCGGGCAGCCCGACCTGGCACAGACCTTCGTGGTGTGCTGCTGCATGATGGGCGTGCCGTTCCACTTTGCCGGACTGTCAACACTGCGCATAAAAGAGACCGACCGCATCGTGGCCCTACAGCGTGAGATGGCCAAGCTGGGCTTCAACATAGAGGCCGTGGGCAACAGCGAGCTGATGTGGAACGGACAGCGCGGACCCATGCACGACACCGAGGGCATGACCATCATAGACACCTACCACGACCACCGCATGGCGCTAAGCTTTGCTCCGGCCGCACTGCGCCTGCCGTCGCTGGCCGTCAACGACCCCACGGTGGTCAGCAAGTCGTATCCCCGCTTCTGGCGCGACTTGACCAAAGCCGGCTTCACCGTGGAAGATGCCGACCTGGGCACACAACCCATAACACGAGGCTGAGACGCGATGTGGATACTGCTCGTATCGCTGGTAGTGCTGGGCGTGGTGGCTGCACTGCTGTCGCGCGGCGACGACACACCCGTGGTGCTGCCCCCGGGCGACGACGGCAACTGCTCGGAGTGTCAGACACCGTGCGCACTGAAAGACGCGGTCATCAAACGGCGCGACCGCAGTAAAGAGGCGGCAGGATAGGCAGCTGAGGCCAAGGCAGCGCTTGCCGCGCCATACGACCTAAAGCCCGTGAAGCCAGCTGATGGCCTGCAGCGGGTCGGGGGCCTTGAACACGAAGCTGCCGCTGACAAGCACGTCGGCACCAGCCTCGGCCAGACGAGGAGCGGTGTGACGATCCACGCCACCGTCAACCTCTATCAGAGCATTGCTGCCTGCGTCGGCCATCAGCCGGCGCAGGCGACGTATTTTCTGCAGGGTGTTCTCAATGAAGCGCTGACCGCCAAAGCCGGGATTGACGCTCATCAGCAACACCATGTCAACATCACAGATGATGTCTTCAAGCATCGAAACGGGCGTGGAAGGGCAGAGCGTCACGCCTGCCTTCATGCCGGCACGGTGGATGCTGTCAACCACGCGGTGCAGATGGGTGGTGGCCTCGAAGTGGACATTCATCATCATGGCACCAAGGGCGGCCGTCTGCCGGACGTAGTCCTCGGGATGAACGGTCATGTAGTGCACGTCGAGCTTCTTGCTGCAGGCCGAAGCAACGGCCTCGAGAACGGGGAAGCCGAACGAGATGTTGGGCACAAACACGCCGTCCATCACGTCAAGATGAAGCCATTCGGCCTCGCTGCGGTTTATCATGTCCAACTGGCTGTCTAAGTGAAGGAAATCGGCAGCCAGCAGAGAGGGAGAAACAATCATGAGGAGTTGGGGAGTTGGGGAGTTGAGGAGTTGGGGAGTTGAGGAGTTGGGGAGTTGGGGAGTTGAGGAGTTGGGGAGTTGGGAAGTTGGGGAGTTGGGGAGTTGGGGAGTTGGGGAGTTGGGGAGTTGGGGAGTTGAGGAGTTGGGGAGTTGAGGAGTTGGGGAGTTGAGGAGTTGGGGAGTTGGGGAGTTGGGGAGTTGGGGAGTTGAGG
>JAILBT010000065.1 GCA_024680755.1 Prevotella sp. | reverse complement strand
TTAAACATTAAACATTAT
Source organism: Prevotella sp. (assembly GCA_024680755.1). Lineage (GTDB taxonomy): Bacteria > Bacteroidota > Bacteroidia > Bacteroidales > Bacteroidaceae > Prevotella. Next base: position 12,579 of record JAILBT010000065.1, on the reverse strand, counting down.
ACATTAAACATTATACATTATACATTAAACATTAAACATTAAACATTATACATTAAACATTATACATTAAACATTATACATTATACATTATACTCGAAGCAAATCTTAACTCTAAATTGGCGTAGCCAACGACTCTTAATTCTAAATTGCATGAATAATGCAGGCCTAATGTAGCGTGATGTCAAGCCGGACAGTCTGTGCGTCGCTGGCCGAACGATAGACATAGCGGAAGGCGTAGCCAGCCTCTCGATACACCTTCAGGTGGGTGTTGTTGTGCAGGTTCTTCTGCAGCAAGGCACTGGCCTGCTGACGCTCGGTCTCGGTATATGTTCGGTCGGCCGTGTCGCTCAGCGTGTACCAGTAGCACAGCGTGGACGCAGAGGCCACGAAGGTCATGCTGTCCATCACGGTAAACTCATCGACGCGCAACGGACAACTCTTCGACGTATATTGACGGGACTCGCGCGCGGCTCGCTGTTCAAGACTCTCCTGACACGCAGAGAGACACACAGCTATAAGGGCGACGCAGGCAACATATAAAACCAGGTGGCGCATGGGTGTCATTCTGCCGGCGGTGTTACTGAACATCAGATATTGACTGTATCAGATGAGTGTAGCGCATGTCGTGTGCCACACGGTCTGCTGTCTCCTTATCCTTCAGCAGCTCCAATAGCGTGTAGGCATAGTGGAAAGCGGCTGCCGGTCCCTCGGCGGTGACGATATGCCGGCTGACAACACAGACACGTCCCGTATAGTCGGCACCGTCGAGACAGTGCTCAAAGCCCGGGTAGCAGGTGACCGTTTCGCCCTGTAGCAGTCCGAGACGCCCAAGCACAATGGGGGCGGCACAGATGGCACCGATGAGACGCTGCTGCTTGCTGCGTGCCACCAGAGCGTCGGTCAGGCGTTCACACTTGTCGAGATTGCTTGTGCCTGGCATGCCACCCGGCAACATCAGCAGCTCGGCTGCCATGAGGTCGGCATCGCTGAGCTCAGACAGAAGGATGTCTGCCTCGACGCTTATGCCGTGAGCACCGGCCACGGTCAGAGCGTCGGTGATGCTGACAGTCTGTATCTCCACTCCGCCGCGGCGCAGCACGTCAACGGGTATCACGGCCTCTGTTTCCTCAAAGCCGGGGGCAAGAAATTCGTAAACCATAGCGTAGAAAGAATTAAAAGGTTAAAAAGGAAAAACGTCTGTGCTGTCATGCTGGCCACTGACGGAAGAATTTAGCCCTACTTCTCTTCTTCAAACTGTACATACTCTCCGTCGTCGTCTGAGAAGAATTTCCTGTTGCGCTGCTCAGGGTCGCGCCGGTCGATAATGGTTATGCCGTCGGGGGTGCGTGTGGCCTGTTGCTGCTGTTGCCATGCCCGTTCAGCCTGCTGGCGCTGTTGCTGTTCAAAGTCGGTGTCGCGGCTGAAATAGTCGTCGCCGAAGCGCTGGCCAGGCTCCTGCTCCTCTTCGCGATAGAAGCGGCGCGACGTGCGTCGCACATACTCGTCCTCGGCACGCTCACGCTGCTCGGGCGTCATGGTCAGTGTCTGCCATAGACGGACGAAAGCATGGCCCGCCATCAGCACACTGACAAGCAAAACAAGTAAGAAGAACACGAGGGGCAGTAGCAGAAGCTTAAACATTGCGATATTAAGAGATTTTGATTTTAGCCATCAAGAGATTGTACACATTGAGGAAGACATACCAGACTATGGTGAAGGCAATGCCCGGCTGTCCGAAGAACAAGATGAACAGCGCGCTGCTGACAAGGAACATCCAGCGTTGCTCGTTGCCATGCCACCCCCAGTGTTTGAACTTCAGTGCGAAGAGCGGCAGCTCGGCCACGAGCAGCCAGCAGCTGCCCACCATCAAAGCCACCAGCAGCCATGCCACGACCTCTGACTGGTCGGCCAGCCAACTGCCACAGCTGACCAGAAACGCTGCCCAGAAGAGGGCGTTTGCCGGTGTGGGCAGCCCGATGAAGGAGCTGGTCTGTCGGTCGTCGAGATTGAATTTGGCCAGCCTCAGTGCTGAGAAAGCCGACATGAGGAAGGCCGTGTATGGCAGCCACGCCATCGGTCCGTCCCACCAGGCAGCACGACCTATCGTCTGCAGCTGGGCGAAGAGCATGGCCGAGGGTGCCAGGCCGAAGGTGACGTTGTCGGCCAGCGAGTCGAGTTCCTTGCCTATGGGCGATGAGACACCGAGCAGGCGTGCACTCATGCCGTCGAAGAAGTCGAACGCAGCACCCAGGATAATGAATGTCAAAGCCAGCTCAAAGTCGCCGCTAAAGGCAAAGCCCGTGGCTATGCCTCCGCAGACAAGGTTGCAGCACGTTATGGCGTTGGGGATATGGTTCTTCAAGATGATGGAGGGTTTTTGTCGGAGGAATCAGAGTAATCAGAGTAATCAGAATAATCAGAGTAATCAGAGTAATCAGAGTAATCAGAGTAATCAGATTTTTCAGATTACTCTGATTACTCCGACTTCAGCCTTGCGATGACCGTCTGGTCGCCCTCGGTCTTCTGTCCCACCTTTACGCACACCTCTGTGCCAAGAGGCAGGAAGACATCTACGCGCGAACCGAGCTTGATGAAGCCCAGGTGCTCGTCGATGAAGCACGCGTCGCCCTCGTGGGCGTAGGTCACGATACGTCGTGCCACGGCACCGGCTATCTGCCGACACAATATGTCAACGCCGGTGGGCGTGGTTATCATCACGTCGGCATGTTCGTTCTCCTCGCTGGCCTTGGGCAGCCAAGCCTTGTGGAAATTGCCATCGACATGCACCACGCTCTTCACCGTGCCATCCACGGGAAACCAGTTGGCATGAACATTGGTCAGACTCATAAAGATGCTGACCATCAGGCGCCGGTCGTGGAAATACTCGTGCTCGTCCACCTCTTCCACCACCACCACGCGGCCGTCGGCCGGTGCCACGACGATGCCGTCGGTGTCGCCCTCGAAGCAGCGTATGGGACAGCGGTAGAAGTTGAGCACAACCAGCCACACTGGCATGACAACGGCAAGGAACACATATACGGGCACGCTCGTCGGGGCGAGCCACCAGAGCAGGGCAGCAGCCACCGCGATGACGGCACCGCTGACAAGAAGCGTCTCGGTGCCCTCGCGATGTATGCGTATTTTCTTCAGTTTCTTTATTCTTTTTCCCATTATCGGGGGATTAGTTAGGTCACATTACGCGGACAAAGGTACGATTATTCCGCGAAACGACCAAGTTTTTTACTATTTCTTTCGCACTTTTTGGTTGAAAGCACACTTATCTCACCACAACCTTGCGTCCGCCCACGACATATACGCCTGCTGGCAGCGTTTTCAGCATGTCGTTGCCCCTGCCAATCAGCCGTCCGGCGAGCGAGTATATACGGTCGTCGGCCCTGCTGTCGTCCGCGGTCAGCAGTATGCCGGTGGGATTATTTGGCTTGCCATAGATATTGGTGCCGTGGAAGAAGACACGGTATGGCCACTGCTCGTCGTTGGCTGACGTACCGTCCCAGCCCCGACACCAGTAGGTGGTGGGAGCGCCCGACACCACGAGCCACAGGTAGGAGCACCCTTTCGGGCAGTCGAAGCTGACCTGCGCCGTGGCGTTCTTTCCTTTCACGGTCACTGGCTCTCCGTAGTAGCGTGTGCCGTCGGCCTTGTATGCCACGAAGCCCACCCGCCAGCCGGCATACTGCGTACGGTAGGCGCGGAAGCCGGTGGTGTCTGCCACGCCAGCGAAATCAACCGTCACGGTGGTTGGCTGCGATGGCGCGTTCAGCCTGATGGCGTTGTTGCCGAAGTTCTCCGGGGCCACGCCTGTGCCCACCATCCAGTAGCCGTCGGCCACCTGCTGCATGGCTGTCTGAGCGCGCCGGCCTATGCTACTCTTGCCCAGGGTGCGCAGATGGTCCATGTCAAAGGTCGTCATGCGTGCTCCATACCACCACATCTCTGTGCCGAGGGTGTCGAGCCGCTGTGCCGCGGTCATGCCGGGCATGGTCAGCCGCATGTATGCCTGCAGCGGGTCTTCAGGCGAAACCGACCTGTTCCACAGCGTGCCGATAAAGTCCATGCCGTGGCGCCAGACCATGTAGTCATGAATGAAATAGTTGTTGTAGCGCAGCTCCTCGCACATGGGGTGCTTGTGCAGTCCGTCGAGCGTGCCCTGTAGCCACTCGTTGTTGAATTGCATCTGCGGGTAGAACTTATATGCCTGCCACTGTGCGCACATCTCCCAGAAGACGTTTCCGTTGGGCGAGTCGGCCCATGTGTACATCCAGCCGTTCTGGTTGTTGTTGTCGCAGTGCACCTGATACTGGAAGCAGTGTCCTATCTCGTGGGCCATGGTCTGACCGTCGCGCGAGGTGTAGGCCCATCGCGACAGCGTGAGCAGTCCGATCACGTTGTCGATGCCGCTGCCCGAGGCCTCCCACTCTTCCGACGAGCGCAGGCGAATGATCATCTTGTATGTGTCGGTCTTGCTCTTGCCCTGGTTGATGGTGAGGAAGCGCAGCGAGTCGGCATAGAACTCGAATATCCGGTCGGCCGTCTGCAGTATGCCGTCGATGCCGGCTGGCCTGACGTTGCCATAGCCCTTGTCCCAGAACAGTATCCAGTGCTTCGACTGCAGCGAGCGCTGGTAGCACCACTCGCTGTCGGTGTTGTTCAGTGCGGCCCCCGTTCCCACGGCGTTGTAGCTCTCATAGACGCGCTTATCGACGGCCTTGGTGCGTGTCTCAAGCGTGCTGACGGCCTGCGCCAGTTGCGTGTCGCTGAGTGTGCGGTCTTGAGCCTGCTGTGTGGCTGTCTGCGTGGCGTCGCTCAGGGCGGCCCATGCCGTGGCTTTCGTGTCGAGTCCTTCCCACCATTGCAGCACCTTCACGGCATAGTCTATGGCGTCTGTCAGCCTGACGTAGCGCTGGTGTGATGCCTCGGCCAGGGCGATGGCTTCGTCCATGTCAGCCACGGCCTGCCACATAGCGTCGTCTGTCTGTGCGGCCAGCGCACTGTCTATGGCAGTCTGCACCTGCTGTCTGACATAGTCTTGCACGCCGGCGGCAAGTATCTGCCGTGCCTGCTCTGTCAGGTGGGTCAGGTGTGCCTTCAGCGCGTCGCTGTCTATGGCGCCGGTATAGTAGAGTCGCATGTTGTCCATGCAGATCCAGTTGCCCGTGGCTCCGTCGGCAGAGAGGCCCACGGTGACATCCTGCACCGAGTCTGTCACGACAAAGCCCAGCTTGTAGAGCGCCGACGCAGTGATGTCCGTGCTATATCCTGCCGCCACGAGTGCGGCCCCTGTCTGCGGCGCGCCGCTGTTGGTCTGGCTGTTGCTGGCTGTCTGCTGTATGTGCAGTGCAGCGGCCTGCAGGCGGTATTTGCCCCGCGGCAGCGCTTTCAGCGTCTGCGTGACGCTGGCGGTGCCTATACCGTTGCCTCTCGACACCCACGACTCTATGTATGTGTTGCCCACCTTGCGGCCGAAGTAGCTGTTGGTCTGCGTCTGCATATTGTTGACGGTCCAGCCTGTGGTGCCGTTCTCGAAGCTCTGGTTGGTCATCCATTTGGCTGTTATGTCGCGCGGGTTGTCCTCGCTGGCGTTAGCGTTGACATAGAGCTCGTCGGCCGCAGCCAGCGCCTTCCATGCCTCGAGCAGCTGCCGGAAGGTGGCGTCGCTGCTGTCGAGCAGCGTCTGCGCCGTGCTGATGGCCTGTCCGAGCTGTTGTGCCTCGTTGCCCGTGCCGTTGCCATAGTGTGCGCTTGCCGTTGCCAGGAGGGTCTGCAGACGCGTCCTGATGAGCGTCAGCGCCTGTGCCTCGTCGTCCATCAGCAGTCTGACGAAGTCGAGCACGGGCTTGGCCGTGTTCACCGAAGCGCCCGCCACGGCCTGCAGCCCTATCTGCACCTTGCCGCGCGTCTGCCTGGTCAGGCTGAAAGGCAGTTCCTCCAGCGTCCACTGGTTCAAGGGGAAGGCTGCCAGAGACGATGTAGTGCTGCTGCCTGTGGCGGGCACCCAGCCCACCAGGCTCTTTCCTGCGGTCTTGCCGCTGCGGTTGTGCCACGCGGCCTGCAGCCTGTAGCTGCCGGCAGGCAGCGTGATGGTCTGCGAATAGACAAGACTCTGCTCCCAGCCCGTGCTTAGGGCCAGGCAGGCCGCCGAGCCATCGTAGCCCGTAGCCGGCACGCGCCCCGAGCTGTTGAACGTGACCGCCGAACCGAAGGCGTATGTGCCGACGATGGTATAGTCGACGTTGTGGTCCTTGGTCCAGCCGGCCACGTCGAGTATCTCCTGCGCCACGTTGCCTGTGGCCTGCGCGTCATAGTTGATGTCGGTGTCGAAACCGTTGTTCACCAAGAAGAGCTCGGACACGTCAACCTGAGCCCGCGTCACACCGCCCGCGGCCAGCAGCGCAACTGCCGCCAACAGGCATTTGCCTTGTTGTGTCATTATATATATAATTAATGTGTATTTAGGTTTTTGCTTCTATATAACTAATGGTTATTTCATCGCTTTGCACTGGTACGCGGGTGTCTCACCCGCGGCTGCCGCAGGTGAGACACCTGCGTACCGGTAGTTGGCTGCAAATGTAGGTATATTTTCTGAATAACAGGTCTGACGGCATAAATAATTAAGTTTTTTTTAGGGTGAGGCTGCGTTACGTTATCTTCTAAACCGTGCTCACAGCCATCATGTCGTAGCCCAGGTACGAAACAGGCCCCGTTCAGGTACAAAACAGGCCCCGCTGAGGTACAAAACAGGCCCCGTCAGGGTTTTCGGCTACAGGCGAAAAGCTTTTCGCCTGTAGCCGAAAGGCTTTTCGCTTGTATCCGAAAGGCCTTTCGCTTGTAGCCAAAAACCTTGGCAGTTACTTACGGTGGTCGGCTTGACATAGTTCTGCTAAAAAAATTGCATGTAAAAATTACACAAAAATGATGGCTGTATGAAACTAAATGCTTACATTTGCAGCCGACTACAGGTACGCAGGGTGTCTCACCTGCGGCTGCCGCGACAGCTCGACCCAACAATCATACCAACCTAAATAACTTATCTTACACAAAAACCTATGAAACAACATCTGAAGAGAGCCTCCGTGGCTCTGCTTATGTCGGTGATGTGCTTCGTGGCCTACGCCCAGAAGACAGTGACCGGCACAGTGAAGGATGCTTCGGGCGAAACGATGATAGGCGTGAGCGTCATCATCGACGGTACGAGCATCGGCGGCGTGACCGACCTGGATGGAAAGTTCTCCATCGCCAAGGTTCCGAACAACGCAACGCTCAAGTTCTCGTATGTGGGCTACAAAGACCAGCGCGTCTCTGTGGCGGGAAAGAACACGCTCAGCGTGGTAATGCAGGAAGACGCTATGGGCCTGGACGAGGTGGTCGTCGTGGGCTATGGCACGATGAAGAAGAAAGACCTCACCGGCTCTGTGGCCAGCGTCAAGGCCGACGACATCGCCCAGGTAGCAGCCCCAGACGCCATGCAGGCCATGCAGGCCAAGGTGCCCGGACTGGACCTGCTCTCGGGCGACGGCCAGGCCGGATCGGCCGTCAGCATCACCCTGCGTGGCAACCGTTCGATCACGGCCAGCAACTCGCCGCTCATCATCGTCGATGGGGTGGAATATGCCGGCAACCTGGACATACCGGCCTCTGACATCGAGTCGATGGACATACTGAAAGACGCCGCCTCTACTGCTATCTACGGCACAAAGGGTGCCAACGGCGTCATCATCATCACCACCAAGCGCGGACAGGCCGGAAAGACACGCGTCAACTTCTCGGCATACCTGGCCTTCAAGTCGCCCACGTCGGCCGTGAAGAGCATGTACGGCGATAGGGAGGTGCAGCGGTGGATAGACCGCGCAAACTATCAGGCCGATCTGGCTTCGGGCAACTGGGGACAGTCGGCCCTGGACATCGACGATGTCTTCGGTGCACAGGAGATTGCCGACGGAACAAAGGTGGTCGATATTATCAACGGCGGCTCATACACCGACTGGTATGACCACATACTGCAGAATACCACCTCGCAGAACTATGAGGCCAGCGTCAGCGGAGGCAACGACAAGACCAACTTCTCAGCCTCGCTGGCCGCCATGTTCGACAAGGGACTGCTCAAGCACGACCAGATGGCACGCTACAACGGGCGCCTGAACGTGGACCACAAAATCAACAACGTGGTGAAGATAGGTGCCTCGATGGCCCTGACATATCGCGACCACAACGCACGCAACGCCTCGGTGTTCGACCGCGCACGAAAGATGACCTCCATCACCCATGCCTACAACACCGACGGCACAATCAACGAGACACCAAACATCTGGTACACGGCACACGTCAACCCGCTCATGGACGAGGGCGACAACTACAAGAGCCACATCGAGAGCACACGCTATATGGGCAGTGCCTACCTGCAGCTGACACCGCTGAAGGGACTCGCCCTGAAGTCGCAGCTGGCCGTTGACCGACGCAACTGGCGCGTGGGACAGTATAACGACTACCAATCGACCAACCGCTATCAGGCACCGGCCACCACATACATGAGCAACGCATGGAACGCCTGGACCATACTGACATGGCAGAACACGGCCAACTACAGCCTGACGCTCAACGAGAAGCACGACCTGGCCTTCCTGCTCGGACACGAGATGAGGCAAGACGTGCGCGAGGGCCTGGGCTACAACGGCACAGCGGGTAAGGAGCACTACTACGACCAGCTGTTCTACGACGTGACCAAGATTTCCGACGACAAGACTGCCTCGTCAAACTACACCAAGCAGGCCATGCTCTCCTTCTTCGGACGCGTCAACTATGCGTTCATGGACCGCTACCTGCTCTCGGCCTCGCTGCGCGCCGACGGCTCGTCGGTGCTGGCCAAGGGCAACAAGTGGGGATACTTCCCCTCGGCATCGGCCGGATGGCGCATCACGGAAGAGAGCTTCATGCGGGGTGCAAAGTCGTGGCTGGACAACCTGAAGCTGCGCGTGGCATGGGGCATCTCGGGCAACGCAGCCGTCAGCCCATATCAGACACTGGCCACCGTCACTGCCACAACGCCTAACTCGTCGTCAGACTTCATACCCATGTCGATGAGCAACGCCGACCTCTCGTGGGAGACGACCTCGAGCGTCAACATCGGTCTGGACTTCGGCTTCCTCGGCGGACGCATCAACGGAACCATCGACTACTACCGCACCAACACCAAGGACCTGCTCTACTATAAGAGCGCACCGGCCTCGTCGGTCTTCACGTCGGTGCTGACAAACATCGGCGAGTCGAAGGGACACGGACTGGAGATAGGGCTGAACGCACAGCCCATCAAGACCAAGCACTTCGGCTGGGACATCAACGCCAGCTACACCACCTCGCACGACGAGATAGTGAAACTGGCCGACGGGCTTGACCGCAACATCGACGGCACCACGGCACTCATCGTGGGCGAAGCGCTCTCGGCCTACTACGACTATGAGCTGGACGGCTGCTGGAACGTGGGCGAATACGACAAGTATGTGGCCGACTATGCCGCACGCGGCATCACCTTCGAGCAGCCCGGCAACAACGCCAACTACGGCACGCCGGGAACCATCAAGATTGTGGACCGCAACGGCGACGGAAAAATCAACGACGACGACAAGCGTATCTACAAGCGCACACCCGACCACATCATCGGACTGACCAACTCGTTCCGCTACAGAAACTTCTCGCTCAGCATACAGTGCATGGCGCGACTGGGCGGCTACTTCGCCTTCGACAAGAACAACGCCATCGGACTGAACGACGGCGACGCCAACTGGGCCGACGTCGACTACTGGACACCGACAAACACCGGAGCAAAGTTCCCGTCGCCCGGAACAAACGGCACAGGATACTCTAACCTCTACACCACATACCAGTCGGCTCTGCTCTACGAGAAGAACAACTTCTTCAAGATAAAGGACATCACACTGAGCTACAACCTGGAGAAGAAGTGGCTCAAGGCCATACATACAGAGAACGTCAAGGTGTATTGCTCGATGAAGAACTTCTTCACCTTTGCCAGCGTCGATGACTACGACCCCGAGCGCGGTGGCAGCATCAACTGGCCACTGGCAAAGCAGGTGGTCGTGGGACTGAACGTGTCATTCTAAACAAAAGATAAACGAACAACCGACAACATACAACTATGAAACAGATATATGCATTCATCCTGACAGCCGCCACGCTGGGCACCGGCCTCACAGCGTGCTCCGACTTCATCGAGGAGGACAACAAGACGGGCATGACAGCCGACCTGACCTACTCTACCGTCACCGGCATTGAGGGACTCGTCCGCTCATGCTATGCCTACACGCGCGGCTGGTGGGGCAAGGAGGCCGGACTGGGCCTGACCGAGTGCGGCAGCGACCTCTTCCTTGCCGGATTCGACAACAAGCAGAAGTCGCTCACATCGTACAACCTCACACCGCGCTCGCTCGACGGCAACACAGCCGACGACGCCGTGCTGGACCACTACTGGGAGATGTTCTACAACGCCATCGACGTGTGCAACAACGCACTGAAGTACATACCACTGAACACAGCCATCAGCAACGAGAAAAAAGAGCAGTATCTGGGCGAAGTGAAATTCCTGCGTGCTCTCTACTACTCGCAGATGGTGGCCACATGGGGGCCCATACCCTACAACACAGAGCCCATCGCCGCACAGAGCACCACACCGGTGCGCGTGCCCGAGGCCGTGGTCTATAAGAACATTCTGACAGACATCGACGCCGCCATGCAGCACTTCCAGAACGCCAACTTCACCGACAAGGTGAAGAACGGAGGTCTCGAGGCACGCGCCACCTACTATGCAGCCGTGGCGCTGAAAGCCCGCGTGGCACTCTATGCCGCCTCGTGGCTGGGAAAGAACAGCGTCGAGGGATATAGCGACCTGTACCAGACGGCCCAGGACGCCGCGCAGGACGTCATCGACCACAGCGGAGCCTCGTTCTACAGCCGCTTCAACGACTCATGGACCATGGCCAACGAAGCCGTGCAGGACAACCGCGAAGCCATCTGGGGCGTCTATTACGACGAGGCCCTCTCAACCAACAACTGCATACCCTACCGCTACAAGACCAATGCCGGCGGCAGCCACCTGTCGTTCAACTCGCTCATCACACGCACCGGCTACACGCGCGGCGGCTCGGCCATGCTGCTGATGTTCGTGCCCATGTGGAGCAACGGCAACACCAACGACATGGGCGCACAGGCCAATGCCAAACAGTGTAGCGCCGTGGTCGAACCGGGCAAGGACGGACACATCTTCACACGCGTGCTGGGCAACACCACGGCAGCCATACGCAGCGCAAAGACCGGACAGATGGTCACCGTCGATAAATTCTACTCGCCCTACGGACGCGGCTTCACACGCTATCTGCCATCGCCATATCTCTGGCGCAGCCTCGAGGCCGTGCGCACCACCGACCAGCGCTGCGACGGCACACTGCTTTCACACTACAACGTGGTGAGCGGACTGGAGGGCAACCGGCCCAACTTCTATCCCAACATGGGACAGAACATGACCGACCCCGACGCGGCCTACGCCGCCGACGGCAACTATTTCAATGCCGGCGACACTGCCATCTACTACTCTCCCTTAGACGGCGATTCAGAACAGGGACAGGCCCTGCAGGCATGGGCCAAGGGCCGCTACCGCCTGCAGTTCATATCGGGTGGCGACATACCCGTCTATGACTCTGACGCCATGACCGCCCTGCCCACACAGACGGCCAAGGTCACCAGCGACGTCTATGGCGACAACCGCTACAACAACGTGAACATCGGCGGCTGGAAATCGTACCCTGGCATCAAGAAATTCCTCGACGATGTCTATGAGGCACAGTATCCCACACACGACATCAGCCACCGCGACGCACTGGTGTTCCGCCTCTCTGAGATGTACCTTATCAAGGCCGAGTGTCAGCTGCAGACGGGCGGCGACGCCCTTGCCACCATCAACCAGCTGCGCCAGGCACGCGCCATCAGCGGACAGGACAACACGCTCCACTCTATCAACGGCATAGAGACCATACTCGACGAGCGCGCACTGGAGCTCTGCGGCGAACAGCAGCGCTGGTTCGACCTCAAGCGCACACACACGCTGGTCGATCGGGTGAAGAAATACAACGGTCAGGCCGCTGCCAACATCGATGCCAAGCACTACTATCGTCCCATACCCGAGGCGCAGATGATAGCCGTGACAAACGAGGTGGCAGCACCCGCACAGCAGAACGCAGGCGGCGTGCTGCAGTACACCACACAGACCGACGGCTTCTGGCAGAACCCCGGCTACTGAACAGTGTTTGTTCTTGGAGAATATACCTGGGATTTCCCTGGATCTCATTCCTAGGTTCTCCTATAGTTTCTATGATTTCCCGAGAAATAATGCGACCTGCGCAGGTGCTGCTTACACCTGCGCAGGTCGCATGTCGTTGACCTGACTTCACCGCCGGCCTGTCACTGCTGCGTTGCTTCCTGCTTCTGCCGCACCGGACGGACAGACATGCCGACAAAACGTTGATTAGCGTTCAAAAAGGCATGCCCCGGGCCGAAGTA
>JAILBT010000059.1 GCA_024680755.1 Prevotella sp. | reverse complement strand
GTGCTTTCTGGCTTTTTTGTTCTGCGGACGCCACACGTCGCGTCCCTACATCGTGCGCTTCTATATAACTCATGGTTATTTCATCGCTTTGCACTGGTCCGCGGGTGTCTCACCCGCGGCTGCCGCAGGTGAGACACCTGCGTACCGGTAGTCGGCTGCAAAGGTAAGGGTTTTTCCTTTCACTGCCAAATTTTTCCCACTACATTCAGCCGTTATGACCGTCAAGACAAAGAAAGGCACCCGCAGGATTGCTCCCGCGGGTGCCTTCGCTATTGTTGAGAGAATTTGTTTTTTTTCTGTTTCTCCTTCGTGCTTTCGCTTAGAAGTTGAAATACATACCGAACTCGAGTGCAGACAGGCTGTTCACGTCGAGACCGAAGCGGTTGAACTTGGTGTCGCTGTTCTTATCCTTCATCTGGTTCCAGCCCAGGCCGTTGCCCATCTTAGCCACGAAGCTCACCTTGTCGCTGGCGGCGAAAGCCACACCGGGGACGATGTTCACTCCATACTCGTTGTAGTCGTCCTTCTTGGTGGTGTAAGACACCTTGCCGTCGAGGAAGAGGCTCACGTTGCCCAGCTTGGCGTAGGTGAAACGAGCGTAGGGAGCCACGGTGAAGGTGGTGATAGCCTTCTCGCCATCTCCGGCGGAGCCATAGCCGTTGTCCTTCCATGTGCCCTTCTCGCTGCCGAAGCCAACGTTGACACCCACGGCCCAAGAGTCGCTGAAGTTGTAGCCAACCTCGGGGTTGATTTCAAACTTAGTGGCGGTCTTGGCGTTATCGGCGTTCGACTTCGAGCCAAGGAAGCCCACGGTGCCACCAACATAAACCTGTGCAGAAGCGCTCACTGCAACGATGGCAGCGGCGAGAGTCATCATAATCTTTTTCATTGCCTTAAAAATGTTTTTAAGTTTGACGTTTTGTTAATGTTCTCTGTGTTTGAAATTCTCTCTCTGTTTTATTGTGGTCGCGCACAATGTTTCTTGTTTTCGGCTGCAAAGGTACGGCAGTTTTTCTTTCCCGCAATTCTTTTTTCCTTTTTTTTGCGTCCATCTACCTTTTTTCCTTGCTTTATCTCAATCTGTTTGCCTTAAATCAACCGTATCAGGTTTTTCTGCCGGGCGGGAGGCAGTTTCGTCCTGCTCGGTCGGATTTGCAACCTGCTCGGTCGGATTTGCAATCCGACCGCACCGAATATTGGCATTTGTAATGCTAAAGATATTATTATCGCATTGAAAATGCTTATATTCGCAGCAGCCGGATTGCAAATCCGGCTGAGCGGCCGGCGGCGCGCACAGTGTAGGTGCAGGCCCTGTGCCAGCCCGATTGCCCGTCAAGGGCAAATTTTCCGTGGCGCTGCCCCTTACACATTGCCCATGGGGGCAAATTAGATATGACAGAAAGCGGCTGCGCCTCCCGTCTGTGCGGGTGTGGCGCAGCCGCTCGTGCTGTTGTGTTGTGTGCCTGGCTGGGGGGGTGAGTCGTTTCTACGGTCCCCACCGGTAGGCGCGGCCAGCTGTCTTATCTGACAACCTTCTTGCCGCCTACGATATAGAGGCCCTTCTGAGTGCCGCTTACGCGCTGGCCGGCCAGGTTGAAGATGGCCTGTGCGGGCTTCACGCTCTGCACGCTGGCGATGCCTGTGGCCACTGCGTCGTATGTGGGCACTACGGTCAGCGTGTTGGCCTCGGTATCGGCGGTGAAGACGAGGTCATAGACACCGGCGGGGTAGTCGCTGCCATCGGCAAACACCCAGTTGTTGTTTGCGCCGGCTGCGGGCAGCTCATACAGACCCCACTTCTGGTTGGCCGTGGCCTTATAATAATATGTCTTGCTGGTCTCGCCCTCGGCAAACTTCACCTCGAAGTTTTCCACGGACAGGGTCCACAGGTTGGGATTCTCGGCATCCTGTGTCATGGCCTGTGCCATGCTCCAGTCGGCGGGAGTGCCCTCGGCAGCCTCCGTGGGCCAGCCGCCGGTGAAGTCGCCAACGATGTACATGGTCTCTATCTGCTCTGCCGGACGCGTGATCTCTATCTTGGTGATGAAGAGGTTGGTGCTGGTCGAAGAGCGCGTCAGTTCTATCTTGCTGCTGCCGTCGGCCTCGGCCGGAACGGTGGCGGTGATGGTGTTGGGCTCGCCATACTCTGCGGTCTCGGCCACGGCGGTGTTGATGTTGTTGAAGGCCAGACCATCGCCGATGTTGATGGTGCTGCTGCCGTCGAACCTCAGCTTGGCACCCGACTTCTTGCCGGCCTCGTTCTTGTTACGGTAGGCGGTGATGGCAATCTCGTCGCCGGCCTTCAGGGTGAGGCCCTCGTTGAGCGTGATGGTGACAACGTCGCTCGAGTAGTCGTTCTTTCCGTTTAGACGGATGGTGTAATACTTGTCGTTGACAATATTGATATTGCCCTCGCTGGCAGCCTCTCCGCCCTGCTCGTAGGCATAGCCCGTGGGCGACTGCCAGGCGTAGATGGCGTTCTCGGCGAACACGGGGGCCTGCTCCATCTCTGCCGTAAGGGTGAGGGTCTTTTCAGCCACGTTGGCCGTGAACAGCATGTGATACCAGCCCGACTGCCGGAAGGTGTATTCGTTGTCGCCCTCCTGCGGTATGGCGAAGGTCCAGGCCTTGTCGGCCGCAGCCTTGTATTTCAGGGTCAGCGCGTCGCCCTCGACGGTGATGTAGGCGTTGTAGCTGAGCGTCCAGATGTTGGCGTCGGCTGCGTCCTGCTTCATCTCCTTGGCCATGCTCCAGCCGTCGTCCCCATCGGTGGCTTCGGTGGGCCAGCCGCCGGTTATCTCGCCCACGATGTAGAGCTTCCCTATTTCCACGCTGCTCTGCTTCTGGGCGGCCAGGGTCAGCTCGTGCTTCTCGGTATCGACGGTGAACACCAGGTCGTACTTAGCGGCAGCGGTGGGCGTCCACTTGGCGTTGTCGACTTCGGGCAGCACATAGTCGTCCCACACGCCGTTGGCCGTAGCCTTATACTCGTAGGTCTTCACCTCTGCCTCGAAGTCGGCGATGGTCAGCGTCCAGATGTTCTTCTTCGTCTCGTCTTGCGTCATGGCCAGTCCCTGGGCAGGCTCCCAGCCGTTCGGCGAGAAGTCGCCCACGATGGCCATGCTCTCGATGGTGATAATGCGCTCGGCCTTTGCCGTCACGGTCTCGTTTGCGGGGTCGAAGGTCACGGTCACATTGTAGCTGGCGGCCTTAGTCCAGCCGTCGAGCGTCACATTATTGCCGGGATACCATGCGGCTGCCTCAGCATCCTCTTTGTTCTCTTTCTTGATGACCTTCAGTTCGGCGTTCTCGCTCAGGGTCACGTTCTGCTTCGACCATGTGTAGATGCCGTCATCGCCGGCCGTCATGTAGTCGGTGGTGGTTGCGACGTTCCAGCTGTTACCCTCGCCAAAGAGGTTCTCCGAGCCTACAACGGCGTAGAAGGGACCCGTCGTCTGCACCTCGCGGGTGATCTTGATAGCTGCTATGCCGGTACCCGTACCGTTGGCGCGGCGCATGTAGATGGTGCTGGCGCTCACGCCGTCGGGCACTGTCACTTCGCCCACCTTGTAATCGCTCTTGCTGCTTCCTGTTGTCAGCTCTGCCGTGATGTCGGCATTAGACCAGTCGATGGAGGTGGCGATGATCCAGGGATTGTAGCCGCAAACCTCTATCTTGTCGCCAGCCTGCAGTTCTTCGCTCAGTTGGATTATCAGGTAAGCTGCATTGCTTCCCGATTTCCATGCCTTTGAGCTTTTGGACTTCAAGTCGTCAGGCACGCTGCTGTCATAAGCAGCACTTTCAGTTGAGAAAAACTTGTTGGCATCTGTCGTTGTGGCGGTGAGCGTTCCGCCTGTCGTGGTGATGGCAGCATCTGCGGTGGGAACGTTGCCGTCACATTGCCAATGGAACACCGTCTGCACGTCTTGCGCGCTGACCGTAGCGGCTGCCAATGCTGCCGCAAGCAGGGTAAATAGTTTTTTCATAGCTGTTTTAGTTTTAGTTAGTAAATAGGGTAGGTTGTGTGTGTGCTTTTCTGTGGGCTGTCAACAGTTGTGCCTCAGGCTGATTGCAGCTGCGGATTGCTTCTGTTGCATGTCTGCGGCAAAGTTAAGTGTTAATTTTGAAACGGCCAAATTTTTCTGCCGTGAAAGCAATGTTTTTCGGAAAGTTCGGACATCCTGCTCGGTCGGATTTCCTGCTCGGTCGGATTTGCAACCCTGCTCGGTCGGATTTGCAATCCGACCGCACCGAATATTGGCATTTGTAATGCTAAAGATATTATTATCGCATTGAAAATGCTTATATTCGCAGCAGCCGGATTGCAAATCCGGCTGAGCGGTTCAGACGAAGTCTGCACAGGAAAAAAAGAGCCCTACGCTTTGCCATTAGCGGGATAATCAGTACCTTTGCAGCCCACAAGTCGCCTCCTACTGCAAAGCATTTGACACAGTAGGGACGCGACGTGTCGCGTCCGCCACAGCTTCGGATGTGTCGCGTCAGAGACACAGCACATGCAAGATAAACATTCAGATAACAGCAAAGAAAGAAATGAACGAACAGAACATCACAGGCCAGACACTGCAGCGCCTTTCGGCTGCCATCGATTTCCGGCCGCGGCTCTTCACCACGCTGAAGGGCTACAACCGCAAGACTTTCAGCGCCGACCTCATGGCCGGCCTCATCGTGGGCATAGTGGCGCTGCCGCTGGCCATAGCCTTCGGCATAGCCTCTGGCGTGTCGCCAGAGAAAGGCATCGTCACGGCCATCGTGGCCGGCTTCATCATCTCGGCCCTGGGCGGCTCGAAGGTTCAGATAGGCGGCCCCACGGGCGCGTTCATCATTATTATCTACGGCATCATCGAGAAGTATGGCATGACGGGCCTGACGGTGGCCACGCTCATGGCCGGCGTATTCCTCATCCTGTTCGGTCTGCTCCGCCTGGGCACTATCATCAAGTATATACCATACCCCATCATCGTGGGCTTCACCAGCGGCATAGCCGTGACCATCTTCACCACGCAGATGAAGGACCTGCTGGGCATGCGGCTCGACTCGCTGCCAGCCGACTTTGTCGAGAAATGGCTGGTCTATGCCGGCCACCTCGGTGACATCGACCCCTGGAGCGCCGCCGTGGGCCTGCTCAGCGTGGCGCTGATAGCGGTGTGGCCCATGCTGGGCAAGCGTGGCGCCACGGGCAGCTCGCTCTTCCACAAGATACCGGGGTCGCTCGTGGCCATCGTCGTGATGACGGTGGCGGCGCTGCTGCTCAGGCAGTATGGCGGCGTGACAAGCGTCGAGACCATCGGCGACCGCTTCAGCATCTCGTCGGCCCTGCCCCAGGCCGCCATGCCGCAGCTGACCTGGGAGGGCGTGAAGGCGCTGGTGGCCCCGGCGCTGACCATCGCCATCCTGGGTGCCATCGAGAGCCTGCTGTCGGCGACGGTGGCCGACGGCGTGACGGGCGAGCACCACCGCTCTAACACCGAGCTGATAGCGCAGGGCGTGGCCAACATCGCCTCGCCGCTCTTCGGCGGCATACCGGCCACCGGCGCCATAGCGCGCACCATGACCAACATCAACAACGGCGGCCGCACGCCCGTGGCCGGACTGGTCCATGCCGTGGTGCTGCTGCTCATCTTCCTCTTCCTCATGCCGCTGGCGCAGTATATACCGATGGCCTGCCTGGCCGGCGTGCTGGTGGTGGTCAGCTACGGCATGTCGGGCTGGCGCTCCTTCCTCGGCGTGCTGCGCAATCCTAAGAGCGACGTGGCCGTGCTGCTGCTCACCTTCCTGCTGACCATCGTGTTCGACCTGACGGTGGCCATCGAGGTGGGCCTCATCTGCGCCTGCCTGCTCTTCATGCGGCGCATGGCCGAGACCACCGATGTCAAGGCTATCTACGAGGAGATAGACCTCTCGGAGGATGCCGACATGCAGCCGGGCAACCTGGAGAACCTGAGCATACCCGACGGCGTGGAGGTGTACGAGATCAACGGCCCCTACTTCTTCGGTGCGGGCAACCGCTTCGAGGACCTGATGGCACGCTACGGCGGTCAGCCGCGTGTGCGGGTGATACGTATGCGCAAGGTGCCGTTTATCGACTCGACGGGTCTGCACAACCTGGAGAACATGTGCCGCATGTCGCAGCGCGAGGGCATACAGGTGGTGCTGTCGGGCGTACGTCCCAAGGTCGATGCCGTGCTGCGGCGCAACGGCTTTGTCGATCTGCTGGGGGCCGACAACATCACGCCCCACATCGACGTGGCCCTGGAGCGCGCACGCCAGCTGCTCTGAGCGGCCCGATACATAACGTTCTCATCTCTCAACCCTAAACCTTCAGCTCCGAATGAAGTCTCTTCTCTCACACCTCTGCCCCGTCGTGATGGCCTTAGCGCTGCTCGCGGGCTGTGGCGACGACGACGACCGCCGGCAGGCGGGCTCCGACACCGGCCGTCAGCCGGCGAGCAACGTCAATGCCAACGACATCTCGCGCGAGCCGGCGCTGCAGCGCCTGGAGTTTCCGCGCGTCAAGGGCGGCACGAGCCGCGTCGTCATCCACTCCTTAGACGACCGCTTCGGCATAAACTACTCCGTGGAGTGGGACACCGGGAAACGCTCGCAGCGGTGGTCCTGCTACCAGATGTATGCCGACAACCGCAAGGCCACCACCAAGCGCTACTACGGCGACCCGCAATACCCCTTCGACCCGCAGCTCTCTGCCGGCGAGTATTTCAGCTACGACCCCTACTACGGCAGCGGCTACGACCACGGGCATATATGTCCCTCGGCCGACCGTCTCTACTCGGCCGATGCCAACAAGCAGACCTTCTACCTGACCAACATGCAGCCGCAGCGAAACAATTTCAACGCCGGTATATGGGAGAAGATGGAGGGCCAGCTGCGCAAGTGGCTTACCGACAAGTCGCCCCGCACCGACACGCTCTATGTCTGCAAGGGCGGCACCATCGATGCCACGACCCTGGTGCCCAGTCCGCTGCGCGAGACGCTCGGCAGCGGACTGCCCGTGCCGCGCTATTTCTTCATGGCCCTGCTGATGAAAAATGCGTCGGGATATAAGGCGCTGGGCTTCTGGGCAGAACATCTCGACACAGACCACTCGGCCGACCCCCTGGCCGACTATGTGGTAAACATCAGCGAGCTGCAGGCCAGGACGGGCATCGACTTCTTCTGCAACCTGCCCGACGACGTGGAGAACCACGTCGAGAACCTGCCCCTGGAGCAGGTCAAGACCGCCTGGGGACTCAGGTGAGGCAGGGGCTGGTGGCTGTGGCCTGATGGCAGGCTCGTGGGACCGGTGGGCTTGGTGGGGCTTGTGGACACAGACATTTGATTGTTTTTAGCGCCCAGTGTTTTGCAAAGTGGAAAAAAAGCAGTACATTTGCCGCCAGTTATGGAAGAAAATACAAAAGAGACGCTGGCCACGCCTGCCGGCGGTGTCGAGCGTCTGGTGCTGCGCACCGAGGGGCTGGTGAAGCGCTACGGCAAGCGCACGGTGGTCAACGACGTGGCGTTCAACGTACGCCAGGGCGAGATAGTGGGCCTGCTGGGGCCCAACGGCGCGGGAAAGACCACGTCGTTCTATATGACCACGGGGCTGATAGTGCCCAACGGCGGCCACATCTACCTGGGCGACCAGGAGGTGACCGACTATCCCGTCTATAAGCGCGCCCGCGCCGGCATAGGCTATCTGGCGCAGGAGGCATCGGTGTTCCGCAAGATGAGCGTGGAAGACAACATACTGTCCGTGCTCGAGATGCGCCAGGGGCTGTCGCGCCAGTATCAGATAGACAAGATGGAGGAGCTGATACGTGAGTTTCGCCTGCAGAAGGTGCGCAAGAACAAGGGCGACCAGCTCTCCGGTGGCGAGCGTCGCCGCTGCGAGATAGCGCGCTGCCTGGCCATCGAACCTAAGTTCATCATGCTCGACGAGCCCTTTGCCGGTGTGGACCCCATCGCCGTGGAGGACATACAGCAGATAGTGTGGCGGCTGAAATACCGCAACATTGGCATACTCATCACCGACCACAATGTGCAGGAGACGCTCTCCATCACCGACCGCGCCTACCTGCTCTTTGAGGGGCGCATACTCTTCGAGGGCAAGCCCGAGGAACTGGCCGCCAACAAGATAGTGCGCGAGAAATACCTGAGCAACTCGTTCGTGCTGCGCAAGAAGGACTTCCAGCTCATGGAGGAGGAGCGCCGCCGCCGCGAGGCTGAGGAGCCGGCCGGCTGAGGCCCTGCCGCTAAAGGGCAACAGCGGGCCTCACGCGGCCGGCGGTGTCGCCAGAAGCAAAGCACAACAAAAAGACTGCGCCGCCGGGTATATGCAACTACCCGGCGGCGCAGTCTTCGTTTTTCGCGGTTCCTCAGCAACTATTATTTGCGTGCAGCCCGTGCATAGCGGCTCATGAACTTGTCCACACGACCGGCCGTATCGACAAGCTTGCTCTTGCCCGTATAGAAAGGATGCGAGCTGCTGGAGATTTCTACTTTTACCACAGGGTAAGTTTCGCCTTCAAACTCCACCGTATCGTTGGTCTTGCAGGTGGACCTTGTAAGGAACATATCGCCGTTGGACATGTCACGGAACACGACGGGGCGATAGTTTTCGGGATGAATACCTTTTTTCATTTTGTTGTTGTATATAATATAATATGTGTGCTGTGTGTACAATTCGGGCTGCAAAGATACTAACACTTCCTGACATGGCCAAATTTTCCGGTCAAATATTTCGTTTCCCGCGGCTGTCTTTTTGTTTTCGCATGGCTAAAGAAAACTTAAATCTTTGTCGCAACCGGCCGGTAATTCGGATATTTTCACTACCTTTGCGCCGCGAAAGCTGGTGGGGCCGGCAGCACAGCGCCGCCACGAAAACCCTAAGAAATCCTAGGAATCCCTAGAAAATCCTGGGAAATCCCAGAAACTCCTAAGCACAAGACAACAGACTTAACAAACCATAGCACAAGACAAACAACACAAATGAGACAACTGCTACTGCCGGCACTGCTGGTACTGCTGCCCCTCGGCGCAGCCCATGCCCAGGGGAAGATGAAGCTTACGGGCACCGTGATAGACAAGCAGACGAGCGAGGCCGTGGCCGGTGCCACGGTTCGCCTGCTCTCGCTGCCCGACAGCGTGCAGATGGCCGGCGTGACGACCAATGCCGACGGCGTGTTCAGCATGAAAGACGTGGGTAAGGGGCGAGCCCTGCTCAAGATAACCTTCGTGGGCTATGCCGACAAGCTGATGCCCGTAGATCTGACGGCACGCAAAGGCCGCGCGGCCGACCTGGGATATATCACCATGAGCGAAGACGAGACCGTGCTGCGCGACGTGGAGGTGGTGGGCACGCAGGCCAAGGTGCAGGTCAGCGGCGACTCGCTCGTGTTCAACGCCTCGGCCTACCCCGTGCCCGAGGGCTCCACACTCGAAGCACTGCTCAAGCTGCTGCCGGGGGCAAAGGTAGATGAAGAGGGCAACATCACCATCAACGGCAAGACGGTCAACAAGATACTGGTCGATGGCAAGGAGTTTTTCCTCAACGACAAGGAGGTGGCCCTGAAAAACATTCCGACCGACATCATCGACAAGGTGAAGTCGTACGAGCGCAAGAGCGACATGGCACGCGTGACGGGCATCGACGACGGCGACGACGAGACCGTGCTCGACCTGACGGTGAAGAAGGGCATGAACAACGGCTGGTTTGGCAACATCAACGCCGGGGCCGGCACCGCACAGCGCTACAACGGCCGCGCGATGGTCAACCGCTTCAACGACGACATGCAGATGTCCGTGCTGGCCAACGCCCGCAACACACCCAACCGGTGGTGGAGACAGCCCGGGCTGACCAGCCGCAAGGACGTGGGCGTCAACTTCGCCTCGACAAGCCCCACCATTGAGATGGGCGGCAGCATACGCTACCGATACAACGGCACCGACCAGGCCGCCGAGACCAGCAGCGAGAACTTTGCCGCACAGCGCGGAGCCTTCAGCCAGAGCCGCAGCCAGAGCTACTCGTCGAACGCCAACGTGCAGGCCAATTTCCGCATGGAGTGGAAACCCGACACACTGACAAACATCATTCTCAGGCCCAACCTGAGCTTCGCACGCAACCGCTCGCGCGGCAGCAGCCGCTCGGGCTCGTTCGACACCGACCCCAACAGGCTGACAGAGAACGTGCTGGACTACAACGACCAGATAGCGCAGCTGAGCGCCGACACCACAGCCACCACGACCGACGAGCTGCTCGGCCGCCTGATGGACATCGTGGTCAACACCAACACCAGCCGCAACGTCAGCTTCAGCCGCAGCGTGACGGCGGGCGGCGAGCTGCAGCTGAACCGCAAGCTGAGCGCCAAGGGACGCAACCTGACGCTGCGGCTGACGGGCAGCTACAACGACGGCGAGAGCAAGCAGCTCTCGGCAGCACGCATCACATACAACACCCTGGGCACCACACAGCAGAACAACCGCTACTACCTCACACCGTCGCTCAGCTACAACATGGCAGCACAGCTGTCGTACAGCGAACCCATTGCCGACCGCACATACCTGCAGCTGAGCTACCAGTATCAGTATGCCTATAGCCGCAACGACCGCCAGGCCAGCGTCTATGACAGTCAGGCATACCGCGACCTGACCACGGCCCTGGAACAGAACCGCTACGACGTGGACGCCGTGCTGCGCTTCATGCAGGAGGCCGGACAACACATGCGCGACACGGTGGAGCTGAGCCAGTTCTCGGAATACCGCAACTACAACCAGACTGCCACACTGCAGCTGCGACGCGTGCGCGACAGCTACAACGCCAGCATCGGACTGGACGCACTGCCGCAGCGCACCACTCTCAACTACAGATACATGGGACGCGAATACCCGCAGGTCACACGCACCGTGTTCAACATCGCGCCCAGGGCCGAGCTGCAGGTCAAGTTCGACCAGCACACCAACATGCGCTTCCGATACAACGGACGCACACAGCAGCCGTCGATGACCAACCTGCTCGACATCACCGACGACTCGAACCCGCTCCACATCACAAAGGGAAACCCGGGACTGAAGCCCGCCTTCATACACAACTTCAACGGCAACTTCAACGGATACAACCCCGAACGCCAGCGCAGCCTTTGGGCCTGGGTCGGCGGCAACATCATACGCAACAGCATCAGCAACAAGACCACATACGACAAGCAGACGGGTGTGGAGACCACCATGCCGATGAATATCAACGGCAACTGGAACATTGGCGGCGGCACCGGCATGAACACCGCCCTGGGCGAGAAGAAGCTGTTCAACCTGGGTGGCAACCTGGGCGGCGGATACCAACACTCGGTGGGCTTCTACAACAACGTGAGCCGCACCGATGCCGACGACACCGACATAAAGTCGGTCACGAAAAACCTGTCGCTCGACGGCGGACTGTCAACCTCATACCGCACAGGCAAGCTGAGCATAGAGCTGCGCGGCAACGTCAGATGGGCGCGGCTGCGCAACAACGTCAACCCCGACAACAATCAGCAGACGTGGAACTACACCTACGGCACAAACGCACAGTGGACCATGCCCTGGGGCACGCAGATAGCCACCGACATCAACATGAACAGCCGGCGCGGCTACGCGCAGAGCTCGATGAACACCGACGAGCTGCTGTGGAACGCCTCGTTGTCGCACTCCTTCTTCAAGGGCAACGCCCTGACCGTCAAGGCCGAGGTGTTCGACCTGCTGGGACAGCAGACCAACATCTCGCGCTCGGTCACGGCCTTCATGCGCAGCGACAGCATGAACAACGCCATCTACCAGTATGGCTTGCTGTCGCTGATCTACCGCTTCAGCGTCTTCGCCGGAAAAAACACAATGGGCACCGACCAGGAACGACGCGAAGACTGGCGACGCAGATGGTGATGAAACATTAAACATTAAACATTATACATTAAACATTAAACATTAAACATTATACATTAAACATCAATGTGGCAAGTCAGACCTAAGAAGAACCTGGGCCAGCATTTCCTCGTTGACCAGGACATAGCGCGCCGTATAGCCGACACCGTCGATGTAATGCCGGGGCTGCCCGTGCTGGAGGTGGGCCCGGGCATGGGCGTGCTGACGCAGTACCTGGCCGAGAAGCAGCGACCGCTGCGCGTGGTGGAGATCGACCGCGAGAGCGTGGCATGGCTCGAGGCACATTACCCGCAGCTCAACGGCAACATACTGGGGCAGGACTTCCTGCGCATGGACCTGACAGAGGCGTTCCAGGGGCAGCCCTTCGTGCTGACCGGCAACTACCCCTACGACATCTCGTCGCAGATCTTCTTCCACATGCTGGACTATCGCCAGCTGGTGCCATGCTGCACGGGCATGATACAACGCGAGGTGGCCGAGCGCCTGGCAGCACGGCCGGGCTGCAAGGCTTACGGCGTGCTGACGGTGCTCATACAGGCGTGGTACGACATCGAACTGCTCTTCACCGTCGATGAGCATGTGTTCAACCCGCCGCCAAAGGTGAAGAGCGCCGTGATACGCATGACGCGCAACGCCCGCACCACGCTCGGCTGCGACGAGCGCCTCTTCCGCACGGTGGTAAAGGCCACCTTCGGCCAGCGGCGCAAGATGTTGCGCGGCTCGCTGCGCCAGCTGTTCACACCGGCAACCATGCCGCCGACAGAATGGTTCCAGCAAGACATCATGACCCAGCGGCCCGAGCAGCTCACAATAGAGCAGTTCGTCAGCCTGACAAACAGCGTGGCACAGCAATCGGAAAAATCAGAGAAATCTGAATAATCAGATTACTCAGATTACTCAGAATACTCAGATTACTCAGAACACTCAGATTACTCAGAACACTCAGATTACTCAGAATACTCAGAGAAATCACCACCATCATGCCCATTGCCACCGACTACGTCCAGCTGCTGCGCCAGCTGATAGCCACACCCCGCCACAGCCGCGAGGAGCAGGCCGCCGCCGACCTTCTGGAAGACCAAATGCACCGCTGGGGCCTCTCGCCAGAGCGCCTCGGCAACAACGTGTGGGCCCGCGACTCGCGCCACGACGAGCGCCGGCCCACGCTGCTGCTCAACGCCCACATCGACACCGTCAAGCCGGTGGCCTCGTGGACACGTCAGCCCTACAGCCCCGACATCTGCGGCGACAGGCTCTACGGCCTGGGCAGCAACGACTGCGGCGGCGGACTGGTCACGCTGCTGCATGTCTTCCGCCAGCTCACCGCCGGCGAGACCACACCCTGCCCCTGGAACCTTGTCTATCTGGCCTCGGCCGAAGAGGAGGTCAGCGGACATGGCGGCATAGAGGCCGTCATCGGCAGCGGCCGTCTGCCGCACATCGACTGCGCCATCGTGGGCGAGCCCACCGGTCTGCAGCCCGCCATAGCCGAGAAGGGACTGATGGTGGTCGATGCCCTGGCCCGCGGACGCAGCGGACACGCCGCCCGCGGCGAGGGCATTAACGCCATCTACCAGGCACTCGACGACCTGTGCTTCGTGCGCTCATATACCTTCCAGCGGATCAGCCCCCTGCTCGGCCCCACCGTCATGCAGGCCACCGTCATCCACAGCGGCACGCAACACAACGTCGTGCCTGACGAATGTCGCTTCACCATCGACGTCCGTTCTAACGAGCTCTACACCAACGACGAGATACTGCGCTTCCTGCAGAGCCGCATGACCAGCCAGCTCACGGCACGCAGCACCCGCCTTAGCTCGTCGTCGATAGACGCCAGTCATCCGCTGGTACAGGCCTGCCTGCGCCTCGGCCTCAAGCCCTTCGGCTCGCCCACCCTGAGCGACCAGGCCCTCATGCCGTGGCCATCGCTGAAGCTGGGTCCAGGGCAGTCGGCCCGCTCACACTCGGCCGACGAATACATCTGCCTGAGCGAGATGAACGCCGCCGCAGAGCTCTACCTGCAACTGATAGGGCAGTAGCCCGCTGCCCTCAGGGCCAATGTGCGCGGTTTATGTTGCCGATGGCTTTTGCCCTTCCGGGCAATCGGGCTGGCACGGGGCCTGCCCCTACTGAGAAAGCAACCACACAGCACGAAAATTTCTTTTTTCAGACCGTGATTCTCACAGCCATCATGTCGTAGCCCAGGTACAAAACAGTCCCCATTGCAGTACAAAACAGTCCCCGCCCAGGTACAAAACAGTCCCCGTCAGAGTTTTCGGCTACAAGCGAAAGACCTTTCGCCTGTAGCCGAAAGGCTTTTTGCCTGTAGCCGAAAAGCTTTTTGCCTGTAGCCGAAAACCCTTGGCATGTTTTCTTGAAGTGTCCACGTCATTTCTGCTGTGCGGTTGCAACTTCCCAACTCCTAAACTCCTAAACTCACAAACTCACAAACTCCCCAACTCCTTAGACAAATAATGTTACAGTCTGTTACTAATTGTCATAAAAAGAATATGCATTAATCAATTTCAGACCTGCGAAAATGTTAAATTGTTTCCATAATTTGGAAGTTTTATACTTTTTAACTTATTTTGCCAGTCAAAACAAAAACAAAACTGACACGATGAAAAGACTCTACCCGCTAATGACCGCCGGCCTGCTGAGCGTGTTGCCGCTGTGCGCACAAAAGCCGCTCGTGCTGATTGAAGAGTTCACCAACACGGGCTGTGGCCCCTGCGCCTCGTGGTCGCCCCTGCTCGACGCCACCATCGACTACCATCTGGGGCAGTGCATAGCCATAAAATACCACGGCAACTACCCCAATCCCAACGATCCTTTCTACCTTGAGAACAAGGAGGCGCTGGACAGGCGCATTGCCTACTATCACATCACGGCCTATCCCACCACGCTCGTGGGCGGCACGGAGATAGCCGAGCGCAGCCAAGCCTTTATGAGCAGCGCCATAGAATACTGCCTGCAGCAGCCCGAGCGCTTCTCTCTGACCGTGAGCAAGAGCGTGACAGACCAGCAGCTGACCGTTCACACCACGCTGACACCATACGCCGACACGGCGAGCGACGGGCTCAGGCTGTTCGTGGCTGCCATAGAGGAACATCTCGTCCCGCAGGCACCTTACCCCAACGGCGAGACCGAGGCCAACTACACCATGCGCAAGATGCTCTCTGCGGCCGACGGCGACATCGTGGCCCTGACACCGCTGACGGCCGGACAGAGCTACACGGCCGACTATGACTGCGCCGTCGATTTCATGAACGACGAGGCACAGATGGGCATCGTGGCCTTCGTGCAGGACATAGCAACGAAGGAGATAGTGGCCACGAGCTACGCCGGGCCGAAAGCCGAGGAGCAGAACGTGCTGCGACTGCTGGACCTGAGCGACACACCCGACCTGATATGCCGGCCAGCGTACCACGGCACCATACTGATGCGCAACGACGGGGCCAACGCCATCACGTCGGCCACGCTGAACGTCAGGGTGAACGGCACGCTCAAGCAGTATGCATGGACGGGCAACATGGACTACCTGGAGCGCGAGAGCATGACCTTCGGCGACTTCACCGACTTCACCCTCAACGACGGCACCAACGAGGCAGAGCTGTGGCTGAGCGACATCAACGGCAGCGAGGCCACCAGCAACACCCTGACACGCACCTTCAGCCACTCGCCCCAGGCCACCTACGGCGTGCAGCTGAAGCTCTATACGGACAAGAAGCCCGAGGAGACGACGTGGCGACTGCTGAACTCAGCCGGCGACGTGGTGCGGCAGGGCGGACCATACAGCGAGCCGCGAAAGTTCATAACCGTGGACCTGGAGCTGACACACGACGACTGCTACCAGATGGAGTTTCTCGATGCCGGCGGCGACGGCATAGCCGGGGCCAACGGCAACGGCTACTACCAGCTGTTCCAGACAGACGAGCAGGGCAAGACCACACGCCTGACACAGGGCACATACACCGGGGCCACGCACATCGTGAACTTCAACCTGACGGGTGCCCCAAGCCCCAGGAAGCGGCTGGTGCTCTTCGAGGAGTTCACCAACACAAGCTGCGACCCCTGCGCCGAGTTCTCGCCCGCCCTGGACAAGACCATAGCCTACCGCATGGGCGACATGGTGGCCATAACCTACCACTACAACTTCCCCTCGCCGCTGGACCCCTTCTATCTGGCCGACACCGAGGACAACATGGCGCGGGCCAACTTCTACGGCGTGACGGGCGTGCCGTCGCTGCGCGTTGACGGCGAACACGTCGGCGCATGGGGCTACGATGAATATCTGGACGGATATGTGACCGGTGCCGCCGCCATACCCGCCACCGTTGACATCGAGACAGAGGCGCAGCTCGCCGACGGACGGCTGACGGTGCGCGTCAACGTGCAGCCGGCAGACAACATCGACGTCGCTGACCTGCGGCTGCATGTGGCGGCCGTCGAGGAGCGCGTGGAGTGGAGCCAGCCCGCCGCCAACGGCGAACGCTCGTGGAACTATGTCATGCGCAAGCTGCTCACAGGCCCCGACGGACAGCCAGTAGAGACACAGCCCACACCACCAGCCACATCGTACCAGCATGAGTACACATGGCAGGTGCAGAACTACTACGACGAGACCGAGCTGGGCATCGTAGCCTTCGTGCAGTCGGCCACGACCAAGCAGGTGCTGGGAGCCGTGTATGAGCCACGGCCCACGGGCAGCCCGCGCGCCGCGAAGATACTCGAGGTAACAGGCACGCCAGACCGTATCTGCGCACCTATGTTCACGTCTGACCTGAGGATACGCAACACGGGACGCGAGCCTCTGACAGCGGCCAACATCAACGTCAGCGTCAACGGACAGCTACAGCAGACAGCGTGGACAGGCAGCCTCGACTATCTCGACATCACGACCGTACACACACCGCTCTTCACCGATTTCACACTGAACGACAGCACCGACAACCAGGTGGAGATATGGCTCTCTGACCTGAACGGCGGCACGGAAGAGAGCGTTCGCAAGCGCCTGAACATAGCCAATGCCTACAGGGCACAGAACGCCGTCAGGCTGACCATCATGACCGACAACGCGCCCGAGGAGATAAGCTGGCAGCTGACGAACTCGGCCGGCGAGGTGGTGGCCACGGGCGGCCCATACACGGAGAAACGCAAGAAGCAGGTGGTAAACCTCACGCCCGGTGCCGACGACTGCTACACGCTGACCTTCAGCGACGCTGCAGGCAATGGCATCACGGGCGAGAACGGACGCGGATACTACATGCTGCATGAGCTGGCTGCCGACGGCAAGACGCGGCTGATGGTCCAGGCAGACTATACAGGAGCTACACACACCGTATATTTCAGCCTGCAAAACGCCGCTACGACGGGAATAAGCCTGACCGAGAGCGACACAGCCTCAACCGGCAAACGCTACGACCTGCAAGGACGCGAACAGCAAAACGGGAAGGAAGGAATATACATACAGAACGGAAGGAAGAACATTAAACATTAAAGATTAAAGATTAAAGATTAAAGATTAAAGATTAAAGATTATACGTTAAACATTACACATTATATATTAAAAATTTAAGATTAATGAAAAAGCTTTACTCACTACTCTTGCTGGCCGTGGCCGCTACACAGACGGCCTCGGCCCAGTGGAACACCGGCGCTACGCCTAAGCTGCTCTTCGGCCTGGAGCACACCGACGAGCTGACGGGCGAGACCGTCACAGGCGGCGACTACTATGCCTGCAATCCGAAAGCTGTGCGCACGGCAGACAAGAAGACATGGCTGGCGTGGAAGACGGGCCGGTCCTTCATGCTGAACGGAACCGTGCGCCACGGCGAAAGCACCTACCTGCAACTGCTCGACCGCGACGGCAACGCCGTGTTCGACGAGCCCATCCTGGTCAACGACCACGTCACGCCATCGTGGTGGTCGGAGTATTCGCTCTGCGTGGCTGCCGACGGCTCGGCCATCGTGACCGTGGCCGACAGCCGCGGCGAGGAGGCTGCAATGAACACCGACGAGCGCAACGGAACCAGCTTCTATCCCGCCATTTACAAGGTAGATCAGGAGGGCAACTTCCTCTGGGGGCTCGACGGCATCAGCTTCGACTGGGCCAACAACGCACCCTTCACCTACGCTGCCGTGGCCGGCGACAACACATACTTCATCTTCAGACATATGTCGAACAGCTACGACGAACAGGGACAGCCCATTCCCGGCGAGAACACGGGCACATACATCGTGCGCGTGGACGACGACGGCACATGGACCGAGCCACGCCGACTGAGCGAAAACGAGGTGGCCCACTACCAGATAGTGGCCTCGGAGGGACAGGACTTTCTGCTCTTCAGCGATACGCCTGACGGTGCCTGCGTGACACGCTACACGCCAGAGTTTGAGTCGGTGTGGGGCGAGACCGTCACCTACGACGAATATAAGTATGAGGGCTACGAGATGAACCACTATAAGCTGGCAGCCGACGGCAACGGCGGGGCCTGCGTGGCTTTCGTGCGCAACATGGGAGGCTTCACACACAACATACGCGTGCAGCACATCAATGGCGACGGCTCGCTGGGCTTCGGACTCTCAGGACTCGACTGCGCCAACACCGTTGACAACGACTACGACTACTGCACCATCGCCGTGAACACAGAGAATGAGGAGATAATGGTCGATTTCGAGGCGCAGCTGCCCTCTACATACGATGTCATGCTGCAGAAATTCTCCTTCGACGGCGACTACCTCTTCAACGACCAGGGCCTGAGCATTGCCAACAAGAGCCGCGCCACAAACGACTATGCCTTCGGCAAGGTGGGCTGCGGAGCCATACCCGGCACAACGGACTGGATAGTGGCCTATCGCGACGTGCAGTCGTATGTCAACTCGTCGTTCGTCATAAGGCGCTACGACAAGGACGGCAAACGCGTGTGGACACGCACCATAGGGCGAGAGCTGGACCCCACCAACACCACGATGGTGGTTGAAAAGGAGGCCACATACCTCTTCTACCGCGAGACACGCAGCGCAAAGGAGCCCGGAATAAAAATCTTCCGCATAGGCAACGACGGCACATACAACGTGACATACGACGACGACCCCACCGGCATCAAGACCGCCCGTGGCGCCGGCAGCACTGCAGCGCACTATTATGCACCCGACGGCAAACAGCTGCAACAGCCGCGCCACGGACTGAACATCGTGCGCAAGAGCGACGGCACCGTACTGAAGGTGATGAAGTAACGTTTTTTTCAATATCCCTTTTATTAACTAACACTTTAACGCTTATGAAAAAGAAACTTTTCCTTTTCATCGGGGCAATGCTGGCCACCGTCGGCGTACAGGCGCAGATGGCTGCCTACTCGGTGCAGACCAACGTCGTCGGCGACCCGGGAGAGCCAACCGTCGTTGACCTGCAGGGCACGACGGGCAAGGACCTGTCGGGCTGCATCATCGACGCAGACGGCAACATCGAGTTCAACTCGGCCGAAGAGCTGAAGGGCTTCCCCATCGGCTTCGAGTTCCGCTACAACAGCCAGAAGATGACCCACTTCCTCATCGGCACCGACCTGGCCATTCAGCTCTCGCCGAAGGAGACCATCAGCACCGACGTGCACAAGAATCGCGTCAGCGCCTTCACCACCGAGGGCATACACGATGTCATCGGCATGTTCCCGCGCGAGGGTGTCTATGGACTGGACGACACACAGATAAGCTTCTGGCTGGAAGGTCAGGAAGGCTACCGCGCGCTCGTGGTCGAGTATAAGAACATTGACTTCGGCAACGGCGGCAGCTGGGGCACCTCGGGTGAGTTCTGCGGCGCAAAGGCCACCATACAGTATCGCCTGTACGAGCAGAGCGGCAACATCGAGATGAAGGTCAAGGGCATGAAGCCCAGCGACCCGGGCAAATACAACTTCTTCCGCATCGGTATCCTGGGCGACGCCAACGACTTCGTGCAGGTGCAGAGCTGGGACGGCAGCGTCGTCTCGGCCCGCGACAACAGCATCAGCTACAAGGCCGACCAGTATCCTATCGACGGGCAGGTCTTCACCTTCGTGGCTCCTGAGAAGTGCGTCAGCCCGACGGTCTCGGGCAGCGACCTCGTGCTCAGCTCTACGAGCGACCAGATCTTGGGCACGTTCGCCGCCGGCAACGGCGACCACTACCTCGTGCTGGCCACCACCGAGGCCGAACTGAGCGAGAAGCCCGCCGACGGCACCAAGTACAAGGTGGGCGACGCCATAGGCAGCGCCAAGGTCATCGCCACCAGCGACCGCGCAGAGTTCAACGGCGCACAGGGCATGGAGCAGGGAACATACAACGTGTTCGTCATTGCCTTCAACAGCCTCTGCATGGACGGCCCGCTCTACTGCGCCGAGGCCATCAGCGCCACTATCGCCCTGAAGCCCGCCAAGCCCGCAGCCCTCGCTGTCAGCGGTGCCGACAAGAACGCCATCAAGCTCTCGGCCACCGACAGCGGCGCACAGATAGTCATAGCCGTGACAGACGTGCAGCAGTATAACGACAATGAGCAGGCACTCGGCGTGGGACTCTTCGGCACACCCACCGGCAGCTACAACGTGGGCGACGCCATCGATGGCGGAGGCAAGGTGGTCTATGTGGGCAGCAGCAGCGCAGACATCAGCGTCAGCAACCTGGAGGCAGGAAAGGTATATTTCTTCCGCGCATGGAGCACCGACGGCAACGGTGGCTACTCGTCGGAGTGGCTCGATGCCAACGCTCTGACAGCTGCCGAGCTGCCCTGGGAACCCATGCTCGAAGGCACATCGCCCAGCGAGCCGCCGCTCGGATGGACAGCCAAGGACAGCGAGAACGACTACTGGACCGTGGAGGACTACAACGACCTGTACCTTTATAATAATGTGAACTACGTCGATGGCGTGGCCGAGACCTGGATCGACGGTCCCGCCGTCTATCTGAACGAGGGCAGCAACTGGCTCTCTGTCGAGATTGGCGCCAACAGTATCCCCGTGCGCTGGGCTGCCGACTGGGATATGGCCGAGGGCGACGAGATTGCCATTCAGCTGACTACAGACGGGACGGAGTATAAGAACATCCTCACACTGAACAAAGACAACATGCCTGAGTACACCGATGGCGAGGAGACCGTGAAGATATGGAAGAACGGCGAGTTCACAACCTTCCGCGTCAACTTCAGCGAATATGCCGGACAGAAGGTCAACGTGCGCCTCTATGTGAAGCGCGCCACCAAGGGACAGGTCAACTTCCGCAACCTGAAACTCGAGGGAACGCTCTACGGCATCGTGGGAACTATCCCCGGTCTGACTTGGGATGGGGACCTCTTCATGGTGCAGGACAAAGACAACAAGAACGTCTATACCGCTTCGCTCGACGTAACCATCGACGAGGTGCCCGCTGAGTCTTACGAGTACAAGCTGCGCACCAACCAGTCGTGGGACGGCTATCAGCTGCCCGCCAGCGGCAACCAGGAATGGCAGCCCACCGAGACCGGCGACTATGCTCTCATTTTCACCGCAGACGTAGCCAACAACACCCTGTCGCTGTCGGCACAGCGCCTCTACGAGGTTAGCTTCGCCAACGAGGCTGGCTGGAGTGAGGTGTATGCCTACACATGGGTTGAGGACGGCCATGGCAATGTCATCGCCGAGCCCAGCGGTGCATGGCCCGGCACAAAGGTAGAGGTCAGCGGTGGCTGGTTCAACCGCAGCTGGACTTACAACTTCACCTCAGAGCAGCAGCCCCAGTTCATCATCTGGAACAACGGCGGCGGCAATCCCGACTATGAGGAGGCTGCCGCTCAGACCGAAAACCTCGTCTTCGTCAACGGCAAGAAGTACAGCGTCTATCCTGATATCACCAGCGTGAAGATCAGCGGCGAATGGAACGACTGGAATGGCGAGGAGATGACTGTCACCGATTACAACGACAAGGCATTCCAGACCACAGTCAACCTTACCGGCATTGAGGCAGATCAGGAGTTCAAGCTCGTTGTCAACGGCGAGTGGATTGGCTATGGCGAGGTAACGCTGGAGGACGAAAAGGGTTTTGTCAGTGAGGGCAGCGAGAACGGCAACCTCAAGCTGAAGGGCGGCAATGGCTACGACATCGTGGCCTTCTGGAGTGCACCCAGCGCAACTGTGAAGAATGGCTGGATACTCGAAATCACCGAGAACACCACTGTTGGTGTTGAAAGCGCGCGCGCCAACGCCAAGCATAATACCATCCACAACCTGAAAGGCCAGCGCCTCAGCAAAATGCAGCGCGGCATAAACATCGTGAACGGACAGAAGAAGGTCAGCAAGTAAGACCGTCATAACAAACGAAAAAAGCCATTCCACCGCGCGGTGGAATGGCTTTTTTAGATAATTTTCTTGAATTATAAACCAGTCGAGACAAAGAATTAAGTTTTCTTTAGAGGTACGAAAACTTGTTCGTTTCGTTCAGTCTAAACACAATTCAACGTATCTTGCAGCTGAAAAGGTAAAACTAACCCTTCAGCCGCAAAATACGTTGAATTTAGGGTGGCTACGTTCTTGTTACGCTGCCTTGTTTGCAAGTGTCACACTACCTGCCGACATACTTTCTCACCGAGCCGTCGGCACGGCGCACAATGCGCAGACCCGAAGCAGGCTTGGCGCATGACACACGGCGACCCTGAAGGTCGTAGCTCTCGCTCACAGCCGTCACACTGCGCACATCGCGCACGGCCGTGTCGTCGGTGTACTCGAAGCGTATCGTCACCTTCGGACCGCTCGCTATGACTTCGTCGCCGGCGGCGGGCACCTGTTGGCCAAACTGCTCCTTATATACAATGTTGAACACGCTGAGCTGCAGCTGCGCCTCCCAGGTGGCATACTGCCCCTCTTCGGGCAGCCACTCGGTGTCGATGGCAACGGTGCTGCCTGCGCCGACGATGGCCTTGGGCGAATAGCCCGATGCCGTCAGGTACATGCAGTTGCCCAGCGGACAGGTCTGCCACCAGCCGTTGGGTATGGCGTCTATCGACTCATAGATGCCCACGGCGGCGCTTGCGGCAGAAACATTCTTTAGGTGCAACGGTATGACCATCTGCAGCTCGTCAAGGACGTTTGTCTCCACCGTGCTGACGGTGATGACCGTGCCGTCGGCCACCTCGTTGCCTGCGGCATCAACAAACTGGAAGGTCTCATCGACCTGTGCAGCTGCTGCCACGGCAAGCGTGGCAGCAGCGCAGAGAGAAAAAACTCGGTTCATCATATATGCAGGCCCTCCATCTCAAGGTCGATGACATTCTTCTTGTTGGCCAGGGCACGCTCGTGGTCCTCCATAGAGCCCACGATGAGCTTCTCAAACTCGCGCAGGCCGGTGCCGGCGGGTATGAGATGGCCGCAGATGACATTCTCCTTCATGCCGTCGAGCGTGTCAACCTTGCCGCGTATGGCAGCCTCGTTGAGCACCTTGGTCGTCTCCTGGAACGAGGCGGCCGACATGAAGCTCTTCGTCTGCAGTGCTGCGCGCGTGATGCCCTGCAGCACCTGGGTCGAGGTGGCGGGCACGGCGTCGCGCACCTGCACCAGCTTCTGGTCGTGACGTTTGAGCAGCGAGTTCTCGTCGCGCAGGCGGCGCACCGTCACTATCTGTCCGGGCTTCAGTGCGGCCGAGTCGCCGGCGTCGGTCACTACCTTCTTGCCCCATATACGGTCGTTCTCGGCAGCGAAGTCGAGCTTATCGACCATCTCCAGCTCAAGGAAGGCGGTGTCGCCCGGGTCGTTGATCTGCACCTTGCGCATCATCTGGCGGACGATAATCTCAAAGTGCTTGTCGTTGATCTTCACACCCTGCAGGCGATAGACGTCCTGCACCTCGTTGACGATATACTCCTGCACGGCCGTGGGACCCTTGATGGCCAGGATGTCGGCAGGCGTGATGACACCGTCGCTGAGCGGCGTGCCGGCGCGCACGGCATCGTGTTCCTGCACCAGTATCTGTTTTGAGGTCGAAACAAGATATTTGCGCTGTTCGCCAGTCTTCGACGTGACAATGATCTCGCGGTTGCCGCGCTTGACCTTGCCCATCGTCACCTCGCCGTCAATCTCGCTGACCACGGCGGGGTTCGACGGGTTGCGGGCCTCGAACAGCTCTGTCACACGCGGCAGACCGCCGGTGATGTCGCCACCCTTGGCAGCAGCGCGTGGTATCTTGACCAGCGTGTCGCCGGTGCCGACAATCTGTCCGTCCTCGGCCACGACGTGGCCACCCACAGGGAAGCTGTATGTGCCGATGACCTGTCCGTCTTCGTCCAGCACGTCGCATGTGGGCACCTTTGAGCGGTCTTTCGACTCGGTCACGATCTTCTCCGTCAGGCCCGTCGTTTCGTCGGTCTCGGCGCGGTAAGTCAGGCCCTCGACCACGTCGTTGAAGCGCAGGCGGCCGGCATACTCGGTCACGATGACGGCGTTGAAGGGGTCCCACTGCGCCAGTTTGTCGCCCTTCTTGAGCTGGCTGCCGCTGGGGTAATAGAGCGACGAGCCGTAGGGCAGCGGTGCGGCCGAAAGCACTATCTGCGTGTTGGGGTCGATGAAGCGCACCTCGCCCAGGCGGCTGACCACCATCTCGCAGGCCTTGCCGTCTTCGTTGAAGGGTACGGTGCGCACCTCCTCAAACTCGACGATGGCCTCGTCGTGCTTGCAGACGATGCTGGCGTTGGCGGCAGCGTTGGCAGCCACACCGCCGGCGTGGAAGGTGCGCAGCGTCAGCTGTGTGCCCGGCTCGCCGATGGCCTGTGCAGCGATGACACCCACGGCCTCGCCCTTCTGCACCATGCGGCGCGTGGCCAGGTTGCGTCCGTAGCACTTCATGCACACGCCCTTGCGACTCTCGCATGTCAGCACCGAGCGTATCTCGACGCTCTCGATGTCCGACTTCTCTATCATGTCGGCCAGGCGCTCCGTTATCTCCTCGCCGGCGGCCACTATCAGCTCGCCCGTGTGAGGATTGATCACGTCGTGCACCGACACGCGGCCCAGTATGCGCTCGGCCAGGCTGGATATGACCTCGTCGCCGCTCTTGAGCGCCGTGCAGGTCAGTCCGCGCAGCGTGCCGCAGTCTTCCTCGGTGATGATGACATCGTGCGAGACATCAACCAGGCGGCGTGTCAGGTATCCGGCGTCGGCCGTCTTCATGGCGGTGTCGGCCAGACCCTTACGGGCACCGTGGGTAGAGATGAAATACTCCAGCACGGACATGCCCTCCTTGAAGTTTGACAGAATGGGGTTCTCGATAATCTGATGTCCCTCGGCACCAGCCTTCTGCGGCTTGGCCATCAGTCCGCGTATGCCGGAGAGCTGCTTGATCTGGTCCTTAGAACCACGGGCTCCCGAGTCGAGCATCATAAACACGGCGTTGAAGCCCTGGTCGGCCTCGGTCATCTGCTGCATCAGTATGTTGCCGATGTCGTTGTTGACGTGCGTCCAGGTGTCGATGACCTGGTTGTAGCGCTCGTTATCGGTGATGAAGCCCATGTTGTAGTTGTCGGTGATCTGCTGCACCTCCTGGTTGCCCTTCTCTATGAGCTCGGCTTTCTCCTTTGGTATGATGATGTCGTCAAGGTTGAACGACAGTCCGGCCTGATAAGCCATGCGGTAGCCCAGGTTCTTGATGCCGTCGAGGAAGTCGCAGGCTTCGGCAAAGCCCACGTTGTTGATGACGAGCGCGATGATGTCGCGCAGCGACTTCTTGGATATGACGGTGTTGACGAAGCCCACCTCCTTGGGCACGATGCCGTTGACGATGACGCGTCCCACCGATGTCTCCACCTGGTGGCGCAGGGGCTTGCCATCGACCACATCATCGACCATCACCTTGACCAGGGCGTGCAGGTCGCACTTGCCCTCGTTGTGGGCAATGATGGCCTCCTCGGGACCGTAGAACGACAGTCCCTCGCCCTTCGCCTT
This sequence comes from Prevotella sp., assembly GCA_024680755.1. Lineage (GTDB taxonomy): Bacteria > Bacteroidota > Bacteroidia > Bacteroidales > Bacteroidaceae > Prevotella. The sequence continues at coordinate 12,911 of JAILBT010000059.1, read as the reverse complement.
CGGGCGTATCTTGGTGATGTAGTACAGTCCGAGCACCATGTCCTGCGACGGCACGGTGATGGGCGCTCCGTTGGCAGGGTTCAGTATGTTGTGGCTCTGCAGCATGAGCAGCTGTGCCTCCAATATGGCCTCGTTGCTCAGGGGCAGGTGCACAGCCATCTGGTCGCCGTCGAAGTCGGCGTTGAAAGCCGTACATGCCAGCGGGTGCAGCTGTATGGCCTTGCCCTCGATCAGCTTTGGCTGGAAGGCCTGTATGCCCAGTCGGTGCAGCGTCGGTGCACGGTTGAGCAGCACGGGGTGTCCCTTCATCACGTTCTCCAGTATGTCCCAGATGATGGGTTCCTTGCGATCGACGATGCGCTTGGCGCTCTTCACCGTCTTGACCACGCCGCGCTCGATGAGCTTGCGAATGATGAACGGCTTATACAGCTCTGCCGCCATCAGCTTTGGCAGTCCGCACTCGCCCATCTTGAGTTCCGGTCCGACGACGATGACGGAGCGGGCCGAGTAGTCAACACGCTTGCCGAGCAGGTTCTGGCGGAAGCGTCCGGCCTTGCCCTTGAGCGAGTCGGAGAGCGACTTGAGCGGGCGGTTGGCGTCGCTGCGCACGGCCGATGTCTTGCGCGAGTTGTCGAAGAGCGAGTCCACGGCCTCCTGCAGCATACGCTTCTCGTTGCGCAGGATGACTTCGGGGGCGTGTATCTCCATGAGGCGCTTCAGGCGGTTGTTGCGTATGATGACGCGGCGGTACAGGTCGTTCAGGTCGCTGGTGGCGAAGCGTCCGCCGTCGAGCGGCACCAGGGGTCGCAGCTCAGGCGGCGTGACGGGCAGTATCTTCATTATCATCCACTCGGGATGGTTGATGCCCTTCTCTACGCTCTGGCGGAAAGCCTCAACCCCCTGCAGGCGCTTCAGAGCCTCGTTCTTGCGCTGCACCGAGGCGTCGTTGCTGGCGCGGTCGCGCAGCTCATACGAGAGGCTCTCAAGGTCCAGTTCGCTCAGCAGGTCGTAGATGGCCTCGGCCCCCATCTTGCAGACGAATTTCTGCGGGTCGTCGTCGGGCAGCAGGTAGTTGTCCTCCGGCAGATGGTTGTCCAGCAGGTCGTTGTATTCCTCCTCCGAGAGCAGGTCGAGCTTCTGCGAGCCCAGCAGCGGTTCGCCGTCGTCGTTCGTCCGGCCCTCTAAGCATCCGGGCTTGATGACCACATAGCGCTCGTAGTAGATGACGCTGTCCAGCTTTTTCGTGGGCATACCGAGCAGGTAGCCTATCTTGTTGGGCAGCGAGCGGAAATACCAGATATGCGCCACCGGCACGACCAGCTCGATGTGTCCGGCGCGTTCGCGTCGCACCTTCTTCTCTGTTACCTCCACGCCGCAGCGGTCGCACACGATGCCGCGGTAGCGTATGCGCTTATACTTGCCGCAGGCGCACTCGAAGTCCTTCGTCGGTCCGAAGATACGCTCGCAGAACAGTCCGTCGCGCTCGGGCTTGTATGTGCGATAGTTGATGGTCTCGGGCTTGGTCACCTCGCCATAGCTGTTCTCCAGAATCTCTTCGGGCGATGCCAGGCCTATAGTAATCTTGGTGAAATTACTCTTTATCTTGCTATCTCTTTTGAATGCCATATCTTTATTCTTTCCTTTCCGTTAGTCCATTTTGACGCTCAGGCCAAGTCCTCCCAGTTCGTGCAGCAGCACGTTGAGGCTCTCGGGTATGCCGGGTGTGGGCATGGGGTCGCCTTTGACGATGGCCTCGTAGGCTTTCGACCTTCCCACGGTGTCGTCGCTCTTGATGGTCAGTATCTCCTGCAGCACATGGCTGGCACCGAAGGCCTCGAGTGCCCATACCTCCATCTCTCCGAAGCGCTGTCCGCCGAACTGCGCCTTTCCGCCGAGCGGCTGCTGTGTGATGAGGCTGTAGGGGCCTATGGAGCGTGCGTGCATCTTGTCCTCGACCATGTGTCCCAGCTTGAGGAAGTATGTTATGCCCACCGTGGCCGGCTGGTCGAAGCGTTCGCCCGTCTCGCCGTCGTAGAGGTATGTGGAGCAGAGTCGCGGCAGACCGGCCTTGTCGGTCCATTCGGCCAGATCCTCCAGCTTTGCTCCGTCGAAGATGGGTGTAGCAAACTTGACACCCATCCGCTTGCCTGCGGCGCCGAGAATGGCCTCGAAGATCTGTCCCAGGTTCATTCGTGAGGGCACGCCCAGCGGGTTGAGCACGAGGTCAACGGGGCGGCCGTCCTCAAGGAAGGGCATATCCTCCTGGCGCACCACCTTCGAGACGATGCCCTTGTTGCCGTGGCGTCCGGCCAGCTTGTCGCCCACGCCTATCTTGCGCTTCTTGGCCACATAGACCTTGGCCATCTGCAGCACGCCCGAGGGCAGCTCGTCGCCGATGGTGATGGCAAACTTCTTGCGCATCTTCTCTGCCTCAAGCAGCTTGTATTTCTTCATGAAATTGATGATAAGCTGGCCGATGAGCAGGTTGGCATGGTCATCGACAGTCCATCCGCTGGTCTGTATGTCGCCAAACTCCAGATTCTTCAGGTTGGTCATGGTGAACTTCGAGCCCTTTGAGATAATCTCGGCTCCCACGGAGTCCTTCACGCCCTGCGACGTCTTTCCCTTTGTGAGCTTCATCAGCTTATCGACAAGTATCTCGCGCAGGTCGTTCACCTTTGCCTCATACTCTTCGTCGATCTTCTGCAGCTGCACCTTGTCCTGCATCTTGCTCTGTCTGGTCTTGATGGCCCTGGCAAACATCTTCTTGTCGATGATGACGCCCGAGAGCGACGGGTTGGCCTTGAGTGACGAGTCCTTCACGTCGCCTGCCTTGTCGCCGAAGATGGCGCGCAGCAGCTTCTCCTCGGGCGAGGGGTCGCTTTCGCCCTTTGGCGAGATCTTGCCTATCAGTATGTCGCCCGGTTCGACGCGGGCACCGACGCGTATCACTCCGCTCTCGTCGAGGTCCTTGGTGGCCTCTTCGCTCACGTTGGGTATGTCGTTGGTGAACTCCTCCATGCCGCGCTTGGTCTCGCGCACCTCCAGCTGATACTCGTCCACATGCACCGACGTGAGCATGTCTTCGCGCACCACTCGCTCGTTCAGCACAATGGCATCCTCATAGTTGTAGCCCTTCCACGGCATGTATGCCACGAGCAGGTTGCGCCCTAAGGCCAGTTCGCCGTTCTCGGTGGCATAGCCCTCGGTCAGTATGTCGCCCCGCTTGACGCGCTGTCCCTTGTCGCAGATGGGACGCTGGTCAATCACCATGTTCTGGTTGGTGCGGCGGAACTTAGGGATGCGATACTCCTTCATGGCCGGTTCGAAGGACACAAACTCCTCGTCGTCCGTGCGGTCATAGAGTATGCGTATGGTGGTGGCGTCAACATAGTCGATGATGCCGTCGCCCTCGGCCGTTATCATGGTTCGCGAGTCCTCGCAGACCTGCTTCTCCAGTCCGGTGCCCACGATGGGTGCCTCGTTGTGCAGCAGTGGCACGGCCTGTCTCATCATGTTCGAGCCCATCAGTGCGCGGTGGGCGTCGTCGTGCTCGAGGAACGGTATGAGCGAAGCTGCGATAGAGGCTATCTGCTGCGGCGAGACGTCGAGCAGGTCCACCTCCGTAGGCGGCACGACAGGGAAGTCGGCCAGCTGTCGGCATTTCACCACAGGGCGGATGAAGGTGCCGTCGTCGTTCAGTGGCGCGTTGCCCTGACCGATGATGTGGTCCTCTTCTTCCTCGGCCGTCAGATAGACCACATGGTCGTTGTCGAGGTCGGCCACACCGTCTTGCACCTTGCGGTAGGGCGTGGAAATGAAGCCCAGCTCGTTGATCTTGGCATAGACGCAGAGCGACGAGATGAGTCCGATGTTTGGTCCCTCAGGGCTCTCGATGGGGCAGAGACGTCCGTAGTGTGTGTAGTGCACGTCGCGCACCTCAAAGCCGGCCCGCTCGCGGCTCAGTCCGCCGGGGCCCAGTGCCGATAGGCGTCGCTTGTGCGTCACCTCGGCCAGCGGGTTGGTCTGGTCCATGAACTGGCTGAGCGGGTTGGTGCCGAAGAATGAGTTGATGACGCTTGAGATGGTCTTGGCGTTGATCAGGTCGGTAGGCTGGAAATTCTCGTTGTCGCGCACGTTCATACGTTCGCGTATGGTGCGGCTCATGCGTGCCAGTCCCAGCGCAAACTGGTTGCTCAGCTGCTCGCCCACGGTGCGCACGCGCCGGTTTGACAGGTGGTCGATGTCATCGACGGTGGCTTTCGAGTTGATTAGCTGTATGAGATACTTGATAATCTCGATGATGTCCTCCTTGGTCAGCACGCGGATGTCGATGGGCGTCTCCAGTCCGAGCTTCTTGTTGATGCGGTAGCGGCCCACGTCGCCCAGGTCATATCGCTTGTCGGAGAAGAAGAGATTTAGTATCACCTCTCGTGCCGAAGCGTCGTCGGCGGGGTCAGCGTTGCGCAGCTGGCGGTAGATGTAGAGTATGGCTTCCTTCTCCGAGTTCGATGGGTCCTTGGCCAGGGTGTTGAAGATGATGCCATAGTCCTGCGCCATCTGCTCGTCTTTGTGTACGAGTATGGTCCTGGCTCCGCTCTCCAGTATGTCGTCAATGTTGTCCTCAGTGATTGTCTTCTCTCGGTCCATGATGACCTCGTTTCGCTCGATACTGACCACCTCGCCGGTGTCCTCATCGACGAAGTCCTCGTTCCACGAGCGTAACACGCGTGCGGCCAGTTTCTGGCCGATGGCGGCCTGCAGGTTCTCCTTTGTCACGCTGATCTCTTCGGCCAGGTTGAAGATCTGCAGTATGTCCTTGTCAGTCTCGAAGCCGATGGCGCGTAGCAGCGTCGTGACGGGCAGCTTCTTCTTACGGTCGATGTAGGCAAACATCACGTTGTTGATGTCCGTGGCAAACTCTATCCAAGAGCCCTTGAAAGGAATGATACGTGCCGAATAGAGCAGCGAGCCGTTGGGGTGAACACTCTGTCCGAAGAACACGCCCGGCGAGCGGTGCAGCTGCGACACGACGACACGTTCGGCACCGTTGATGATGAATGTGCCGTTAGGAGTCATGTATGGCACGGGGCCGAGGAACACGTCCTGCACGCTGGTCTCGAAGTCCACATGGTCGGGGTCGGTGCAATAGAGCTTCAGCTTTGCTTTCAGGGGAACGCTGTATGTCAGACCGCGCTCCAGGCACTCGTCCATCGAATAGCGTGGCGGGTCGATGTAATAGTCGAGGAACTCGAGTACGAAATTGTTACGTGTGTCGGTGATAGGGAAATTCTCGGCGAACACTTTATACAGTCCGTCGTTCTTGCGTTCCTCGGGCGGTGTGTCAAGCTGCAGGAAATCCTGAAACGACTTGAGCTGTACGTCGAGGAAGTCCGGAAATGGCATCGGGTTCTTCACGCTGCCAAAGTTCACTCTGTTGTCAATTACTCTTGCGGGCATCTTCAGTTGGTGTGATGTTATTCTTAAAAAAATGAAAGATTAGGGACTGCCGACTGGGTAGTCCCTAACCTTTTAAGTATTTTTAATATCTCCCCGGCCGTTCAGCCTGTTATGGGAGATACCGGTGTGCTGAGTTGTCTCGGATTACTTCAGCTCGACCACGGCGCCGGCGGCCTCGATGGTCTTCTTCAGGTTCTCGGCCTCCTCTTTCGAGAGACCCTCCTTGACAGTTGCGGGAGCGCCGTCAACCAGGTCCTTAGCCTCCTTCAGGCCCAAGCCGCAAGCCTCCTTGACGGCCTTGACCACCTGCAGCTTGGCGCTGCCAACCTCCTTGAGCACAACGTCGAAAGAGGTCTTCTCCTCGGCAGCCTCGGCGGCACCGGCAGCAGCGGGACCAGCGGCCACAGCGACAGCAGCAGCGGCGGGCTCAATTCCATACTCCTCCTTCAGGAGGTTCTTCAACTCGTTTACTTCTTTCACTGTGAGGTTAACCAACTCCTCAGCAATAGCTTTGATGTCTGCCATTTTTGTATAAATGTTTTTTGTTGTTCTTGATTAATGTGTGGTTGATTGTTACTCTCCTTTCTTGGCGAGAGTTTCCAGTACACCATGTATGGTGCTTGCACCGCTCTCGAGCTGTCCCAGAACGCTCTGCATCGGGCTCTGCAGCATAGCCACAACGTCGGCGATGAGTTCGTTCTTGCTCTTGATGGCCACCAGCTCGTCCAGCTTGTCGGCACCGACGAAGAAGCCTTCCTCGGCGTATGCAGCCTTCAGCGCGGGCACGCCAGCCTTGAGATAGTCCTTGAGCAGCTTGGCGGGGCTGTTGGCCACCTGTGTGAACATCAGTGCGGTGTTGCCCTTGAGGGCACCGTACAGCTCGCTGTAGTCAATCTCAGCTGCCTCCATAGCCTTGTGCAGCAGCTTGTTCTTCACCACCACCATCTTTATCTCGCTCTTGAAGCACTTGCGGCGCAGGTCAGATGTCTGCTCGGCGTTGAGGCCGGTAACATCGACGAGATAGAAATGAGGGTACTGCTTCAGCATTTCGCCCAGCTGGACGATGATAGTATCTTTTACTTCCTTTTTCATTGCTTCAAACGTTTTTTAGGGTTACTCAACTGACTTGGGATCAACCTTGATACCCTTACTCATCGTACTTGAAAGAAAGATACTCTTCATGTATGTGCCTTTTGCGGCAGCGGGCTTCAGCTTGATAATAGTGGCGAGGAACTCCTTGGCGTTCTCGTAGATCTGGTCAGCCGTGAAGCTCACCTTTCCCACGCTGGTATGCACGATACCAGACTTGTCCACCTTGAAGTCAATCTTGCCCTGCTTCACCTCCTTGACGGCCTTGGCCACGTCCATGGTCACGGTGCCGCTCTTGGGGTTAGGCATCAGTCCGCGCGGTCCCAGGATACGTCCGAGAGGGCCGAGCTTGCCCATGCATGAGGGCATGGTGATGATGACGTCCACGTCAGTCCATCCGCCCTTGATCTTCTCGATATACTCGTCCAAGCCTACATAGTCAGCTCCAGCCTCTTTGGCTGCGGCCTCCTGGTCGGCAGTGCACAGGGCCAGCACACGCGTCACCTTACCGGTGCCGTTGGGCAGTGAGACCACGCCGCGCACCATCTGGTTGGCCTTGCGTGGGTCAACACCCAGTCGCACGTCAATGTCAACCGAAGCAGGAAACTTGGTTGTTGTGATCTCCTTGACGAGTGCGGCGGCTTCCTTCAGCGTGTAGAGCTTCCCTGCTTCAATCTTCTCGGCGGCGATCTTCTGATTCTTTGTAAGTTTTGCCATTGTCTTTGAAGTTTAAAGTGTTATGCGGGGAAATCGCCTTTCACGGTGATACCCATGCTCCTGGCCGTACCGGCAATCAGCTTCATGGCGCTCTCGACGGTGAAGCAGTTCAGGTCGCTCATCTTGTCCTCGGCAATGGCGCGCACCTGGTCCCAGGTGACGCTGCCCACCTTGCGACGGTTAGGCTCGGCCGAACCACTCTTCACCTTAGCCACCTCGAGCAGCTGCACGGCAGCGGGAGGCGTCTTGACGATGAAGGAGAATGACTTGTCGGTATAGTAAGTGATAACGACAGGCAGTATCTTGCCAGCCTTATCCTGTGTGCGGGCGTTGAACTCCTTGCAGAAGCCCATGATGTTGATACCCTTGGAACCAAGGGCCGGGCCTACTGGAGGCGAGGGATTGGCTGCGCCACCCTTAATCTGCAATTTGATTATTCCAGCAACTTCTTTAGCCATTTCTTGTTAACTATTAATTTATTTAACTCATATAAGCCTGGGAGTGGAAGCCTCTCTGGCCGTATATAGATGGAAAGAGGCGTACCGTAACATGCGCCCCTGCCATTCGTTTGTCCTAAACAATTTTTTCCACCTGGTTGAAGGTCAGCTCCACCGGTGTCTTCCTGCCGAAGATAGTGACAGAGACCTTCAGTCTGTGCTTGTCGCTCTGCACCTCTTCCACCACGCCTTTGAAGCCGCTGAAGGGTCCATCGACCACGTTTACTGTCTCGTCGATGGAGAACGGGATGTCCATCTCTTCCACCTTGAGTGCCGTCTCGTCAACGGTGCCCAGTATGCGATTGATGTCTGCCTGACGGACGGGCGACGGAGTATCCATGCCTCCGAGGAAACCGAGCACGTTAGGTGTGAAGCGCAGCTTGCTTGCCACCTCGGGCGACATCTGACACTGCACCAACACATAGCCCGGCAGGAAAAGACGTTCCTTGACCACTCTCTTGCCGCCTCTCAGCTGAGCATACTTCTCAGTAGGCAACATAACCTCTCCGCAAACGCCTTGAAGCACGTCGTCCACCTTTATCAGGGCATCAAGATACTCTTTCACCTTTGCCTCCTTGCCACTCACGGCACGGAGAACATACCATTTCATCGAGTCTGTGTTCGTAGCAGCCATCGCTTGTTGCCTCTTACAGTTTGATTAGCTTATGCAGGATAGACTGCCTTCATGGCAGCCTCGAAAATCACATCCATGCACCAAACCACCACGGCTATGACAAGCGAAGCAATCAACACGACCACGGTGCTGTGGGTAAGCTCCTTGCGCGTGGGCCATGTCACCTTATATACAAGCTCGTCGTAACAAGCCTTGCAGTAGTTGACGAAAGTAGAAATATTCTTTGACATCTCTCTATTTACATCGTTAAGCACGGGAAGGAGGACTCGAACCCACGACCCTCGGTTTTGGAGACCGATGCTCTACCAACTGAGCTATTCCCGTGTGTCGTCTCCCGCCCCGCTCGGAGCGGGAGACTGTGTTATGCTTTTTTTTGTCTCGCTTGTTGCGATGGTTTCGCAACCTACGGAACTGTCGCTTAGTCCTCGTAAACCTCGGTAATCTGGCCAGAGCCTACGGTGCGGCCGCCCTCACGGATAGCGAAACGCAGACCCCCATTCAGAGCCACGGCGTAGATGAGTTCGACGTTGATCTCAACGTTGTCGCCAGGCATCACCATCTCGACTCCCTCGGGCAGAGAAATCTCACCGGTGCAGTCCATGGTGCGGAGGTAGAACTGGGGACGATACTTGTTGCCGAACGGTGTGTGGCGTCCGCCCTCTTCCTTCTTCAGGACATAGATAGAAGCCTTGAACTTCTTGAAGGGCTTAATCTGACCCGGGTGGCAGAGCACCATACCGCGCTTAATCTCGTTCTTGTCGATACCGCGGAGCAGCAGACCTACGTTGTCGCCAGCCTCGCCCTCGTCAAGTATCTTGCGGAACATCTCCACGCCGGTCACAACCGAGTTCTTGTCCTCGCCCAGACCGAGCAGCTCCACAGCGTCGCCCACCTTCACGCGGCCAGTCTCGATACGACCTGTGGCCACGGTGCCACGACCGGTGATAGAGAACACGTCCTCAACGGGCATCAGGAAAGGCTTGTCCAGGTCGCGCGGGGGCTCCTGAATCCACTCGTCGCAAGTGTCCATCAGCTCCATAACCTTCTGCTCCCACTTTTCAACGCCGTTCAGGGCGCCCAGGGCAGAGCCACGGATGATTGGGGTGTCGTCCTCGAACTCATACTGCTCCAGGATCTCGCGAACCTCCATCTCGACCAGCTCGAGCATTTCCTCGTCGTCAACCATGTCGCACTTGTTCAGGAAGACCACCAGGCGGGGCACGTTCACCTGACGGGCGAGCAGGACGTGCTCACGGGTCTGAGGCATGGGGCCGTCTGTGGCGGCAACCACCAGGATAGCACCGTCCATCTGGGCAGCACCCGTAACCATGTTCTTCACATAGTCGGCGTGTCCCGGGCAGTCCACGTGTGCATAGTGACGCTTCTTGGTCTCATACTCCACATGTGCGGTGTTGATGGTGATACCGCGCTCCTTCTCCTCGGGAGCGTTGTCGATCTGGTCGAACGACTTCACCTCTGACAGACCCTGCTTAGCCAGCACGGTGGTGATGGCAGCGGTCAAAGTGGTCTTTCCATGGTCCACATGACCGATGGTGCCGATGTTTACGTGCGGTTTGGTGCGCACAAAGTTCTCTTTTGCCATTTTGTGTTATTTTTTAATAGTTTAATCAGAGAGTTTTTCGCTTTCCCCTCGGAAAAATGAGCTGTAGATGAGAGTTGAACTCATGACCTCTTCCTTACCAAGGAAGTGCTCTACCACTGAGCTACTACAGCGACGTTGAGCGGAAAACGGGGCTCAAACCCGCGACCCCCAGCTTGGAAGGCTAGTGCTCTATCAACTGAGCTATTTCCGCAAAGTTATTCCCCTGTAGAGAGTGGGTGGTGATGGATTCGAACCACCGAAGTCGAAAGACAGCAGATTTACAGTCTGCCCCATTTGGCCGCTCTGGAAACCACCCTTTTTTGAGTTCCTTTGCACCCGTTTTCTAAATAGAAGTAGGTTTTATCGGAAATCGGGTGCAAAGGTACACACTTTTTTTTAACCACCAAAATTTTTGGCGCTTTTTTTTCAATAATTCCTCATTTTTTCCTTAAATTTCTGGATTTGCACCCTCAAAGCATCGATGCTGAGGTCGACAGCCTCCTCGAAGGTGTCGCATGTCTTCTCAACGTAGATTTTCTGCCCGGGCAGGTTGGCCGTGACGGAAACGGTCTTGTTGTCGGCGGTCTGGGGCTTCTCTACCTTGAGCTGGAACTCGACGAGGGACAGCTCTTCGCAGCTTTTCTCCAGTTTGGCGGCTTTCTTTTCTATGAAGGCCTGCAGTTTCTCCGTGGCGTCGAAGTGAATGGACTGGATTTTGATCTCCATAGTTGTAAGTGTCTTTAAGGTTTAACATCTGTATATTATATAATGTGCGCGCGAGTGAGAGCGGTTGTGGGTTAGCCCTCGTCGGCTCGCATCTGCTGCAAAGATAAGACTATTCGGCGACACCACCAAATATTCGTTCACGTTTTTTACACAAAAACTTGTTGAACACTGTTGAATGTCGTTCTTAGTCTATAGGGCTGCTATCTCGGCTTCTGACAAGCCCGTCACTTGGCTGATGACCGAGGCGTTGACTTGCAGTTGTTTCATCTTTCGTGCGTTTTCCAGCCGTTCTTCTGCACGGCCCTCTGCACGGCCCTCTGCGCGGCCCTCTGCGCGGCCCTCTGCGCGGCCCTCTGCACGGCCCTCTGCACGCCCCTCACCCCTCGCGGTAGTGATATTGTCACGCAGGATGACCACGTTGTCAAGATGGCGGTAGTAGGCGTTGAGTTCGGCCTTCGTCATACAGGCCAAGCGCATTCGCTGGCGCGCCGCACTCAGACCGGGAGCATCGGCATCCTCGGGAATGTCTCCCGTGGACAGCACATACAGCCACTGCTCAATGGGCTCCTTGGACCAACGGTTGAAGTCGTTGGCCTTCAGGATGAAGTACTCAGGGTAGAGATCGCTCACCGCGTCGACATCGAACTTCTGCTTCTGGAAAGGCGACAGTTGCAGGATGTCGCCATCGTGGATGCCACGAAACTCGGTCTTGCCGTGATAGACGATGTCCTTGCCTTGTCCCAGGTTGAAATAGACGATGTTGATGCTGTACACCTTGCGGATGTTCTCGTAGCCCTGTCCTCGGTTGATGTATTCCGTCACCAGTTTCGATGTGCCGAAGAGCATCCGCTGGAAGTAGGCAAATTCCGTCTCGTTCTGCACCTCCACCAGGTAGAGCGCGCCCGTTTCGTCTTCAGCCAGCAAGTCCACGCGGTTCTGCTTGGCCTCCTCGCTGTCTTGGTTGCTCTCGCTCTCCAGCAGTTTCTTGATGGTAATGGTCTTGCCCAGCAGGGTGGTGATCAGTCCCTCCACCACTACATAGTCGGCCTTGTTGCGCAGCAGCCGCTTCATGGCCCAGTCGAATCTGACAAACTGTTCTTTTTTTTCCATCTTTTGTTGTTAATCCCCTGCAAAGTTACGTCTTTTCCTTGACACTGCCAAACTTCTGTGGGCCTATTTCGGGAGGTTCTTCTCGCGGATGGGCCTTTTTGTAGGCTCGCCGCAACTGTTCGAAGGTGGCGTGTGTGTATATCTCTGTAGCGTCGAGGTTGGCGTGTCCGAGCAGCCGTCTGACTCCCTCGAGCTGCGCTCCGTGGTTGAGCATGGCCGTGGCATAGCTGTGTCTGAGCACATGTGGCGAGCGTCGCGGCAGCGACGTGACGGTTGACAGGGCGTCGTGTGTGAGCTGATAGACGGCCCGTCTGCTGATGCGCCGCCCGCGGGTGCTGAGGAAGAGCGCGTCGCCGTCGGCCTGCTGCCGTCGGTCGCGCTCCTGCTGATAGGCCACGACTGCATCGGCCAGCTCGCGGCCGAAGGGCACCACGCGTGTCTTGTCGCCCTTGCCTGTCACGCGCAGCTGCATCTGCGCGGTATCGACGTCGGCATTGTTCAGCGAGCATAGCTCGCCGCAACGCAGTCCGGTCTCGTAGAGCATAGTGACGATGGCGCGCTGCAGCAGACTCTTGAGCGACTCGTCCCAGGCCGTGTCGTCGAGCAGGCTGTCCATCTCTTTCTCGCGAACGAACATGGGCAGTGGCTTGGGCACCTTCGGCGAGGCGACCAGGTGCGAGGGGTCGGTCTTGACCAGCTGGCGGCGCAGGGCGAAGCGGAAGAAGGAGCGCAGGGCCGACAGCCGTGCCTTGATGCTCTTGGCCTTCATGCCCTCGTCCATGCGTGTGCTCATCCACTCGCGAATCATGTCGGTATCGACGTCGTTCCAGGTCAGCGACTCGTCCTGCTGCTGCATCCACTGCTGGAAGTGGCGCAGGTGCGACTCGTAGGTGCTGACCGTCTGCGGCTGTGCGCGCTGCTCGTGTGTCAGATAGTCAATGAACGCTTCTATGGTCAGCTCTTTCTGCAAGATGTTGTTCTCTATGTTTATGTTTCAGGTGTGCTGCCGCGTAGCGACAGCTATATTCTGTTACCGCTTCTATATAACTAATGGTTATTTCATCGCTTTGCACTG
>JAILBT010000040.1 GCA_024680755.1 Prevotella sp. | reverse complement strand
AAATGCATGCCGTGGGAGTTTATGAATTAAAAAAAGCAATCTATGCATACTGTTGTGGCGTGGAAGAGAAAGAGAAGCCGAAATTCAAAGAGGATGCTATCATTCCAGAACTCCTACCCGTCTGGCAGACTTTTAAGAAGAACGGTTTCGACTTCTATAAGTTCATGGCCGAAAAAGACTATGAACTGATAGAAGACGAAGAAATGCGTGTGGAGGTTCTTATGGGGACTTGTTTCCCTATCCTGAATCTACCGATAGGAAAATTTGCAATAGACTGGTTCAATGGCTATCTCGATTTCTTTAAACGAAAGACTGATGACATTACTGATACAGAGGTGCTTCGTCAACTCTTCTTCAGTTCAACAGAGGAAGATATTTGGAAGCTGATGGCTAAAGGTATAGGTGACATAGCATGTCTGTATCATTGGTACAAAGGTGAATATTTCAAATCTTTTCTCAAGGAAGCAACTGGTATTCCATGTTATTTTGAGAAAGATGAACAGAAGGCAAGTGATTTCCTTGATTACCTAATGAGCGACTCTACTGGAGCTACTGAGAGCGTGCGAAATGAGGCAATGGCCTGGAAGATGATGACAGAAGACATAGACAAGCTAAGAATGATCCAAGAATATCAAAAAGAATATACTAACAAAAATAAGGAAAAGTGATTATGGCATATAAATGTAAATTCAACACAGCCGACGGGCACGCCGCGGCAAGCCTACCGGCTGTCAGTAGGCATAGACCAGCCCGTACTTGTCGTGCAGCTGCCGCAGGCTGCCGTCGGCCTTCATCTGGCGTATGACGTTGTTCACCACCTGTAGCAGGTCGTCCTGCCCCTGCCTCATCAGCACGCCTATCTCGCCGTGTGTGAAGGGGCGGTCTATCAGCGGTGCAGCCAGTCGCGGGTCGGTCTTCACATAGTATGGTGCCTCGGTTATCTCGGTTATCATCACGTCGGCCTCGCCCCGGGCTATCAGCGCCGGTATCTCCTCGTTCTGCTGATGCACCTTGATGGTGGCATGGGTCAGGTTCTGCCGGGCGAAGCGCTCGTTCAGTCCGCCCGGGTTGACCATCACGACCACCTCCGGTCGGTCGATGTCGGCCAGCGAGGTGAAGCGGTCTGCCTGCTCTGCCCTGCAGAGTATGGTCTTGCCGTTGGCCAGGTAGCCGTCGCTCATCAGCATCGTCTCCCGCCGCGCGTCGGTGATGGTTATGCCACACAGGGCCAGGTCGAAGGTGGGCTGTGTAGCCGTCACGTCGGCCGTCAGCGTGGGCCAAGATGTCTTGACATATTCGGTCTCGACACCCAGCCGGCCGGCTATGGCCTGGGCCACCTCGAGGCAGAAGCCCCAGTAGCTGCCGTCGTCCTCGCGGAACGACAGCGGCCGGTAGTCGCCGGTGGTGCCCACGCGTATGGTGCCGCGACTGACGATCTCAGCCACTGTTCCGTCGAGCGGTATGTCCGTTAGCGCCGAGATGACGAACACCGTCTGCTGCCCGTTGTCGAGGCCGAAGCTGACGGCCGCCCCCACCGAGTCCTCGGCGAAGAGGCGTGTGCTGTCAAAATAGTACAGTCCGTCCTGCGGGTTGAGCCATCCGCCCACATAGCCGTCGTGGGCCAGGGCGTGACTCACCACGCCGTCCAGCTGGCTGCGCGAGTGGCGGCCCTGCGTGGCGGCATAGCTCACGGCAATGCCGCGGGCGGGCTCCGTCCAGCTGCGCAGGTCGAGGGTGAAGCCGTCGGGGTGGTCCTGGCTGAACGCCCACACGCGGTCGGCCACGGCGGGGATGCCGTCCGCCTGCGGCGCGACGTCGCTCTTCGAGCAGGCTGCCAGCACAGCCTGGCAGCACAGCAACATCATGACAGACAGGACGCCAAGTCCCGCTCTTGCTTGCTTTTTCATGTCCGTATATAATTTGTATGATTATCCGCAATTATCCGATAGCGCCCCGAAGGGGCCCTGGGCTAAGGGCTCTCTGGCCTTTCAGGCCGTCAATCGGATACATGCGGATAAACATAATAATTTGTGTCCCACTTGCGGCAAGCACAGGCAATACACCTGCATACCAGTGACAGGCGGCAAAGATAGGCAATAATGCTGACATGGCAAAGCATTTTTGGTTGATTAACGCAGTAAATTCTCAATTCTTAATTGCTACGAAAAAGACAGGCTGAACGGAAAAGCCCCGCGACGCGACAAGAAAACGTATAATTATTTTTGCAGTGTCAGGATTAATGCGTACCTTTGCGGCCGCAAATCGGTTCTCGCAAGAGATGAAAAGGGAACTCGGGTGAAAGTCCCGGACAGTCCACGCTGCTGTAAGTTCCGTTATGAGCCTGGCACGAAGAGCCACTGGAGGGTGTCCGCCACACGCGACATCGGCCGGGAAGGCGCCACGCTCGGGACGAAGTCAGAAGACCTGCCGACATCGATGCATTGACGATTTCTCGCCACTCGTGGGATAGTGCGACAAGCGACCATATAGTCTCTGACAGACACGATGAAACGAAAGATAGCATGGGCACTGGCGATGTGCCTTGTTGGTACTGCTGCAGCCACACCAGACAGCCTCAGGCACAGCCGCATGGACAGCGTGCAGCATGTGGCCGAGGTGGAGGTCTTGGGCCGCCACCCCATAGCCACCGAGCAGACCCTGCGCGGTGCCGAGCTGCAGGCCCTCTCGACAACGTCGGTGGCCGACGCGCTGAAATACTTTGCCGGTGTGCAGATAAAAGACATGGGCGGGCTGGGCGGACTGAAGACCATCAACGTGCGGTCGATGGGCGCGCAGCATGTGGGCGTGTTCGTCGATGGCATACGTCTGAGCAACGCCCAGAACGGCACGGTCGATCTGGGCAAGTTCTCGCTGTCGTCGATGGAGAGCGTGTCGCTATACAACGCCAACAAGCTCGACCCCTGCCAGTCGGCCACGGAGTATGCCTCTGGCGCCACGGTCTATCTGCGCACGCGCCGGCCCACGAGCGACTCGCTGTCGGTGCAGCTGCGCCGCGCGTCGTTCGGTACATACATGGGCAAGCTGAACGCGCAGTTTGCCCACGGCGGGTGGAGCGGCTTTGTCGATGGCGAATACTGCCGTTCGGCCGGCGACTACCCATTCCGCTATCACACGCAGTATGAAGACACCGTGGGGCACCGCCAGGGCAGCGACATACGCTACGGGCGCATAGAGGGTGCCCTGTTCAAGGGTGGCTTCTCGTCGCACATCTACTATTACGACTCAGAGCGCGGCTGTCCGGGCGGCATAGTGCGGCGGCTGAGCGACAAGTATGTCAACATGGGTCGCGAGTGGGACCACGACTTCTTCCTGCAGGCAGCCTACAGTCACGAGCTGTCGGCCCGCCACCGTCTGAAGGTCAACGCCCGATATGCCAACGAATATCTGCGCTACACCACCGACTTCCCCGAGAACCAGAACACGGCGCGTGTCAACAACCACTACCGGCAGGAGGAGCTCTACGGTGCGCTGTGCTATGGCTACACGCCGTGGGCATGGCTGACGCTGTCGGCCAGCTACGATGTGCGCTGGAGCAAGCTGCAGGCCGACCTGAAACACTTCGACAACGTGTTCCGCCTGGACCAGAAGCAGGTGGTGGCGGCGCAGATGAACCTTGAGGGTGTCCAGGCGGCCGCCTCGCTGCTGCACCAGCGCCTGAGCGACGAGACCTTTGCCCACGCCGGGGCCGCCGACCCGCTGGACCGCTGGACGCCGTCGGTGTCGCTGGCCTACACGCTGGCCGGACTGACCATGCGCGCATGGTATAAGCGCATCTTCCGCGCCCCGACGCTCAACGACCTCTACTACACACAGGTGGGCAACCGCAACCTGCAGCCGGAATACACCCGTCAGTGGAACCTGGGACTGGAATACCACTGGGCCAGCTCTCACGTCTCAGCTCTCAGCTCCCACATCTCTTTTGACCTCCAGGCCGATGCCTACCGCAACGACATAGAGAACCGCATAGTCTGTCTGCCCATGAAGGGCACCTACACATGGACCATGACCAACTATGGCCTGACCGTATGCCACGGCCTGAACGCCACGGCCCAGCTGCGCTGGCAGCGCGGACCGTGGCAGGCGGCGCTACTCTCGTCGGCCACATGGCAGCGCGACCTGAACCGCAGCGACCCCGACGACGACGACAGCTACGACCGGCCCATCTGCTACTCCCCCACCCTGTCCTTCACCCTGACGGCCGTGGCACAGTGGCACACGCTGACGCTGACCGTGTCGCATATCCATGTGGGCGAGCGCACATGGAGCTATGCCGACCCCGACGACGTGCTGCCGCCCTACGACAACACCGACCTGAAGCTGAGCTACAGCCTGCCGGCTGCCGTCTGCCGGCACATGCCGCTGAACAGCGTCGGGCTGTGCCTGGAGCTGTGCGACATCTTCGACAAGCAGTATGAGCATGTGCCGCGCTACCCCATGCCCGGCCGCAACTACCGTCTGACGCTGTCCCTCGGCCTGTGAAAGCCACAGCACCCACACATAACTATAGAAACCATAGAAACTATAGAGACTATTAAGAACCCACGGAAGACAAAACCCCAAACCCCATGACAACCCTTAAAACACTTCTCGCCTCCATCAGCCTGGCAGCGCTTAGCCCCGCGACGGCCCAGGAACGCCTCATCATTCTCGACGAAGGCATCTGGCAGGCCGACAACGGCCGGCTGAGCTACTTCGAGCAGGGCAGCGTGGTGAGCAACCAGTGGTTCCGCGACAAGAACGGCTACAAGCTTGGCGACACGCCCAGCGACATCGTCCAGGTGAGCGACGAGCTGATAGCGATAGCGGTCAACTGGTCGAACATCGTGCAGTTTATCTCGCCCGACGGCCGCGCCGTGGCCGCCACCGAGGACGTGCCCAACAACCGCTGTCTGGCCACCGACGGACGCTATGTCTATGTGACAAGCTACGGCCACGAATGTCAGACCACCGCCGGCATGAAGCAGTTCACCCGCGGCTATGTGGCGAAGATAGACGTCGGAACCTTCCGTGTGGTGGCAGCCACCGAACTGGGCTACGAGCCCGAGGGCATTGCCCTCTACGGCGGCCACCTCTTCGTGGCCAACACCGGCGGCTACGCCGCACAGGAGGACCACGACTACGAACAGACCGTCAGCATCGTCGATGCCGAGACCATGACCCTGACAGGCAGCATCGACCTGGGGCAGCCCAACCTGTTTGGCGACATGGCGCAGAGCGGACAGTATCTGTGCATCAACTCGCCGGGCGACTACTATGGCACCGAGGGCTGCTCGTTTGTCTTCGACTGCGAGCGCGCGCTGCAGGGCCGGCCCGACTGCTATGTACGCCTGCAGCAGCCGGCCACCTACAGCACCGTGACGGCCGACGGACGATTCCTGACCATAGGCTCCGACTTCTCATACGTCACGGGCGAATACCAGTTCAGCTGCGCCGTGATTGACCCCGCACAGGTCATGGCCACGCAGGGCGCTGACGGCATAGCGACGTCGCTGCCCGGCACGATGAAGAGCGACATCGAGAACATGGGACAGCCATACGCCATCTACATGAACCCATACACCGGCTACTACTATGCCACCGATGCACAGAGCTTTGAGAACGCCGGACGGCTCTATCAGTGGACACCCGAAGGACGGCTCCTGGGCAGCCACAAGGTATATATCAACCCCGGCCACATGATGGCGCTGCCGCCAGACGGACAGTCGTTCAGCGCGGTCAGAGACATACACACGCCACACGCCGAAACAGCAGAGCGCACATACGACCTGACAGGGCGGCCGGCACGCAGCTACAAGCCGGGGCAGGTCTATGTGAGGCAAGGACGAAAGGAGCTGCGCCGACAATGAGAAGAAAGGAATGACACTTCACTATAATCAATGTACATAAATAGTTATTATGAAACAAAAAATGTTTAGTTTGGCGGCGCTGACGCTCATAGCTGCCAACGCATGGTCCACCCAGGTAGAGGTGACGATGAACGCCAAGAGTAAGATTATCAAGTCGCTACAGAACATAGCGACCAACGAGAGCCTGCCCGTGGGCGAGCCCACGGGCAACAACAAGTACAGCTTCGACGTGCCAGAAGACGGCTGCTACCGGCTGACAGCCGCAGCAGCCGACGGCGAGACCATCTCGGGCTCCATCCTGCTCGACATCGATGCCGACCACACGGCCTTCACCATCTACTCGCCCGAAGTGCGTGTGAAGAACGCCAACTGGCAGTATGACACCGACTACACCCTCAGCCTGAAGGTGACGGACAAGGCCGGACAGGTGGTCAGCACCACCCTGGGCGACTACACCACCGGCAACAAGATGTTCCTCGTGTTCAATGGCAACACCTACTACCTGGACCTAATTCCTTCGGCCGAACATCTGGCCGAGGGCTATCTGACCACCACCTACACGGGCACCGTCAGCTTCAACCCCACCATCCAGGCCGAAGCTCCGATGAGCTATGCCTACAGCGTGACGGTGCCAGCCGACGCAGAGCTCTTCATCGGCACCAAGACGGCCCACTTCGTGCCCTTCAAGGGCGTAGAGCCCGAGCAGGTCGAGACGACCGCCGCCGGCAAGGTCTATACCTACCGTCTGGCCGACAAGCAGAAGTATAACTATCGCGTCACGGCTCCCGGCAAGCTGACACATGCCGGCACCTTCACCATGAGCGGCGACGAGACGCAGCGGCCCGCGCTCAGCTTCACCGATGCCGACATGACGGCAAAAAGCCCACAGTTTATCGACCACGACGTGGCTGCAAACGGAGGCTACAACGTGGGCGACATCTTCCTGAACATCAACGCCGCAGGACACCTGCAGCTGCAGCAGGTGGGCGACAGCTACGACCTGCTGCCCATGCGCAACTGGGAGCTCGTGGACGGCATCACCAGCAACTACTTCATCGAGCCCGACTTCCACTTTACCGTCGTCAACCTGCAGGGAGAGGCAGACCAGTCGGTGGTGAAGGTTGAGAACGAGCAGCTCACCGCCGTGGGCGAAGGCACGGCCCTGGTGCTTGTCAGCTACGACGCCATTCACCTCGACGCATGGACGAAAGCCGAGAGAAAAGACTTCGTGGGCGGTGCCGACTGGGGTGCCATCTGGCCCGAGAACACGGGCGTCTTCGTCGTCAGCGTGGGCCAGCAGGCCGAGGGCATCACGCCCAACATCGTCATCAACAAAGACTACCTGACCACCGTCACGCCCTGGGGCGGCGGCGACCCCATCGACACCAAGCTGTCGATGGAGAACGTCGATGCCGAGTTTGACGTGCTCTACTATCTCGACACCGAGGCCGGCTTCAGCTACAGCTTCAAGCCCGAGGGCGCTGCCAGCGTCACACTGGCCCGCCCCGTCATAGGCACCAACGCCGCCTCGTACAACGGCTTCACCACCGAGGGCGTGACGAAGA
Source organism: Prevotella sp. (assembly GCA_024680755.1). Taxonomy (GTDB): domain Bacteria; phylum Bacteroidota; class Bacteroidia; order Bacteroidales; family Bacteroidaceae; genus Prevotella. Next base: position 8,314 of record JAILBT010000040.1, on the reverse strand, counting down.
ACGACGACGGCTCCTACACACTGCTGCTGACCGAGGGCCGCAACATCGTCTGCCTGACCGACGCCGCGGGGCGCAGCCTCTATCAGGTCATCACCGCCAAGCCCTGCCACCGCGACATCCTGGTTGACGGTCAGGCCGTGCAGAGCGTCAAGCCCGGCGATGCCGTCACCGTGCAGTACAGCGGTCTGTACCACCCCGTGGGCAAGCTGGCCGGCATTCACAACTTCCAAGCTTTCCTGACCTACGAGCGGGCCACCGAGGGCATCACCGTCAATAAGAGCAAGAGCAACCAATATACCCTGGCCTCAACACCCACGGCCCAGGCCGTGACCTTCACCGTGCCTGCCGACTTCGCCGGCTCGGAGATAGAGCTGACCGACGGCGTGATGGGCATCGGCGGCTTCGGCGACCCCGTGGGCAACCACCGTGCCACGAGCAAGCTGACCGGACGCGCACCCAACTTCACAGCCATCTCGCAGAGCGCCGTCTTCGGACGCGTGCCAGCTGTGACCATCAGCGTCAGACAGCTGCCTGTAGTGGCCGACTTCGAGAACCTGGAGCTGGACGACGAGAGCCACATGAGCGTCTCGACCGACGACGACGACGACCGCACCGAGTTCCAGAGCGGCGACTTCGAGTTTGCCACAGGCTGCATGCACGACTACGACTACTGGTACTTCTTCGGCTATGCCAACCAGACCGGCACCGACTATGAGGAGCTGGACGACCAGTGGAAAAACGTTGTCGGCGGAGGCTACGACGGTTCCAGAAACTACGGCGTGTCATACTGCGCAGCCTTCAACGGCCCGTGCTATGCCACCGTGCTGAACCATGACGACGGCATCGTGGTGCCTGGCTTCTACATCACCAACTCGGCCTACGCCTACAGCTCGATGACCAACGGCGACGGCTTTGCAAAGAAATTTGAGAAAGGCGACTGGTTCCTGCTGACCGTCACCGGCTACGACGCCCAGGACAACGTGACTGGCACGAAGGAATACTACCTGGCCGACCTGCGCGACGCGGCAACGGCATACATCGTTGACGACTGGCGCTATGTCGATCTCAGCGGTCTGGGCAAGGTGAAGAAGCTGGGCTTCGAGCTGACCAGCAGCGACAACGGCACATACGGCATGAACACACCGGCATACTTCTGCTTCGACAACTTCGGGGCCGAGGGTCAGGAGGTGCTGCCCGAAAAGAACGTCGCCATGCCATTGGAGATAGCCACCTTCGAGAACGTCACGTTAGACAGCGAGTCGTTCAGCAAGGGCGAAGCCGGCTACAGCACCCTGGCCGACGGCAGCTTCCTGTTTGACACCTACTGCGACGTCTCCGACTGGGGCACATACTACTACGCCTTCTGCGCAGCAAACTATACCGGCAACAGCTACGACAACGACTACAACGGGCTGAAGAACGTCGTGGGCGGCGGACACAACGGCTCTCACAACTACGGTGCCTTCTTTACAAACTACTACGGCCAGAACCACGTTACCGTGGCAGAAGGCGACGGCGCAGTGGTGCCCGGCTTCTACGTCACCAACTCGGCCTACGCCTACAGCTCGATGACCAACGGCGACAACGTAGCAAAGAAATTCGGCAAGGGCGACTGGTTCCTGCTGACCGTCACCGGCTACGACACAGAGAACAACGTGACCGGCACCAAGAACTACTATCTGGCCGACATGCGCGACGACATGGGCTACATCGTCAGCGACTGGCGCTACGTCGATCTCAGCGGTCTGGGCAAGGTGAAGAAGCTTGGCTTCGAGCTGACCAGCAGCGACAACGGCGATTACGGCATGAACACACCGGCATACTTCTGCTTCGACGACTTCGGAGCCGAGGGCCAGGAGGTGTTGCCCGAGAAGGATATTCCGACCGCCATCAGCTCTGTGGCCGGCAACAAGGCTGCTGCCACGACAGTCTATGACCTGAACGGCCGTCAGCTGCCGGCCGTGCGTCGCGGCGTGGTCGTCACGCGGCAGGCCGACGGCACGGTGCGCAAGATGATACGCTGACGAGGGAGAGACATAAGGTTTTCCAAATATTGTGTATTAGAACTGAATGGGGGCTACGTCGTGACGACGTGGCCCCCGTGTTGTTATGCCGCCCAAAGGGTCTCAGCATTTGACAACGAAAACAGATATTTCTCTCAATTTGTGAATTATATTGCTCCCAATTAGTGAATTATCTTTCTCCCACTTTGTGAATTACATTTCTCCCAATTTGTGAATTATATTTCTCCCAATTTGTGAATTAAAATTTCTCCCAATTTGTGATTTATATTTCTCCCAATTTGTGAATTATATTTCTCCCAATTTGTGAATTATATTTCTCCCAATTTGTGAATTGCATTTCTCCCAATTTGTGATTTTATATTTCTCACAATTTGTGATTTTATATTTCTCACAATTAGTGTTAAGGTTTCACGAGTCAAAGGAATTGTACTCACGGCTATCATGTCGTAGTGGCGGTACGAAACAGTCCCCGTTAAGGTACAAAACAGGCTCCGCGGCGGTACAAAACAGGCCCCGCTGAGGTTTTTGCCTGTAAGCGAAAAGCCTTTCGCCTGTAAGTGAAAAGCCTTTCGCTTGTAAGCGAAAAGCCTTTCGCCTGTAGCCAAAAACCTTCGTCTCACAGACGCACGTTCACCCCGGCTAACGAAGGTATCTCACCCACATAATAGAGAGAAAAAGTAAAAGCTGACAGAATAATTTTGGTTTTTTGCCGGTTTTTCATGGGAAATCGGTACTTTTGCAACCAAATTGCGAAAGACACACGATAGTATCATCGGAAACAAACAGACAATGGAATCAAAAGTGTTGCATGAGATAACGCCGTTGAGCGAGCATGAGTTTATGTATGTGGCCGACCGCCACAAGCAGGAGTTCGACTACCCCATCCACTGCCACGAGGTGATGGAGCTGAATTTCGTGGCGGGCGGAGCCGGTGCCCGCCGTATCGTGGGCGACCATAGTGAGGTGATAGGCGACCTGGACCTGGTGCTCATCACGAGCAGCAATCTGGAACACGTATGGGAGCAGCACGAATGTCGCAGCAAGGACATTCACGAGATTACCGTCCAGTTCTATTTGCCCTTCGAGGACGAGCACACGCCCTTCCACACCAATCCCTATCAGACCATCTATCGCATGCTTCAGCGTGCCCAGCGCGGCCTTGCTTTCCCCACCGAGGCAGCGCTCTCTGTGTATTATCTGCTGAAGAAACTGACGATGCAGGGTGAGGGCTTTCGCACTGTGCAGTTGTTTTTCGAAATCATCTACGAACTGTCGAAGTATGAAGACGCTCGCGAACTCTCGACGTCCTCTTTCGCAAAGGTCGATGTGGGGAGCGAGTCGCGCCGGGTGCTGAAGGTGAAAGACTACATTCGCCAGCACTACATGGACGACATACGCCTCGACGAGCTGGCCACGCTTGTCGGCATGACGCCAACGGCCTTCAGCCGTTTCTTCCACGCCAGCACGGGCAAGGCCCTGAGCGAGTATATCGTCGATGTGCGTCTGGGCTATGCCGCCCGTAGGCTGGTAGATACAACCGACTCTGTTTCCGAGATATGCTATACCAGCGGCTTCAATACGCTGAGCAATTTCAACCGTTTGTTTCGCAAGCGCAAGGGCTGCAATCCCACCGAGTTTCGCGAGAAATATCAGAAGACGAAAGTCATCATTTGATTTACGATTTACTGATTTACTGAATTTCTTTTTTCTGTATATGCAGAAAGTGTTGGCCATTGACAAAATTGTGTCAGTGGCTTTCTTTGTTTTACCCTACCTTTGCAGCCAACTACCGGTACGCAGGTGTCTCACCTGCGGCAGCCGCGGGTGAGACACCCGCGTACCAGTGCAAAGCGATGAAATAACCATTAGTTATATAGAAGCACCTTACAATAACCAAAAACCTATAGCAACGATGAAGAACAGATTTCTAATAGCACTGATGGGCATGGCCCTGTGCGCCTGCTCGGACAGTGAGGCCAATGCCGAGCCGGCTCAGGAAGTGACTAACGACAACACTGAGCTGACGGAGCTGGCACAGAAAGTTGCGGCACAGCCCGTCAATCCCAAGGCCACCGCTGAGGCCAGGCAGCTCTATACGAAGTTGCGCCAGCTCTATGGCCAAAAGGCTCTGAGTGGTGTGGTGGCCAATGTGGACTGGAACATCCGCGAGGCCGAGAACGTGCATGAGTGGACAGGCAAGTGGCCGGTCATCAACGTGTTCGACTTTATCAATATCCATGCTTCGAAAGATGTCAATTCGCAAGGCTGGCTCGACTATTCCGACATGACCCACGTCAGGCAGTGGCACCAGTTGGGCGGCATTGTGGGCATGATGTGGCACTGGCAGGTGAAGGCCAATAACGGTACCAACCTGACATGTTCGCCGGGCGCAAAGCCGGGCGAGACCTCGTTCGACCCTTCAAAGGTCTATGTAGAAGGCACAGCCGAGAACAAGCAGGCCATTCACGACATAGACCAGGTGGCTGGCTACCTAAAGACCATGCAGCAGGCAGGCATTCCCGTGCTCTGGCGCCCCCTGCACGAAGCAGCCGGCAACACCTACGAGTTTGAGGGCGGTGGTGCCTGGTTCTGGTGGGGTGCCAAAGGAGCAGAGGTATATAAGAAGCTGTGGTGCTGGATGTACGACCGGCTGGTCAATCATCACCAGCTGAACAACCTCATCTGGATATGGAACTCGCAGATGGGCGATGCTGCTTGGTACCCCGGCGACGACGTGGTGGACATCGTGGGCCGTGACAACTATGCCGCACTCATGTATCCGCTGATGAAAGAGTTCAATCAGCTCTCAGCCGAATACCCCACCAAGATGGTGACGCTGGCCGAGTGTGGCAATGGCGACGAGGTACACATGTCGCTTTGGTCGAAGATATGGGCACAAGGCTCGCGCTGGTCATGGTTCATGACGTGGTACGACTACAACTACAATGCCGGCAACAGCGAAGACCACCAGTTTGCGGGCAAGGCTTGGTGGCAGGATGCCTTTGGCTCGGGAGTGGTGGTCGACAGAGAAGAGTGGAAGGCTATAAAATAACCAGAAGACAACAGGATATGCGACAATTTCTTTTTATACTTTCGTGCTTTATTTTTACCGTTGCGTCGGCCGACGAAGTGACGATTCTTCTCGGTCCGAAGACCATAGGGCCAGGATGGAAAGACAACATTCTGCTCGAAGGACGGCACTTTGCCAAGTCCAAGGCCGGCGACGTGGTGACGGTCTATAACGATGAGGCCAAGCGCACGGCGCAAGCCGCCTTCCAAGACCCAGCCACCTGGCAGGGCGTAGCCCCAGAGTATGGCTGCTTCAACGTGGGCGGCCCGTTCCGTATGACCCTCACCGACAGCATTATCAATAAGGTGCGCGAGCGTGGTGTCTTCATTGGTGGTCACGACTATCGCATCTTGCGGGTGACGCTCACTCCCGGCGAGGAGTTTCAGGAAGCCATCGTTTGGCGCGGTCCTGCCAAGCAGATGAAGCCCGACTGGAGCGCATCGGCCGAACTGCCAGCTTCATGCTTCAAGACGTTGAAGGTGGGCGACGGTCTGCGGCTTCATGCCTCCCGCGTGGAAACCGATGCGGCAGCCAAGATTATGGACTTCACCTGGCACGCGCTCGAGCCGGCCACCGACGGCATACCCGTAGGGCAAGACGGCTGCACATATTATATTAACGACGACACTCCGCTGCTGAAACTGCAGCTGGCAGGAACAGGCTCCAACACGGCCATGCGCATTGGCGGCAAGGGCTTCCGGCTCGACAAGGTGGGCATCGTGCAGTTTACGGGTCAGCGCAGCGAAGACCTCAGTCGGGCGCAGCGCGCTCCCAAGGAGTACAAATTAGCCCCCGGCGAACTGTTTCATGGCGAGAAAGCCTTCCCCAAAGACTGGAGCGGCAACTTGCGCGTCACAGCCGAGCCGTTTCAGGAGTGCACGGAAGACGATGTCGTCATCGTGCACTACACACTGACCGGCGACACCGACCAGCATGCCATCTCCTTCCGTGAGAACCGTGGCAAATGGCGCGACCTCTCGGGCAGCGAAGAGCCGCTGTGGCAGTCGCTCGACGGCACCGACGTGGTGCTCACCTTCGATGCCCAGTCGCTCGACAAGGTGAAAACCTCTGGCCTTGTGGTCACGGGTGTTGGCTTCGTGCTCACCCGCATAGAACTGATTACAGCACAATAACCTAAAATAATAAATGATTATGCGAAAATGGATTTTTCTTTGTTTGATGCTACTTCTGAGTAGCGTCAGCTTGAACGCTCAGACCACGCTGAAAGGACGTGTGCTCGATGGGGCTATGCCTGGCGAGACCTTGATAGGCGCCAGTGTGAAAGTGCCTGGAACGAGCATAGGCACCGTGACCGATCTCGAGGGCAATTTCTCCTTCCAGCTGCCAGCTGGCAAGGTGGTTGTCCAGGTGTCTATGATTGGCTACAAGACGCAGGTCGTCAACGTGAAGGGCAAGGACTTCATTGAAGTGACACTGCAGGAAGACGCCAAAGTGATGGACGAAGTGGTGGTCGTGGGCTATGGTACGATGAAGAAGCGCGACCTGTCGGGAGCCATCTCGCAAATCAAGGGCGACGACCTGCGCCAAGGTGGTGCCACAGATGTGGCCCACGGACTCCAAGGCAAGATTGCCGGCGTGGAGGTGAAACAGAGCGACGGCTCGCCCGGTGCAGGCGTGAGCATCACCGTGCGCGGAGCCAACTCGTTCACCACCTCCAGCCAGCCGCTCTATATCGTAGATGGCATTCCCTTCGGCACCGACCCCAACGGCACACCAAAGAGCGATGCCAACGGCGGCAACAACCAGCAAACATCGCCCCTGCAGATGATCAACCCCAACGATATAGAGAAAATAGAGGTGCTAAAAGATGCTTCGGCCACTGCCATCTATGGTTCGCGCGGTGCCAACGGTGTGGTTATCATCACCACCAGAAAAGGACAGGCAGGCAAACCGAAAGTGGAGGCTGGCATGAGGTGGACCATGCAACGCATTGGAAAACGCGTGAACACACTCGACCCCTACACATACGCACTCTATCAGAACGAGGCTGCTGCCAACAGCGCACTCTATGAGGGAAGCACCGGTCGCAGCCCCTATCGGGGAGAATGGGAATATCCCTATACGGGCGGTTCGTTCATTTACACACATGGCAAATACAACCCCGCGCCCGAAGATTTCCTTTCGCCCGGACCCAGGACCGACGAATATGGCAACACCGATGTGGTAGAGGGTGCCAACTGGCAAGATGAAATTTACCAAACAGGCTGGCAACAGGAATACAATGCCGCCGTATCGGGTGGCTCGGACCAAGGCTACTACGCTTTCTCAGGGTCTTACACCAAACAAGACGGTATCATACGCAACACGGGCTACGAGCGCTATGGCATATCCATGAACATCAGCCGGCACATCAACAACTGGCTCGAAGTGGGCACCAGCAGCCATTTCACCAACTCTACCACAGACTTCCAACGCACCAATTCCGAAAACACCGGAATCATTCGCTCGGCTCTCATCTTCCCGCCCACCGTGCGAGAAGAAACCGATGCCACCGACTGGCTGGCCGCCAACCCCGCCAACTATGTTAACGGTGCCACCGACCAGCTGAAGCAAATATCCTGGTTCTCGTCGAACTATGCCGAAGCAAAAATCACTTCGTGGCTGAAACTGCGGCAGAACTTAGGACTTGGCTACAACTCCGGACAACGCAACACCTACTACGACCGGCTCTGCCAAGAGGGTAAGAGCCCGATAAACGGAAAAGCAGGCCGGGCCAGCAACACATGGAAGAGCTTCACCTCTGAAACACTGCTCACTGCCGACAAGCAATTTGGCATTCACAAAATAAACGCCGTGGCAGGTATCACCTTCGAGAGTGGGCGCGGCGAATCGTGGAGCATGATGGCCACCAACTTCCCCAACGACCTGACAAAAGGGGCCGACATGTCGATGGCACTCGACAGGGCTGTGGTGAAAAGCGACCCCGAAACGAAGATGAACCTGGAATCGTTCTTGGGCCGTGTGAACTACACCTTATTGGATAAATACCTCTTCACAGCATCTGTTCGCACCGACGGCTCTTCGGCATTCCAAGAGAACAAGAAATGGGCTACCTTCCTGAGCGGTGCCCTTGCATGGCGTGCCAGCGACGAGCAGTTCATTCAAGACCTGAACATCTTCTCGAACCTGAAGTTCCGACTCTCTTACGGCGAAACGGGTAACCAGGGCATCGGTGCCTACCGCACACTGGCCGTGCTGC
>JAILBT010000031.1 GCA_024680755.1 Prevotella sp. | reverse complement strand
CCAGCACTGCTCCTTCTCGTCGTAGCTGGCCTTGAGCATGACACGCTGCAGGTCGGAGCCGGCATCGGGCTCGGTCAGGTCCATCGACATGCCTTCGCCGGCGCAGACGCGGGGGATGTATTTCTGGCGCTGCTCCTCAGAGCCGAACTCATAGAGCGTGTCGATACACGACTGCAGGCTCCAGATGTTCTGGAAGCCGGCATCGGCTGCCGAGATTATCTCCGAGAGCATGGAGAAGACGGCGTTGGGCAGGTTCAGACCGCCGTAGCGGCGGGGCATGGAGACACCCCAAAGGCCGGCCTTGCGGGTGGCGTCGAGGTTCTCGTAGGTCTTCGCGGCATAGATCATGCGGCCGTTCTCAAGGTGTGGTCCTTCCAGATCGACATCCTCAGAGTTCGGAGCTATGATGTTGGCAGCCACGTCGCCCGTGATGTCGAGAATCTGACGGTAGTTCTTGATGGCATCGTCAAGGTCAACGGGCGCATAGTCGTATTCCTTGGCATCGGCGAAGTCGCGCTCCTTGAGTTCAACGATTCGCTTCATCAAGGGATGCTGGAGATAGAAAGCTATCTCAGGATGATCCGTATAGTAATTGGCCATGAGTGTTTTATTTCGAGTTTTGTTTGTAATACTTAATTAGCTTTGGAACGACTTCCTCGACCGTGCCGTTGATGACGTAGTCGGCAATGCGGTTGATGGGTGCATCGGGGTCGCTGTTGATTGAGATGATGATGCCCGAGTCCTGCATACCGGCGATGTGCTGGATCTGGCCGGAGATACCGCAGGCGATGTACACCTTCGGGTGGACGGTGACACCCGTCTGCCCGATCTGGCGGTCGTGGTCGAGCCAGCCCGCATCGACGGCAGCGCGCGAGCCGCCCACCTCGCCGTGCAGCACCTTAGCCAGCTGGAACAGCATGTCGAAGTTCTCCTTCGAGCCCATGCCATAGCCACCGGCCACGACGATGGGAGCGCCCTTCAGGTTGTGCCTGGCGGCCTCCACATGGTGGTCGAGCACCTTGACGACGTAGGCCTCGGCGCTCACATACTTAGCAACCTCGGGATAGACCACTTCCTTCTTGCAGTCGCCTTCCCATACGGCCTTCTGCATGACGCCGCTACGCACGGTGGCCATCTGGGGCCGGTGGTCGGGATTGACGATGGTGGCCACGATGTTGCCGCCAAAGGCCGGGCGTATCTGATAGAGCAGGTTGTCGTAGTGGCGGCCGCTCTTGGCATCGTCATACGGGCCAATTTCCAGTTCGGTGCAGTCGGCGGTGAGACCACTTGTCAGCGACGACGAGACGCGGGGGCCAAGGTCGCGGCCGATGACGGTTGCGCCCATCAGACAGATCTGCGGCTGTTCCTCCCTGAAGAGGTTGACGAGAATGTCGGTGTGCGGGGCCGAGGTATAGGGGAACAGTCCCTGTCCGTCGAACACGAACAGCTTGTCCACACCGTAGGGCAGTATCTGCTCTTCCACCTTGCCACGGATGTCTGTGCCCGCCACGACAGCGTGCAGCTCCACGCCCAGTTCATTGGCAAGCTTGCGGCCCTTGGTGAGCAATTCTTGCGAAACTTCGGCGACCTGTGCGCCTTCCACTTCTATATATACAAAAACGTTCTGCATAGCTTAACCAATAATCTTTTCGTCTAACAATTCCTGTATGAGTGAGTTGATGTCGGCATCCGAGGCTGTCAGAGTCTTCGACTCCTTGGCCTGGAACACAATGTTCTTGATGGCTTTCACCTTCGTGGGGCTTCCGGCCAGACCGCACTGGCTGGCGTCGCCATCCACGTCGGCTACGCTCCACTGGTTCAGTGTCAGGTAGGGGCGCTCCGCGTAGAGCTTGTCGTAAGCCGTTCCTTCTGCCGGTCGCTCCATGGGGCAAGTGGCGCGCTTGTACTTCATCACCAGCTTGGCGTTCTGTGGGCGGCAGGGGGCTGCGCTGCCGTTCACCGTGATGACCACGGGCAGCGGAGCCTCCACGGTCTCCACGCCGCCGTCGATAACACGCTTGATGGTGGCCTTGCCGTCATTCACGCTGAGCACCTGCTCGGCGTAGGTCACCTGGTTCAGGCCCAGCTTCTGAGCCACCTGCGGCCCCACCTGGGCTGTATCGCCGTCGATGGCCTGCCGGCCGCCGATGACGATGTCCACATCGCCTATCTTCTTGATGGCCGTGGCCAGCGCATACGAGGTGGCCAGCGTGTCGGCCCCGGCGAAGAGACGGTCGGTGAGCAGCCAGCCCGTGTCGGCACCACGGTAGAGTCCCTGACGGATAATCTCGCTTGCACGGGGAGGCCCCATGGTCAGTATGCCCACGGTGGAACCGGGGTTCTGCTCCTTCAGGCGCAGGGCCTGCTCCAGGGCATTAAGGTCTTCGGGATTAAAGATAGCGGGCAGGGCGGCGCGGTTGACGGTGCCTTCGGCTGTCATGGCATCCTTGCCCACGTTGCGTGTGTCTGGCACTTGCTTGGCCAGCACGACAATTTTTAGTTTCATGCTTATGGATTGTATGTTGTTCTGATTATTCTGATTACTCCGATTACTCTGATTACTCCGATTATTCCGATTACTCTGATTACTCCGATTATTCTGATTACTCCGATTATTCGGTTGATGTGACATAGCCCCAGTGTCGCTCACGAAGATATGTCCTCCGCCACAGCTGCTGGGGCGCTGATTGAGCCGCTCGTCGTATATCATGTTGTCCCATTTGCCGATGGCGTATTAACGGGAAATCTGTTGTCAACCTGTTCATATACCTATCTTTACGGCCGTCTATCTACTCACAACGGCGGCGCAAAGTTACGGTTTTCCACCGAAACGGCCAAAAGAATGACAAAGAAAAAGGAGAAAAGAGACGGAAAACAATTTTTTGATAAAAAACGGCCGGCAAATGTAGGAGTATCGTTTTTTTTTCGTAACTTTGCCGCCAAATTTATGAAGAACATACGTAATTTCTGCATTATAGCGCACATTGACCACGGTAAATCGACCCTAGCCGACCGCTTGCTGGAGCACACTCAGACCATACAGGTGACAGAGGGCCAGATGCTCGACGACATGGACCTGGAGCGAGAGCGCGGCATAACCATCAAGAGCCACGCCATACAGATGGCCTACAGCTATGGCGGCGAGCAGTACACGCTCAACCTGATAGACACCCCGGGACATGTTGACTTCAGCTACGAGGTGAGCCGCTCCATTGCCGCCTGCGAGGGAGCGCTCTTGGTGGTAGATGCCACGCAGGGCGTGCAGGCGCAGACCATCTCAAACCTATACATGGCCATCGACCACGACCTGGAGATAATACCCGTGATCAACAAGATAGACATGCCGAGCGCCATGCCCGACGAGGTGGAGGACGAGATAATGGACCTGATAGGCTGTGACCGCGCCGACATACTGCGCGCCTCGGGTAAGACGGGCGAGGGCGTGGAACAGCTGCTGCAGGCCATAGTGGAGCGCATACCGGCACCAAAGGGAGACCCAGAGGCCCCGCTGCAGGCACTGATATTCGACTCGGTATTCAACTCGTTTCGCGGCATCATTGCCTATTTCAAGATTGTCAACGGCACGATAGCCAAGGGCGACGAGGTGAAATTCTTCAACACCGGAATGGAGTATGAGGCCGACGAGGTGGGCGTGCTGAAGATGGATATGGTGCCCCGACAGCGCTTAGGAACAGGCGAGGTGGGATACATCATCTCGGGCATAAAGAACGCCACCGAGGTGAAGGTGGGCGACACCATCACGCATGTGGCGCGGCCATGCCAGGCTGCCATAGAGGGCTTCCAGGAGGTGAAGCCGATGGTTTTCGCCGGAGTCTATCCCATCGACCCTACCGACTACGAGAACCTGCGGGCATCGCTGGAGAAGCTGCAGCTGAACGATGCCTCACTGACCTTCCAGCCCGAGTCGTCGGTGGCGCTGGGCTTCGGCTTCCGGTGCGGCTTCCTCGGACTGCTGCACATGGAGATCATTCAGGAACGACTGGACCGAGAGTTCAACATGGACGTCATCACCACCGTGCCCAACGTGAGCTACATGTGCTACACCAAGCAGGGCGAGGTGAAGGAGGTGCACAACCCCAGCGGACTGCCCGACCAAACGATGATAGACCACATAGAGGAACCGTACATACGCGCCAGCATCATCACCACCGCCGATTTCATCGGACCGATAATGAAGCTGTGTCTCGACAAACGGGGCGAGCTGCTCGACCAGCAGTATGTCTCGGGCAACCGCGTCGAACTGCACTTCATGCTGCCGCTGGGGGAGATTGTCATCGACTTCTACGACAAGCTGAAGAGCATATCCAAGGGCTACGCCTCGTTCGACTACCACATCGACGGCTTCCGACCGTCGAAGCTGGCCAAGCTGGACATACTGCTCAACGGCGAACCCGTGGATGCCCTGTCAACACTGACACACCAGGACAACGCCGTGGGCTTCGGACGGCGCATGTGCGAGAAGCTGAAAGAGCTTATACCGCGACAGCAGTTCGACATAGCCATACAGGCCGCCATCGGTGCCAAAATCATAGCCCGAGAGACCGTCAAGCAGGTCAGAAAGGACGTGACGGCCAAGTGCTACGGCGGCGACGTCTCGCGCAAACGAAAACTGCTGGAGAAGCAGAAACGCGGAAAGAAACGTATGAAGCAGATAGGCAACGTGGAGGTGCCACAGAAAGCTTTCCTCGCCGTGCTGAAACTTGACTGACAGACCTGTGGACAGATAGAGCTTCAGACAGATAGACAGATAGACAAATAGACAAATAGACAAATAGACATTTAGACAAATAGACATTTAGACATTTAGACATTTAGACAGATA